>CAYSPF010000013.1:20769-25370 GCA_964432775.1 uncultured Geobacter sp.
TGACCGGAATCGACATCGATAAAATCCTTGAACTTTCCCCATCCCCCGCCTACGTGGCGGACCTGGGGAGACTGCGCCACAATCTGGCTATTCTGGATGAAGTCCAGAAGCGGAGCGGGGCCAAGATACTTATGGCGTTAAAGGCGTTCTCCATGTGGAGTGTTTTCCCCATAATCCGGGAAACCCTGCACGGCGTCTGCGCCAGCTCGCCGTGGGAGGCGCGGCTCGGCCGGGAGGAGTTTGGCCGGGAGGTGCACAGCTTTGCCGCGGCCTTCAAGGAGAGTGATGTCCTGGATTTGCTGGAAATCTCCAACCACCTGGTCTTCAATTCCTTCGCCCAGCTGGAGCGGTTTCGACCCCTGTGGGAAAAGGAGAGGGGGCGGATTTCCATCGGATTGCGGGTGAACCCGGAGCACTCGGAGGGGCACACCGAACTCTACGATCCCTGCGCGCCGAAGTCGCGGCTCGGTATCAGGCGTGCCGAGTTCGAGGGGCGTTCCCTGGACGGCATCGAAGGGCTCCACTTCCATACCCTGTGCGAGCAGCTTTTCGAGCCGCTGGAGCGCACCGCCCGCGTGTTCGAGGAAAAGTTCGGGGAGTTCCTTCCCCGTATGAAGTGGCTCAACCTGGGAGGCGGCCACCACATCACCCGCGAGGGGTACGATGTCGACGCCCTCGTGGACCTGATAGGGTATTTTAAGAGTAAATACGGGCTGGAGGTCTACCTTGAGCCGGGCGAGGCGATTGCCATCGGCACCGGCATCCTCGTCAGTGAGGTGCTTGACGTGGTGCGCAACGAAATGGACATCGCCATCCTCGATGTATCGGCCACCTGCCACATGCCGGACATCCTGGAAATGCCCTATCGGCCCGCTATTCTGGGCGGTTTCGACTCCGGCGAGAAGGGCCATGACTACCGCCTGGCAGGTCCTTCGTGTCTGGCCGGTGACGTTATAGGCGACTGGTCTTTCGAGCGTCCCCTCATCCCCGGTGGTCGCCTTGCGTTCCTCGACATGGCCCACTACACCATGGTCAAGACCACGACCTTCAACGGCATCCGGCATCCGCATATCTGTACCTTCGAGCCGGAGACGGGAGAGCTGAAGGTGGTGCGCAGCTTTACCTACCAGGATTTCAGGAGCAGGTTGTCCTGAGACGACAGTAGTGGCGCTGCTTGCTGCGCCTTTGCACTATTGAAAAACAAGGCGCGGCAAGCAGCGCCCCAACGTATCTATTCCACATCTAAGGTTGGTACTCTGCCTATGGAACGCTGGTCGATAAACGATTCCGCTAAAATCTACAACATCAATAACTGGGGTGACGATCTGTTCTCCATCAACAAAAAGGGGAACATCTGCGTTCATCCCTCCCCCAACTCGAAGCATTCCATTGATCTGCGGGCACTGGTCGATGACTTGATTAAGCGGAAGATTAATCCACCGATCCTGCTTCGTTTCATGAATATCCTCGAAGGGCGTATCGCCAGCATCAATCGTGCCTTCAAGAACGCCATCCAGGAGAACAATTACCCTGCCAAATACCAGACCTTCTATCCCGTCAAGGTGAACCAGCAACGCCAGGTGGTTGAGGCGATAACCAAATTCGGCAAGAAATACGAGATGGGCCTGGAGGTCGGCTCCAAGCCCGAACTGGTTGCCGCCATTTCACTCTCCACCGGAAACGGCCTGCCGATTCTCTGCAATGGCTACAAAGACACAGAATTCATTGAAACAATCCTCTACGCAACCAGGATCGGCTACGACATAACCATCGTCGTGGAAAAGTTGTTCGAGTTGGAAAAGATTATCGAGGTGTCGGAAAAGACCGGGATCGTTCCGAAGCTGGGGATCAGGGTCAAGCTTTCCTCCAAGGGCACCGGGAAATGGGCTACTTCCGGCGGCGAGGATGCCAAGTTCGGGCTGCGCATCTCCGAACTCATCTCTGCTATCGAGATACTGAAGAAGCATGAGCTCCTCGACAGTATCGAACTGCTCCATTTCCATATCGGCAGCCAGATCACCAAGATCGACAAGATCAAGAACGCCCTTATCGAAGGGACCCGCATCTATGTGGAGATGAAGAGGCTCGGCGTCAAACTTCGCTACCTGGATATCGGCGGCGGCCTCGGGGTCGATTACGACGGCTCCAAGTCCAGCTATTTCTCCAGCGTCAACTACTCCGTGGAGGAATACGCAAACGACGTAATTTACCAGATCAAGAATATCTGCGACGAGGCAGGCATCGACTGCCCGAATATCATCTCCGAGTCCGGACGGGCCATCGTTGCCCACTACTCGGTGCTGGTCACCAATGTGCTGGACACCAATACCCAGAACCTGATGCCGGATTTCGAGTCGATCCTGAAGGAGTCTGAAAAGCTGTCGCCAACGGTAAAGAAACTGGTCGATATCCTGAAGAGTATCGACCGCCATTCCCTCCGCGAGGACTACCACGACACCATCCAGCTCATCCAGGAGGCGGTCAGCCTGTTCAATCTCGGCTACCTGAACCTGAACGAAAGGGCCATCGCGGAATGGATCTGCGCCAAGATTATCAGGAAGATCAACGGCATCGTCGAGAAAATGAAGCCGATTCCCGAAGAGCTGCAGAACTTCCAACTCAGCCTGCGACAGACCTATTTCGCCAATTTTTCCCTCTTCCAGTCGGTTCCCGACTCCTGGGCCATCGATCAGCTGTTTCCCATCGTACCCATCCAACGTCTCAACCAGAAGCCGGACGTCATCGCCTCCATCGCGGACATTACCTGCGATTCGGACGGGGAGATCACCAGCTTCGTCGGTGAGAACGGCCGGACCAAGTACCTCCCCATCCATAAGATCCGGACCGGCGAGGACTACTATATCGGTTTCTTCCTCATCGGCGCCTACCAGGAGATCCTGGGCGACATGCACAACCTGTTCGGCGACACCAACGCGGTCCACATAACTTTCAACAAGAAGACCAACTACAAGATCGATACGGTCATCAGCGGCGACGCCACCTGGGAGAGCCTGAAATATGTGCAATACGAGGGAAGCAAGATTGTAAAGAACGTCCGTGACAACCTGGAAAAGGAGGTCGCCTCCCGCAAGATTTCCATCGAGGAGAGCAGCCACTTCCTGGAACTCCTCGACAGGACCCTGCAGGGGTACACCTACCTGGGAGAGTGACCGGCAGGGAAGAGACAGGAAGTTGAGAAGTGAAAAGCCCCCGGCGTTCCGAAAGGGAATGTCGGGGGCTTTCTGTTACAGAGTTGACCGCTCGGCGTGAATATGTTTTGATGAGGTGCGCGTAGTGCCGACGAAGTTCTCTTTGTCGGTAGTGGCGCAATCAAATATCTTCTGTATTCTGAATCAGCAGCAAGGCCCCTGGAATTCGTGTCAGGGCACGGGGAAGATGTGTGGACATGCGTTTGCTGTGTGTCATAGTGCTTGCGGGTTCCGCCGTGGGCTCTCTTGTCCTTGCCGGGTTCGGTTGGAGAAGGCGGCGTTACGTCCCCGCGGCCTGGGCATTCTCGGGCCTCATGCTGACGGTTGCCCTGTACACCGGCGGGTACGCCCTGGAACTGTCTCGCGATACGGTTGCCGGCATGCTGGTCGGTTCCCGCATCGAATACCTGGGCATCTCTTTCCTCCCCGCTTTCTGGGTGCTTCTGGCAGCCGGCTTCAGCTGTTCTTCCCGCCGGGTTCCCCGTGCCGTTGTTGCCTTGTTGTTCACGATTTCCCTCCTCACCGTTTTCATCTTCTACACCAACGGGATGCACCATCTCCATTACCGCACCGTCGGCGTTGACACAAGCGGCCCTTTTCCGGTCCTTTCCTTCACCAGGGGGCCCTGGTACTGGTTTCATATCCTCTACTCGAACATCGCCATTCTCCTGGGAAACGCACTATTCCTCAGCATGATGATCCGTTCGGTGAAGTACTTCCGGGTGCAGCCCGCGGTCATGCTTGCCGGTTCACTTCTCCCCTGGAGCGCTTTTATCGGGCATCTGGCCGGGGTCTTCCCCTGGGGGATCGATCCGATTCCCTTTGCCCTTGCCACCTCCGGAGTTCTCTATGCCTTCGGCTTGTTCCGCTTCCGCCTGTTCGACCTGGCGCCGATGGCGAGGAGCCTGCTGGTGGAAAATCTGGGTGATGCCGTGCTCGCCTTCAATCATGACGGGCTTCTGGTTGATTATAACCGTGCCGCTGTGCCGCTCCTTGCCAAGGCGCCTCACATGGCTGTCGGCAGTCCCAGTGAACGTGTCCTCGCGGAATGCCCCGGGCTCCTCGCCGCGGTACTGGCGGGCGGAGGGCTGGTGGACGAACTTGGTCCCGGGCCCGGCGCCCCCCGCCTGGTCGCACAGGTCAGCGTTACTCCCCTGGAGGGAAGCTGGCGACGAGACGCGGGAACGCTTGTCCTGATACATGACATCAGCGAACTTAAGAAGGCCGAAGAGGCCCTGCGGGACAGTGAAGAGAAATTCCGTCTCCTGTTCGATGCCGCGCCGGAACCGATTCTCCTCCAGGACGACTTCTGCCGCTTTATCGACTGCAACGACGCTGCAGTCCGGATGCTGGGAGTCCCGTCCCGGGAGCATCTTCTGCACCGTCAGCCCG
>CAYSPF010000013.1:25470-26839 GCA_964432775.1 uncultured Geobacter sp.
CTGAAGGATGCCGCGGACATTCTGAAGGCCTCATTCCGCGCTTCCGACATTGTCGCACGCATCGGCGGGGATGAATTCGTCGGATTCGCGCTTGAGTCGGCGGATGATTGCGGGGGAAGCATTACCACTCGTCTCCAGGAAAACCTGCGGGCGCATAATCTGCGGACGGATCGGCCCCATCGCCTCTCTCTGAGTTTCGGGACAGCCCGGTATGATGTCCGTGAGCCGAGCACTGTTGAGGAGCTTCTGGAGAAGGGTGACAGGGATATGTATCGACAGAAACAGAAGAAGAAGGCGCCGGAGAAATAGCGCGCAACACCGGGTTTGCGTCACTCATTTTGGATAGTCACGCAGGGTGCTTTTTCTGCGCAGGAGTAGAATAGTAACAAGAAATGGGGTGCTCCAGAAGAGAGTCGTAATCAGGAAAGTGATGATGCAGTCAACATAAAATATCAGCGAAGGGGAACCGGATGACAGCAGTATACGATTGACGAGTCTGGTTATCTCCTGGGCCAGGATAAGGGCGATTCCTCCCCAGGACATCCTGGAGACGATGGTCGGCGCGAAGCGGCGCAGGGCAAGGAATTGGGTTGCCGCAACGATGAAACAGACACTGAATATCAGTCGAAGCCATGGAAAAAAACCGACTTTGAAAAAAATCCAAACCTTTGATTCCTGCTCCAGAAGAGGCACTGAAAGAATCGCTTGCCAGTCTTTTCCATAGTAGTTTACCAGCCCGGCCAGGGCGACGCAGAGGGATAATCCGCCGGCGACGATTGCAACCCAACCGGTCAGCCTGATGGGTCCGGGAATCTGGATAGTAGAGGTTTCGGCCTTCTCCGGCGCCTCCCTCTCGAAATCAGGATTTCTAAGCGAACGTGTCAAGAGTGAATGCTCACGCGTCTTCCGTTCAGGAACCGGTTCGGGAGCAGACGTTTTCTGGTAAGCGTTCTCGTTTTCTTCACGTCGCTGCTCCTGTCCCGACTTTTTCAGAAGCATTTCACGGTAATTGGTTCCCGTGGTTCCGCATTCCGGGCATACGGAGAACATCTCGTCGGTAAAGGTTGAATACTGGCAGACCGGACACATGCTCATCAGGTGGGGGCGGGTGGTGACGGGGGACGGCATGTCAATGTGGAAGCCTGTCTTACACTGAGGGCATTCGAGGCGGCCCTCCAGGAGAGAAAGGTCAACATCGTCGATAGTTCCGGTCAGGTGACAGGACGGGCATTCGATATTCATATTCAGAATAGTTCCTTCGCTACGAAAGTCTTGAAGCCACTGTGGCGGAGGAGTGAAGTGAACCGCTCCTGTTATTCCGTATTGAGTCGGTTTGTTTCACATCCAGCCGGAAAGATACTACGGGACT
>CAYSPF010000014.1:0-1606 GCA_964432775.1 uncultured Geobacter sp.
CCTGGGAAACGCACATCAACAGCGACATAACGCACGCTCGAAGAAAACATTCCGTCTGGAAGGGATAGCGTAATACCATGTCCAGGTAGAATGGCAGCGGCTCTACCTCAACACGTGCCCGGCATCTTTCGGAATGGATTTGCTGGAAGTGATACGCTCCGCGTCCGTAATGAAAATGTTGCCGAATAAAACCACGCAACGTCAGGGCATGGTAGTGAAAGACGATGACTTCAGGCGCATAGAGCATTCTGAGACCGAGATAACGCCAACGATCACAAAACTCACGTTCCTCTGCTCCCATCAGGTAGAAGGTCCTGTCAAAGCCTCCGTGAGAGCGAAAGAGCTCTGTCGGCACCGCAAGATTGCTGCCGGTGAGAAAACAGGCGTCCCGGGGATTCGCGTTATAGAAGGCAAAGAGATAGGAAACAAGGGACTGGCTGGCTGCAGAAAAGATATTCCCCGTCAGGGCATTGACCGTCCGGCCCCCGATTATGCAATTGTTTTCCTCTTTGAAACGTTCCTCAAGGGATTGCAGCCAGTCACGCGCCGGCCGACAATCGTCATCGGTAAAGACGAGATACTTTCCCCTTGCAAGCCCGGCGCCCGTATTTCTTCCAACGGCAACACCCGCATGAGTCTGCCTTATCAGATGCAATGCAAACTGATCACGGAATGGAGCAATGACCCCGTCCAGCGGCATAGCACCTCCGTCATCAATCAGTATCACCTCGAATCCGTCCCGTGGATAGTTCACGTGCGAGATCGCCTCCAAACAAGCGGCAACCCGCTCAGGTCGGTTATAGGTCGGGATTACGATTGAAAAGATGCAACTTTCTCCCATCAAGGAGCCCCTCCGTCAGAAATCAAGATTAGCCTTGCCCACCACCAGCCGCGGGAGATGAATTTGATGGGGCCACGGCACACAACATGAGATATTTCCAATAAACACGCGTCACAACCGGTCACCGACTCCGGTGCACACCCTCGTTTTGCTGCCGCACTACTCTATCATAAACACCGAGGAAACTGTCCACGCACTGTTCAATCGTCAGGTGAGACAGGGCAAAATCCCGGCCGGCTTTCCCTACCTGTTCAACACGAACCCGATCCGTGACAAGAGCGGATAGTGTCCGGCTGAGGTCCTCCACATCGTCCGGAGGCACATGGAAACCGGTCACCCCATGCCGGATAAACTCCGCAAGGCCCCCGATGTGACTTGCAACGACAACAGTGCCCCGCATCATGGCCTCTGCGGCAACATTTCCGAATGACTCCGGACAGCGGGAGGGAACCACCTGCACCCATGCGCCCGCAAAGAGTCGCTCCATCTCCGCTTGAGAAACATGGCCGGCAAACACAACGGACGATGCTATGCCAAGCCGGACGGAAAGATCTTCCAGTCTGCTTCGCTCCGCACCTTCCCCGGCAATCACCAGACGAGCCTCACGTACCCTCCGGAGGACTCCGGAAAACCCCTGCAGAAGCACATCAACCCCCTTCTCCGGCACGAGTCTTCCTGCATAGACAATTTTCGGAAAAGGTGCGAGCGGCGCTTGATCACGCCGGGGAAAACCATTCCATATCACGTCCGTCGTTTCCAGGCCCT
>CAYSPF010000014.1:1706-25302 GCA_964432775.1 uncultured Geobacter sp.
CTTGATCACGCCGGGGAAAACCATTCCATATCACGTCCGTCGTTTCCAGGCCCTCTACTGACAAAGCATTCTTCATGGCCTGACTGTTTGTAATCAGGCAGGAGAACGCGGAACGCCAACGGCGCCACAGTCGAAGCTGCAGCATCAGGGTAAGCCACGCATGCAGCGGGAGACAACGGTTTGACAGACATGAAAACCCGGCATGATCCACGCAGACCTTCCCGCACGGCAACAGCCTATTCCCCATGGGGCAGACGGCTTTATACAGAACGATGTGATAGATGCTCGGAAACCTGCTGATGAGGGGGAGAATCAGGGGAGAAAGCTGCAGCAGGAAGGTACGCACATGAACCACATCCGGCTTGAACCGGGCAAGAACCTTGCGCAGCTTGAAATACGCCCAGGGATTCAGCGTCTGGACGAAAGTTCTGAGACGTGTTTCCGTGCCGAAGCAGACATAGTCGGCCTCCAGCGCGCAAGAGCCGGGTCGGATGCTGCTTGAGAACAGCCGGGCATCATGCCCCCTCTTCCGGAGCTCCGAACGTATCGCCAGCATGTTCACATCGGAACCGCCATGGGGTGTGCCGCAATCGTTTACAAGCAATACTTTCATCAGTCCAGTTCCGACAATGAATGGAGAATGCCGCCGGACAAATATGCCGGATGACAGAGGGCACGGGCAAATAACGGAAAGTCAGGTCTCAGGCGCCCTATCATGGTTTGTTACCGAATCGGATCACTTCAGGGATCACTCTCGCTCCGTATTCCCCTCCCTCATAGGCATTGGTGCAGGTCCGGCAGAGCGCCAGCTGTTTCCAACCGGTCGAGAACCGGCGCCGCATCCTCCGGAACGGATCGCTCCGCCAGATGCTTCGTACCGAGGAAACCCTGATGTCTCCAAGCGCATACTTCTCCCTGCAGTCACAACAGCAGGGGCAAACGGTGCCGGAGGAGTTAATCGTCATCGTGCTCCAGAGGCTTCTGCAGGGATTTTGATCCTGCCGGAAAACGTTTGACAGATTTTCTTTACTGATGAACCTGTGATACCGAGTCTCCCTGGGAAGAAAATTGTTCACCTGTTTCTCCGGAATATTTTCCTCATAGGGATTCTCGAAAAAAGGGTTCAATGTCTTCAACGACAAATAATCAACCCCTAATGAATCGGCAAATTCGCGAAGCCGGGATATTTCATGCTCGTTGTGATTCATCACGATGAATCGAAAGTTGAGCAGGGGTTTTTGCGCCCCGGCAGCCTTCTTTCCCGCTACTATCATTCGTATGCCTTCGAGAACATTATCCAGATTTCCGCCCCTCCGATACTTTTCATACGTATTCCGGGATATGCCGTCCACAGAAAAAGTGAGCAGATCCAGGCCCGATGCCAGCAGCCTGCCAACCTCTTCCCCATTGGTAAAAAGATTGCCGTTGGTGCTGGAAACAACCGTGATTCCTTTCTGTTTGGCGTATGCGATCATCTCATACACGGACGGATTGAGAAACGGCTCGCCCCAGTTCCACAGATTCAGTACAAGCACGTGGTCACGTGTCTCGTCGATAATCCTCTTGAAATCAGGTAGCTCAAGATCCGCATCGGCCCTGTCAAGACCTTCCGTTACCGGACAGAGAGAGCATCGCAGGTTACAGCGGTTTGTCGGTTCAATCTGGAGGGTAATCGGCAGCGCCCAGGGATATGCCGGCTTGAAGCCCATCGAAACCTCACCGGCAACCCAATTCATGATTTTTTTCAAAGGAATTTTTTCAAGAAGAAGAGGAATGCCTTCCGACTCAATGTGTGCCTTTCTCGTAGCCACCAACCGTGCAGCACGATACAGCTTTGCCAGAAAACGCGTCAATTGGATACCCTCATTCCGGCTCACTTGAAACCGGTCTCGTCAGACGCTCATGAAGCGCCTTTTCAACTCCATCACTTCCATCTGTTCCGTAAGAGAGTTATCTTGTTATAGATCCACCCGATCAGTGCGCCGCAGAGGGTGCCGAGGGCAAATCCGTACACGAAACCGATGAGGCTTCCGACAAAGGAGACCCGGTAACCGATGAAATACTGACTCAGCAGCTGAAGGTTCGGCCCCACCTGAGAGCCTCCCTTCAGTACAAGCCAGTTGGTGGCGATGAAAATGATAAGACCGAGAATCAGCCCGAAAGCAAAGCCCACCACCTTGGCATCCAGCCACAGTACACCCTTGAGAAGGTCATCCTGCACACAACCCCGTTCATTGTCTTTGTTTGTCACGTTATTTCTCCCGCTCACCAATGAATCTTTCCACGTCACATGTAATCGAAAAACCCACGCAGGGTCCTGATCTCGGCCTTTTTCCTGATACGGTAGAGATAGAACCCCAGCATGAAATTCCGCAGGTAGGCGAACAGCCAGCCGAAGAGAAAACCCCAGAAAAAGGTGTAGCCGAAAACGATGAACGAGCCTTGAACCGTTACCGTGTAGCCCGTGAAATACTGGGCGAGCAGCCGAAGATGGGGTCCGACGACGTCACCCCCCTTGATCACGAGCCAGAGGGTAGCCAGGAAAAAGACAAGGCCTGAAACCGTACCAACCGCCAGGGCCATTGCTATTTTGTCCATCCGGGCAAACGCCTGCACCAGGAGTTCCTCCCGCTGCTGAACGGATCGATCTTCCTTCTTCGTTTCTTCCAGGTACTCTTCCTCTTCATTGATTTCCCAGAGATTATGACAGGCGCCGGCGAGATTTTCAGCGGCCAGCAACCCCGTAAGCATCGAATGGTCCATGTTGTTGTAGCGGTGCATGCCGCTGCGACCGATGGTCTGAAGATTTTCGAACTCCCCGATGAAGTCCCTCATCGTGCCCAGGTGTTTCTTGTATTCCTGATCATAGACAGGGTAGGCGTTCGGCTGACGTACCACGAGCCCTTCTGTTACGTCCCGCGACGCGGCAAGGCCGAGGAGCTCCAATTCCCGCGACGCGATGGCGACCAGTTCATCGTTCGGTTTCCCCCAGAACTCATCCCCTTCATTGCAGAAATATTCCATCCCGATACTCGTCTTTGCGGGATCGGGAACCATAGCCGCGCTCCAGTTTTTGAAGTTCTGGATTCGCCCCACCCTCACCTCGGGACTATGGATATATATCCACTGATCCGGGAAAAGATGCTCGCGGTCTATAATCAGCACAACAATAAGAAATGCCCGGTAGGAAAGACCGTCCGCTGCATCTCGGACAGGGGGCGGCGCCTCGGGATCCAGTAACAGAGCCAGCCTGTTGAGCGGAATGCTCGAAATGAGATGCCTAACCGGCAACTCCTGCGTTACGCCGTCTCTTCTTACGGTCAGGCTCTTTATTCCCGTCGGTCCGCGACCAATTCCCACAACCCGGGAATTAAGGTGAACGACACCACCCGCTGCCTCTATCTTCTCTTGAAATCGTTGCCACATCATGCCGGGACCGAAAAGCGGGTAATCAAATTCGCTGATAAGGCTCTTGGTCTTCTGTGTTCCGAATAGAGCATTGGAGACGGCCGAGAGCAGCGACAGACCCTTGATACGCTGCGCAGCCCAGTCGGCGCGTATGGTACTGCAGGGGATCCCCCACACTTTCTCCGTATAGGTCTTGAAAAATGTCCGAAACAATCGCTCCCCGAAACGGTTGGACACCCATTGGTCAAAGGTTTCCTCTTCAGGATGGGGCCGGATCCTCGCTCTCAGATAACTTACCAGGATCAGAAGGCTTTCCATAATCCCGAGATTGAGGAGAGTATTGGTAAAGTTCAGTGGATAGTGAAAGTATTTACCGTTGTAGTATATCCGGGACATGCGGGGAACCTTGATAAACTCATTGCCCATCATCTCCTGCCACAACTGATTGATCCTTTCGATCTTGGTAAAAAATCGGTGACCACCGATATCAAAATAGTAATCGCGGTATCTTTCCGTACGGGCAATCCCGCCAACAGTATCGGACCGTTCAAAGACAACGGTACGGATACCGCGTCTGGCCAGTTCATATGCAGCAGTCAGCCCGGCGGGGCCGGCGCCGATGATGACGACAGGTTCATTGCTCATGATGGTGATGGCCGGAAAGATCTGGCGCCGGCAATTTCCTCCTGATGAAACCGAGTTGTTCACGCTGTTTTGACCGGTATTCGTCCCAGATGATGCCGGACATACCCCAGGGAAAAGGCCAGGCCGCTGTAGAAAAAATAGAGCCAATTCCAGGGAATGACCAGCGCGGCAAAAAAGAGTCCTCTCTTGCGGAAAAAGAAACGGTAGAGGTCCCGGTTTAAGGCAAGCAGCGCCAGGGCACAGGCGGCTGACGGGACGAGCAGCCATGGAAAACGAACAGAAAATGCAAGAGTTGCCATGAGCAGGAAGACGGCGGCCGTACTGATACGGCTGGAAAGTTTCAGGTTCAAATCATTGAGGAGCTTACCTTCGCGCAGTATCAACGCTGTCCAGGGAAGTGCCCGGTACAGAATATCCGCACGTAGTAACGAACGGACGCCCCATCGTTTCAGGTGTTTGACCTGGATCTCCTTGATGAGGCGGATCCGATACCCGGCCTTGGTAAGGCGGTAGCCGAGTTCCACATCTTCTATTGAAGGGCGGCGGAAATCTTCATCAAAACCGCTCATGGAGCTGAATATCTCACGCCGGATGGCGCCACACCCGCTCCAGAAAGTTGTCGCGGTTTCACGGGCCGTCTGGTGAACATAGTGATGGAAAAGATTTTTGTATTGGGAAAGGAAGTTTCCGGCTGACGGGTCATCATCGTAGGAACCGAACAGGGCAGCGAGACCGGGATCGGTCTGAAACGCAGCAAGAACCAGCTGAACGGTTTCAGGAGACATGAGCACATCCGCATCGACAAAGAAAAGGATGTCACCCCTTGCCTCCCGCGCGCCGAGATTGCGTGCCCGTGCAGGCCCCCCCGATTCGGGAATGCGCACGACCCGCATTCCCGACTCCTCAGCCAGCTTCCATGATCCGTCCGAATCTCCATCGGCCACCACGATGATCTCGCAATCAGGAGATGCTATGGCCGAGGCGCTCGCAAGACACCGCCTGAAGTTCTCTCCGCCATTATGAACCGGTATCACGATCGATATCCGGCATCCACCGGGGAAAATCCCCATCAGTCCCCCTCCCCCTGGTCACGGCCCGCTGCCGTTTGAGCAATGGTCTGCATTAAGACAAAAAATATCTGCAAAGTCAAGGAAGCGTCATCGTCTGCATCAGGTAGCGTATCGCCCCACGATATTCGAGCGCTGCTTCACCACTCATCATTGGGCGAATACCACTCAGCGGAGCGAACGGGTAGAGACGCAAGGTAGATTCCCGGATCAAATTGGATTGCCAAACCGTACAATTTTGGATACAACAGGGTTTGATTTTTTGAACCGGAACGGAAGAGGTGGATGTCCAACGTCCGGCCTCCGGGCGTGCATCGGCGAACAGTGTGCCGTACGCGACGGGGTCAGGATTCTCACTACGGCAACAGAGAGGCGCCAACCGTTTCGGTACGCAGCGCCACGGGAAAACGAGGTCGGAATGAAGAAAAAAATTACCCGAAAGCCGCAACCGAAAACCGGTTCAGACCGGATTCCCTCTTTCGCCACAGCGCTGGCGGGAATTCTCGTCGGCATCCTGATTCTTTATTACAAAGTTCTTATCAATTTTTTTGATGGCTATTACCATTCGGAAAAACTGCTGTACGACCTCTGCCCGCCCGCTTTTTTTGAATCTCTGAACACTCTTGTCGGAGCAGGGCTCATCTTCCTCTCTTTTCTATGGCTTGTGTATGCCTTCACCGGAAGAACAAAGACAGATTACTTTATCAAAAACAATTACCATCGAATCGTTTTTATTCTCCTGACGTGTTTCTTCGTACTGACACTTGTTACCTGTTACTTCAAGTTCTTCAATAACGACGAAATCGAGCATGTCCACAGCGCCTGGTATCTGCTGCAAGGTTACATTCCCTTCAAGGATTTCTTCCAGCACCACAATCCCCTGCTTTGGTATCTTCTCCTTCCTTTGCTGTCTCTTTTCGGCGACTCCACACTGTCAATCATTGCGGAACGCTTCCTCATGGGCGGCGTATTGTTCGGGACCGCTTTCCTGACATACCTGACCACTGCCGCGATTACCAAATCGCGCGAAACGGGCCTTGTTTCCGTTGTCCTTCTCTTCTCCACGGTGCTTTTCATGGAGAAAGGTATCGAAATCAGACCGGACGGACCGCAGGTTCTCTGCGGCATGGCTTCCGTGTACTTTCTGATCCGTTCTTTTCAGGACTCTTCACATCGTTCCATGCTCTTTTCGGGTCTGTTTGCCGCCCTTTCGTTTCTCTTCCTGCAGAAGACGATATTCCTCCTCGCTTCCTATGGAATGGTGATGGCCTACGGACTGTATAAGAAAGAAATCAGCCTGAAGAATATGGCGTTCTTCTTCTGCGGCTTTCTCCCCCCGCTGCTGCTCTTTGCCGGATACCTGCAGCTGACGGGTTCATTCCATGACTATCTCCTGACCAACTGGCAGTTGAATCGGCACCACCTGGGTTCACATCAGGTATCATCGACACCGTTGAGACCCATGCTTTACTCAATAAAGCAAAGCATCTTCTTCTGGCTACTTTCCGGTGTGGCGGTCGTATTCGTATTTCTACACAAGAACACTCCGCGCGAGATGAGGATTGCGACCTTCCTGGCCATATTCCAGCTTCTTTCCCTGCAGGCCTATTCGGTTACCTTCAAGCATTACTACCTTTTCGTCATCCCGCTTCTCTGCATCCCGGCATCCTACTGCCTGGCGCACGCATTCGGAGCCTGCGCTATCCGGGAGACGAAGCGGGTGGCGCTGATTCTCCTGCTCCTGCTCTGGGCTGTGCCTTTCATGCTTATCCACAAGGGTCACTCGAATCGTCTGCAACTTGGAAAAATCAACTATGTCCTCAGTCTGACTCGTGATAAGGATCTCGTGTATGACGGGGCAAACACCTTTAACCTCTTTCGTGGGGATGTGCACTATTTCTGGTACCAACTGGCGACGGGACTCCCGAACTATAACGAAATTTCCGGCAACAGGTTTGGAGACTATGATATCTGCGAAATCATATGGGCAAAAAGGCCTAAAATCATTTCGGATGTGATGCTTGATTATGAAAAATGCGGGCTCCGATCCCTGTATGATACGACGGCCTACCCGCACCTGTATATCAGGCGCGACCAAACATCACGGTAGAGATGCAGGCATTCCGTTATGTCGAACGACTGCTCCGAAGCAGGTGATCCAGAACCCCGATCACCAGGTGAATTGTGTTGGTAAAACTGCGGTGGATTGGTATAATCCTTTCAATCCTCACCAGGGATGAATAAACGTAGAATGCCGTTTTCCGGCGAAAATTCATCCCGTACCCATGAAGGTTCACCATGAATACGCGTCACACGCATACCGTATATTCTAGAACCCTGCGCGTTGTATCATTTCCCATGGTTTTACTCTTCCTCCTGACCCTCTCTCCGGGATGCAACCCGGACAAGCCCGCTCTCGGCAAGGCCGCCCTTTCCTTGCGGGACGGATTACAGACAACGCTGAACCTTTATTCCGCCGGTCTCGCGGAACCCATGTCACAGGGAGACTCGAAACGCGTCAAGGCCGTTCTGGAAAGAATATTTTCAGAAGCAGTCGGGCCCGCGAACATCCCGAAATTCTCCGTGGCGGTACTGGATAATCACGGCACAACAGTGGCAAGGACGGCGCGAAGCGAGCTGTCAGACGTCCAGAACTACGGGAATTACCAGGTAGTGTCGCGAGTCATACAGAAGCGGAAGACCAGCAGGTCAATCCTGTACCTGCATGGATCCGAGAAGGTCTTTATTGTCTGCGCCCCGCTCCTCCACCGGGAAAAACTCGCCGGCATCCTGATTATCTCCATCGACAACGACCAGCTACACCAGGCGGGAATCACGGACGCCGAGTTCATGGCACTTACCTTTTCCCCTCATCCAGGTACTTCCTGATGACCGGCCACAGGGAAACCACGCCCGAATTTGCCATTGTCGCCACGGGAGATTCCGGCGGCAGCATTGTGTTTTCCGTTACGGGCAGCATGTCACTGAACACCCTGAATTCGATGCATGCCGAATTTCAGTCGCTGCTGGAAAAGATGAGCCCATTCCGGCTCACCATCGACCTGGCCGGTGTCGACTACCTGGACAGTGCGGGCGTGCTTGCCATGCAGGAGATGGAAAAGCTTGCCGCAGACCGCTCAATCCCGTGCGAATTCAGAAACATGAGCAGCAAGGCGCAGGGGATTCTCGGTCTCGTTGATCAATCCATGGAAACGGCCCGCTACTCCTCTCCCCGGAGAGAAGACACCGGATACATGGAGCAGGTCGGCGAAACCAGTCTGAATGTGCTCAAAGACTTTGCCCAGATCATGACCTTCCTCGGGGACCTCCTCGTTGAGTTGTATTATGCCCTGCGCCGCCCCTCTTCCATCCGCTGGCCCGACTGCCTCTTCTATATAAAAAGGGCCGGACTGGATGGGCTTCCCATCGTGGCCCTCCTGAGCTTTCTCCTCGGGCTGATCATCGCATTCATGTCATCACTCCAGCTCAAGCAGTTCGGGGCAAACCTGTATGTCGCCTCACTGGTCAGTTTCGGCATGGTGAGGGAACTGGGGCCGATCATAACTGCCATTATTTTTGCCGGTCGTTCCGGATCAGCCTTTGCCGCTGAGATTGGAACGATGATGGTTAATGAGGAGGTGGACGCCCTGGTTACCATGGGCTTTCACCCGACCCGCTTTCTGGCGCTTCCGAAGGTCATCGCAGCCATGGTGGTGGTTCCCCTTCTCACGCTCTATTCCGATGTGTGCGGCATACTTGGCGGGATGGTAATCGGGGTCCTCGGCTTCGACCTTACGGCCTATACCTTTATCCAGCAGAGCGTCAAAAGCATCAGCATCTTCGATGTTGTCTCAAGCTTGATCAAGGCGGTTGTCTTTGCCGTTCTCATAGCCGGCATCGGCTGCCAGCGGGGTTTCCGCGTGCGGGGCGGCGCCGAAGCGGTCGGGAAATACACCACATCCGCCGTTGTGGCGGGGCTGTTCCTGATAATCGTCGCGGACTCGCTCTTTGCGATTATCCTCTACTATATCCGCTGACTTCCACAGCGAAGCAACTGCAACCGCGGCAAGGCTTGCCGCGGAATATCCACCACTGACGACAAGGAAACAAGCGTGAACGCAGCAGATGACACTCCTATCATCGTCGTGGAAAACCTTTCCGCGAGCTACGGCGAAAACCTTATCCTGCGGGATGTAAGCTTCGAGGTGAAGAAAGGCGAGATCCTCGTAATCCTCGGGGGAAGCGGTTGCGGCAAGTCAACCCTGCTGAAGCACATGTTCGGCCTCTACAAGCCCGCCTCGGGGCGGGTCCTCATCAACGGAATCGACGTAAGCACCGACGATGATAAGGAAATGGAAAAAATTCGAAGGAATATCGGCGTGTTGTTCCAATCAGGCGCGCTGTTCGGCTCCATGACCCTCGCTGAAAACGTCTCTCTCCCCCTGGAGGAGTATACCGACCTTTCCCCGGAGACTATCGGTAAAATTGTCGGGATGAAGCTCGCCATGGTCAGCCTGGGCGGATTCGAAAACCATCTCCCCTCAGAGCTGTCCGGCGGGATGAGAAAACGTGCAGGGCTGGCACGGGCCATGGCCCTCGATCCGACGGTTCTCTTCTTCGACGAGCCATCCGCCGGACTGGATCCCGTGACATCCGCCGAACTGGATATTCTGATGAAACGCATCAACTCGGGACTGGGAACGACAATGGTGGTTGTCACCCATGAACTGGACTCAATCTTTGCCATTGCTCACCGTGTCGTGATGCTGGACAGGGACGCGAAAGGCATCATTGCCGTGGGCGACCCGCAGGAGTTGAAGGACTCCTCCACCGATCCTCGCGTAACCAACTTTTTCAATCGAATTCCCGCGGGAGGGGAAACCAAGGGAGCATAATTATGGCAGGAAAAACCTCCAAATTTTTTCTCGGGCTGTTCGTAATGGTCGGCATCCTCATCGGGGTGGGGATTATTGTCTGGATCGGCGCATCGAAGTATTTCCAGAAAGGCGCCACCTATGTCACGTTCTTCGACGAGTCTGTCCAGGGATTGCAGATGGATTCCAGCGTCAAGTATCGCGGCGTGGATGTGGGACGGGTGGAAAGGATCCGGGTCGCTCCGGACTACAAGCTCGTGGAAGTGGTGATGAAGGTCGAACTGGAAGGAGACCTGCAGCAGAACACGGTAGCCCAGTTGAAAACCGCCGGCATCACCGGGATTGTCTTTATCGAACTGGACAGGATAAAAGCGGGAGATACCGGCCGCTCTCCCCATATCGACTTTGCAACGGAATACCCCATTATTCCATCGCGCCCCTCCGAACTTCGTCAATTCATCACCGGAGTCGATGAGGTTCTTCAGCAAATCAAGAAAGTCGATTTCAAAGGGCTCTCCGACCAGTTCAAATCAGCAGGTAAAGCTACGGAAAATCTTCTTTCCGGGAAAAAGACGAAAAACATCATGGCAAATCTTGAATCCATGTCGGCAGGTATGGACAGCGCAGTCAGCAGAGTCGACGGAATCATCGCCGAAGGAAAAATCGAAGGGATTCTTTCCGATACCAGGAACTCACTGGTCGAGGCGAAAACCCTTATCGCCACAATGAATAAGGAAATACACTCCATGAAACTGGCCGAGACCGGCGAAAAAGCGAACAAGATGGTAGAAGGGTTTGATCGGAGAAGCCGGGCGATTACCACCGAACTCCGCGTTTCCAGTGAGAATCTGCAGCAGGCCACGGAAACACTGCAGCGGCTCCTGGAGCGACTGAACACGACCCCTTCTGACCTCATCTTCAGCTCGCCGCCCGCTGTCCGTCGCCAGTGACCACGTACCGCGAGGTGAAACCATGAACATGGTATCAAGACATAGTTTCCGTCCGATTTTCAGCCGGTTGTTTCCGGTGCGGATGGCCGTTCTTCCATTGTTGGCGATCTGCCTGCTTTTCTCCGGATGCTTCGGGTTGGGGAAAAAGTCGCCCATGATAGAGCGCTACACGCTGGAATATCCTTCCCCGACTTTCGAAAACCTGACTCGACTGGATCAGACAATCAAGGTGGAGCGGTTCTCCGTGGCCAAGGCATTCAATACCGAGTCCATGGTCTTCCGGCCGGACGCATTCAAGCTCGACACCTACGCAAGTCATCGCTGGATGGTCAATCCGGGAGATATGACGAGCGATTACCTGCTCCGTGATCTGAGAAACTCCGGGCTGTTTCGCGCGGTTTTTTCCTACCGGGACTACGATGATGCACGTTTTGTACTGGAAGGAGGTCTGGAGGAATTTCTGGAAGTTGACGAGGGAAAAGGTCGCTCCGCCGTCCTTACCCTGACCGTCAACCTCCTTGACCTGTCACGTACCGGGACCCCGAGCCGTCTCATCTTCCAGAAGAAGTATCGTTCCGTTGAGCCGATTCCCGACGCCGATCCGGCCGGTCTTGCCCGCGCCATGAGTACCGGAGCGGGAAAGGTATCGGCACAGGTAATCAAGGACGTCTATGGCGCCGTCCTCAATCTTTACTGACAAAAAGAAAACCTATTCCATTAAAACACAGGAACGCCGCATCGATTAACGGTGCGGCGTTCCTGTGTCTCTCTTATGCTGTCTCTCTCTTGTGCTGCCGCTACTTCACGGCGCAATCGATTACGGCATCTATCCTTCGATTCTTCGCCCTGCCTTCCGCTGTCCCGTTGTCGGCTATCGGCTTGTTGAAACCGTACCCAACAGCCGTTAACCTGGCTGGATTGATGTTGAACCTCTCGACAAGGTACCGTCTCACGCTTTCAGCTCGCCGCTGGGAAAGCTTCTGATTGTAGTCCGCTGTCCCGACGTTGTCGGTATGCCCCTCGAGAACGGCGGTTGTCGTCGGATAGGTCGTCATGAAATCAGACACCTGCTTTATCTGGTCATGATACTTCGGTTTGATATCCGCCTTGTCGAAATCAAACTCAATCTTCAAGGTGATACAGACCTGTTCCTCCGCAATCGGCGGCGGAGGCGGCGGTTGAGGGGGACAACATTGCTCCACCGGCTTCGGGGCAGGTTTCCTCACACCAAAGATGTAGCTGAGGCCGACGGTATACTCCAGGTTGTTGTTGAAGCGGTCAAAGGTTACCACATGGCGAACGTCACCACGGAGCGCCAGGTAATCGGTCATGAAATACTTGAGACCCAGTCCGTAGTTGAACAGTCCCGTTGTACGGTCGTGGTGAACGATATTCGTGGAATACGACGTACTGTACCCGGAAGGATAGTTGATGGTTGAACCGCCAAAGCCTGCCGCGACGAAAGGTACGAGCCTTTTCTCCGGCATGAAATGGTAGAGGGCATCGAGGCGGTACTTGAATGCATTGACGTTATTGTCCGAGCCTTCAATGCGATGTCCCTTTGTAAAACCGGTGTTAACATAGTCGAAGGACAGTTCAGCGGCCCAGTTCCCGGTAAAACTGTAGCCCGCACGCAGGCCGTACACCGGCTGAGTCTCCAGGGATTGAGCTCCGTCGAAGGTGTAGCCGCCGATGAACGGAGAGAGCGAAAACGTCCGGGCCGTCACCTGCGCGAAAGCGGATGATGCGAAGATGAGAACCCCCGCCACTGCTACCCACGCTACAAGTCTTTTCATGTCGTGTCCTCCTTTTCAATAAATGTGGAAACTGGTTGATGAAAGTCTACCCACATTCCCTGCCTTGTCAAACGAAGGACACATTTATTTCATGAGGTTATCAGCGCTTCTTTTCATCGTCCAGGGCCTCCCTCACCTTCCTGAGCAGTTCCCGGGGATCGATGGGTTTCGTGAAAAAGCGCACTCCTTCCCCCAACATCCCTTTGTACTGCAGAAGGTCCAACGGATAGCCGCTATTGAACAGCACCCTGATGTCCGGACGAATCAGGCGCGCGGCCTCGGCGACCTCCCTCCCCCCCTTGTCCGGCATCACGACATCGAGGATCAACAGGTCTACCTCGCCCTTGGAAGCGGAGAATATTTCCAGCGCCTCTGCGCCATTGACGGCTTCCAACACCCGATAGCCGAAGCCGGCAAGGAAACTCGCCGTACTTTTGCGCACGACATCTTCGTCTTCTGCAATGAGGATGGTTTCCGTTCCCCCTGAATGCGGTGGAATTTCATAGATCTCGGGCGATTGATGCTCTTCCCGGATGAGCGGCAGATAGATCCTGAAGGCCGTTCCGGCGCCCGGCACGCTGTCCACTGAAATGAACCCCCTGTGTTCCTTTATTATGCCGTATACGATGGACAGGCCAAGCCCTGTCCCCTTGCCCGGCTCCTTGGTAGTGTAGAAGGGTTCGTAGATTTTCTTCACGGCAGCGCCATCCATACCGGTGCCGGTATCGGTTACCGCTATGCACGCGTAGGCCCCCTCCTCTCCGTAGCCGTGGGTATCGATGAAATGTGTATCCAGCTCGCTTCGGGAGGTGGAGATGGAAAGCACCCCCCCCTGCGGCATGGCGTCACGGGCATTGGTCGACAGGTTCATCAGCACCTGCTCGATCTGACTGCCGTCCGCCGCAACAATCAGGTTTTCCATAGACAAGTCGGTTTGTATCTCTATTTCCTCACCGATAATCCGTTCGAGAAAGCTCTTCAGACCGCCGATGAGCAACGAAATGTCAAGCGGTTCCAGGTTGAACACCTTTTTCCGGCCGAATGCCAGGATCTTCCGGGTGAGCTCCGCGGCGCGTTCCGACGTCACCAGAATCTGTTCCGCGAAGTGTCTCGATGGGCTGTCTTCCGGAAGCTGCATGAGAAGCAGGTTGCCGTACCCTATCAGAGCAGTGACGATATTGTTGAAGTCATGGGCAATGCCGCCGGAAAGCTGGGCCACCGCCTCCATTTTCTGTGCGTGAATGAGCTGCTGCTCGAGCTTCTTCAGTTCGGTGACATCACGACCGATCTCGATAACACTTACCATATCTCCGGTATCGTCCCTGACCGGAATCGCCCGCACCTCCCAGATCATGTCGTTTCTGATCGGCAGGATGCTTTTGGCCGGCACGCCTGTACGCAGGCACTGCAGTACCGGACAGTTCTCGTAGGGCTCCGTGGTCCCGTGAACCAGTCGGTAACAGTGACGATCCCCGTTTTCACCGGCCCGGTCTCCGAAGTTGGCGATGGCGGCCCTGTTCGCCCAGATGATCTCCATCTCCCGCGACTGGAGCAGGATTGTGTCCGGAATAGCGTCCAGCAGCGTATTGAACTCCTGTGAAAGGATCTTGTATTTTTTCTCGCTTTCACGCAGCTCAAGCTCCGACCGTTTCTTTTCCGTAATATCCCGCAGAATCGCCATAACGAGGGGTTTCCCGTCAATAGTCACCGGGCTCAGGCCGATATCCACGTCAAAGGGCGTACCATCCGAGTTGAGGTGGCGCCACTCAAAGTACTGGGAAGAGCCCTCGAGTGTCTTCCCGATTTTCTCTGTCGCGAGGTCACGGGAAGATGTCCCGTCCTTCTGGAATGCGGGCGAGAAATCATACGGAGGGCGTCCCATCATGGCTTCACGGGGACAGCCGAAGATACGCTCTGCCATGGGATTGCAATCGACGATCAGGCTGTCTTCCAACAGGAGGATTGCATCGTTGGCGTTTTCAAAGATAGTGCGGAACTTTCGCTCGGAGGAGAGCAGCCTTTCTTCGGCCAGCAGTTTCTGCTTCCGTTCATTAGTATTCGCAAGAGCAATACTGATTGCCGGGACAAGGCGCTTGAGATGCTCTTTCAGTACATAGTCGTCGGCGCCCGCCTTCATACACTCCACGGCAACTTCTTCGTTCATGGCGCCCGTTGCGATGATGACCGGAATGAGCGGAGAGTGTTCACGCGCGAGGGTCAGAGCCTGCATGCCGTCAAAACTCGGCAAATGGTAGTCCGAGATGATTATATCGGGCCTGAAGCACTCCAATGCCGCGAGGAATTCCTCCTGGGTCTCGACACGGGTTGCGGTGAATTCGAAACCGCCCTTGCGAATTTCATATTCAAGGAGTTCCGCGTCCGCAGGCTGATCCTCGTTTATCAGGATGCGCAATGTATCCACAATGCTCCCTTTTCCGCCGCTCACGTCTTTTCCTGTCCATGCCCGGGGTAGTGCTTCCGCAGGCAATCCGGACAAATGCCGTGGGAAAAAAAGGTGTCGGAGTATTCCATGAGGTACGCCTCCACATCTTTCCAGTACCCGGTATCGTCCCTGACCTTTTTACAGTGGGAGCAGATGGGCAGAAGCCCCTGCAACGTGCGGATCTCCTTCTCCTTCGCATTGAGAAGAGATAGGCGGGCCTCTACCTGCTCAGTGATGTCAATGCAACTGCCGATATAGCCGGCGAATACTCCGTCGTTGTCAAAAAAGGGGGCGCCGCGGTCAAGTATCCACCGGTAGACCCCGTCATGACGTCGCAGGCGGTACTCCATCTCGAAGATCTCCCGTTGCTCGAAAGAGTCCAGGAAGATCTTCAGACATCGCTCAAAATCCTCCGGATGCACGCCCTCGGCCCAGCCGTTTCCGAGTTCCTGCGCCATGGTCCGTCCGGTAAAGCCGAGCCACCGTTCATTGAAATAGTCGCACTCCGCGTTGGTGTCCGACCGCCAGATGAGTATCGGCGACTGCTCGACAAGGATCCTGTATTCGTCGGGACGCATAGAAATTTCCTTCACAGCTCGACCTCCTTGGATTCCGTGATCAGGGAAGACACATTTATTTCGCGCAGCCACGGGGATTCCGCGTCATGATACCACCTAAGACACGGTTCGCAATCGCATGCGGACCTGTTATATGCTCCCTGTCGGTCAGCCACGCCTCAAATCCGATTATCCCCGCTTTACCAGCCTGGCTTCAGGGAGGCGCCGGGAAACCGGGTCATCTTCGGTTATCAGAATTCTCATAGGTTGTCTCGCACGGTAAATTCCTCAAGCGCTTTTCCCAGACGTTCCATTTCCTCAGCAAGGAAGGAGTAAACCGCCTCCGCCCCGCCAAGTTCCCTGTCTTTCCCCATCATCTCCAGCCTGAGCGCCGCATCGAAGGTGGAGCGCGCGCCGAAATTTCCCACCGATCCCTTGAGACTATGGGCTGCGAGGTTCAGCCTGCGAGGATCCCCTCCATCTATGGCGGCCCGGATCTCGTCCATGGTTTTCGGATATTCTTCCAGGAACAGGCCGACGACCTCCCTCAGGAGATCCATATCCCCGTCTACGCTCGACAGGGACCGTTCCCTGTCGAAAACACCCTCTGTCTTGTCATCGGCAGGAAAATGCTTCTCTCCAGTCTCCGGCCGGGGCCTGATCAGTTCCTCCATCACTCCGATAAGCTCGTCCGCCTTGAGGGGCTTGGAGACATAGCCGTCCATGCCCGCCTTGATACAGACATCCCGGTCTCCCTTCATGGCATGCGCGGTCAGGGCGATGATGGGGATGTGTCTTCCGATGTCCTTTTCCTTCTCGCGGATGAGTGCGGTCGCCTCGATACCGTCCATCTCCGGCATCTGCACATCCATGAGAATAAGATCGAAGGGACGTTCCCCTCCCGCTTCCAGTGCTGCCAGAACCTCCTTGCCGTTTACGGCGCTGAGCGCCGTGTGGCCCCGCTTCTCCAGCATTCCCAAGGCTACCCTGCGGTTGACGGCATTGTCCTCCGCGACAAGGATATGGAGGGGTCTCAACTGGGTCTCCCTGAGCGTATGCTGGGTCACGAGGGGAGGCGTAACCCCTTCCGGCTCGGTCGTACCGAGCACGGTCGTAATTGCGTCAAGGAGGCAGGACTGCTTAACCGGCTTGGTAAGGTATGCGGCTATCCCCAGTTCGCGGCAGCGTGCGGCATCCCCCCGCAACCCGGAAGAGGTGAGCACCATGGTGATGCTCTCCGCATATCCCGGTTGCTCCCTGATCCGCTCCGCCAGTTCGAATCCGTCCATGACCGGCATATTCACGTCGAGAAGGAGCAGGCGGAAATGCTCTCCCTTCTCCCTGGCCTCCGTAAGCATTTCAAGTGCCTCCGCCCCGCCGGCCACTGTTGCGGGCCGCATGCGCCAGTTCTTCAGCATCCCTTCCAGTATGCGCCTGTTGGTTGCGTTGTCGTCCACCACCAGCACGTGAAGGCCCTCCAGATTCGCCGGTTTCTCGGGGATCCGGCAGACGGGCGAACCCCTGCGGAGTCCCAGCCGCACGGTGAAATGGAAAGCACTCCCCGTGCCTACCTCGCTCTCCACCCAGATACGGCCTCCCAGAAGCTCCACCAGCCGGGCGGAGATAGTCAAGCCGAGGCCGGTGCCGCCGTACCTTCGTGTCACAGACGAATCCGCCTGGGTAAAGGACTCGAAGATCCTCTTCTGCTGTTCCGCGGGGATGCCGATACCGGTATCCGTGACGGTGAAATGGAAGAGGGCTTCACCCTCCGCCGCTGTCTCAGCGCCGACGGAAACCACTACCTCACCCTTTGCCGTGAACTTGATGGCATTCCCCACAAGGTTGACGATGATCTGCCGCAGGCGTCCGGGGTCTCCAATCACCTCCTCGGGAACATGGGGGGAAACCTCGTATGCAAGTTCCAACCCCTTCTCCGCGGCCCTGATGGTAAGGGTCTGCAGGGTGTCGCCCAGGCTGTCGCGCAGCTTGAAGTTGACGAACTCGATGTCAAGTTTACTCGCCTCAATCTTTGAGAAATCGAGGATGTCGTTGATGATGCTCATCAGCGCCTCGGCGGATGAACTGACCGCATGGACGTATTCCCGCTGTTCCCTGGTGAGCTCCGTGTCCAGGAGGAGTTCCGCCATGCCGATGACACCGTTCATGGGAGTTCGAATCTCATGGCTCATATTGGCCAGGAATTCGCTCTTCAGTCGATTCGCCTCTTCGGCTGCCTCTTTGGCAATTTCCAGTTCTTCCTCCACCCGTTTACGCTCTACAACCTCATGCATCAGTTCCGTGTTTACAACGTTCAACTGGTCATACGCCTTTTTGAGCCTGGTGTAACCGAGTATCTCGTTTTTCAGCAGAAGGGCGGCGTAATTGAAGAAGACCGGCAGCTGTCGGTGCAGTTCATGGGTCCCCATATGCATCCCTTCCATCTTTATCACCCCGATGAGCTCATTTCCCACAAGGAGGGGAAATACCCAGGTGCTTGCCTTGGTGAATTCCGGCGTCAGCATCTTCGTATCGCTGAAATCATGCTCGTATTCGACAGGCTCGCGGGTTTCGAAAACCGCCAGTATGGAGGGGTCTTCAATGCCGTTCAGCTTCGCCTTTTCGCCGAAAACATCGACACGGAAGATAGTGTCATCGATCAGATAATAGATGATGATATTCGAGCCGCCGATAGTGCTCAGAATGACCTGCAGCATATTCCCGACGGCGTTTTCGAGACCGGTAACGGCGCCTAACCCTCCCATCATCTGGATGATCAACTGGAGGTAGGACTTCTCCATGGCGAGTTTTCTGACCCGCTGCTCCAGGTTTGCCGTCTCGTCCGCTGATGGTGTGTTTATATCCGGCATTATATTTCTCTCTGTTTTCGTGTCAGCGCGTCCTGCAGGACGGATTCGAGGTGTTCGAGGGTGGAATCCAGCCAGCGAAGAGGCAGCCCCACCTTTCTTCCTGCCGCTTCGGCTTCAGCCCTGTAATCGCCGGAACAGGGAGTAGTAATACAGGCGAGGTATTTTCTGTCTCCCTGATACACGTCCTTCCAGATTTTCTCATTGTTCCCCAGGGTTTTTCTCAGGATGACGTCCCAGCGTCGCGCCCAGTCCTCCAGAAGAAAGAAGGCGCCGTTTGTCAGCTCTTCCGTAAACAGTTCCTGTCCCAGGAGCATTTCCACGCAGTTCTGCCCCTCGGTCCGAAATGTTTCAGCCTCCCCGAGGATGCTCTCCATGAGAGGATGACAGGCGCCGTAGAAGACAATGATGTCTCGTCCCGAATGCCGGGCAAGGGCGGATTTCAGGCTATGTGACAGGTCCTCGAAATCCACGTGCAGGGTGGAATCGAGAAAGAACAGTTCCAGAGGCCACCCGTTCTTTTCAATGAGGAACCTGATCTCTTTCCGCAAAATGCCGCACCCCAGAAGAAGCAGCCGGTCTTTACTCATTAACGCCCCCGATTCCCGTACCTTCCGAACTCATACGCCGCCTCAAGCATTGCCCGTATGTTCTCTTCGGTAATGCCGTACGGCATTACCAGGGTTCCGAAGAAAAATTTTCCACCCGGCATGCCTTTATCCAGCATCCTCCCGACCTCCCGCCTGATATCGTCCCGTGACCAGTCCATGAGCGGGATGTCGTTGATGACACCCGCGCACAGAGCCCTTCCGCCGATGATTCTCTTGCCTTCCGCGATATCATCCATGGGGCTCAGGTAGAATGTCGATATCCCTAGCCTCTTGATCACCCGGTCAATCACGGGATTCATTCGAGCACCGCCGCAGTAATACACCACCCCCTGCGTACCCACCGGATTCAGGTCACGCTCCATCCACGGGAAAGACACCTCATCAATATATTTCATCGGCAAAAAATCGGTTGATCCGAAAGGATTCGAATAGACGAAGATATCCGCGCCCGCATCACGGTAGGCGGTGATCTCCTTTCTGAAAAAGTCGGAACATTTCACGAGAAGTTCATCGCGCAGGTCAGCCGGTCCGGAGAGGAGCAGTCCCATCCATTTTTCCATCCCCATCAGGATGGCGGGCAGGGTCATGGATGCGGTGATGTATGCGCATATGGGGTACGTGCCGCCTGCTTCCGCCTTCAGAATACGGAGGCACTTCAGCTCTTCGTCGAACGCCGGATGAGCCGCAATGTCGTCGGGAACCTTGAGCCTGGCGATATCATCATGGTTCCTGATGACCATCTCTCCCACATTGGGGGGGCCGTCCTCGGCAAAGATAATCTTCCGGCACCCCAGCAGTTCGGCCTCCTTGCCGACGTAAAAGAGGCTCCAGAGATTGTCGTAGCCATACTTTTCCCTCATCCTGAGCTGTCCTTCGGCAACATGTTCGCCCTTTGAATAATACTCCTTCAGCGGTATTCCGAGCTCCTTTGCTCCCTGGTCCAGCAGGTTGCAGAACACCGGTATGCGATCGGACGTCTCTCCCTGCGCCGCTGCCGCAAGCCTCTCCATTCCGGTAATCATTTTCGCACCTCCCTGATGAGCCCGGTTATGACCTTGCCGGCAGTTATGCCGTTCTCGGCCCAGGCGTCGGCCTGTACGATTGCATAAAGATTGGGATCATACCGATACGGGGCGCCGCCGACGGCGATCCGGATTCTACCCTCAAGACCCCTTTCCTTCAAAATGCGCCGCACTGCGAGACAGCCGTTCTCTCCCCGGGCAGTATGAACCATCATCGATGATATCCCGATAACCTGCGCATCACGGGCCACGGCTTCGTCGACAAACCGTTCCGGGGCAACATTGAGACCCAGGTCGGTAACTTCTATCATCAGTGCCCTCAGGCAGCCGGTGACAATCCTTTTCCCCAGCCCGTGAAAATCACCCCGGGAGGCGCCTATGACGACACGCCCGACAACTTCCGGTGTTTTTTTGAATTTCGGAATCATCTCTTCAACCACATCCGCCGCTATCTGGGAGGTAAGGAAGTGTTGAGCCAGACTGGCATCGTAGCTTTCGCTGATTGATTTGATCATTTCTTCAATGGCGGGAATGACAACCTGAAACACGATATTTTCCGGAGAGATGCCGCCGGCCACCGCATCATTAATCACCTTGAGCGCCCTTTCCCGGTCAGTGTCGAATATCGCTTCATTATAGGCTTTGATTACCTTCGTGAACATAGAGCTCCTCCTGCGAGTTCCTCAAGCGCCTTTCCCAGCAGCTCCACTTCCTCAGCCAGTGAGGAGTAAACCGCCTCGGCCCCGCCGAGTTCCTTGTCTTTCCCCATCATCTCCAGCCTGAGCGCCTTATCAAAGGCGTTGCGCCCGCCGAAATTGCCGACGGAACCCTTGAGGGCATGGGCCGCGCGGTTCAGCCTGTGCGGGTCCCCTCCATGAATGGCGTCCCGGATCTCTACCATGGTTTTCGGATAGTCTTCCAGAAACATGCCAACGACCTCCCTCAGGAGATCCATATCTCCGTCCACGCTCGCCAGGGTCCTTTCCCTGTCGAAAGCTTCCGCTGCCTTGTCACCGGGCAAAGAAAGCTCCTTCCCGTTCTCCGGCCGGGGCCTGATCAGTTCATCCATCGCTCCGATAAGTTCGTTGGCCTTGAGGGGCTTGGAGACATAACCGTCCATGCCTGCTTTGATACAGGCTTCGCGGTCCTCCCTCATGGCGTGCGCCGTCAGGGCAATGATTGGGAGATGTCTCCCCGTGTCCTTCTCCTTCTCGCGAATGCAGGCGGTCGCCTCAATGCCGTCCATTTCCGGCATCTGCACATCCATGAGGATGAGATCGAAGGGACGCTGCCCTCCCGCTTCAAGGACCGCCAGAGCCTCCTTGCCATTCGCCGCCGTAACCACCGCATGGCCCCGTTTCTCCAGCATGCCCACTGCTATCCTCCGGTTGACGGCGCTGTCCTCCACCACCAGCACGTGAAGACCCTCCGGATTTGCCGTTTTCCCGGAAATCCGGCTGACAGGCGAACCCTTCCGGAGTCCCAGCCTCGCGGTGAAATGGAAAACGCTTCCCCTGCCGACCTCGCTCTCCACCCAGATCCTTCCTCCCAGAAGCACAACCAACCGGGCCGAAATGGTCAAGCCGAGGCCGGTTCCGCCGTACCTTCGTGTCAAGGAGGCGTCCGCCTGGGTAAAGGACTCGAATATTTTTTTCCGCATTTCCGGCGGGATGCCGATACCGGTGTCGGTGACGGTAAAATGGAGCAGTGCCCCGTCTTCATCCCCGTCTTCGCGGGTTACGGAAAGGATCACCTTGCCTCTGTCCGTGAACTTGACGGCGTTTCCCAGCAGGTTGACAATAATCTGCCGCAACCGGCCGGGGTCGCCCACCACGGAGTCGGGGACATCGGAGGAAACCTCGTGCGCAAGTTCGAGGCCCTTCTCCCCGGCCTGCAGGGCGAATGTCTGCATGATGTCGCCAAGGCTGTCGCGCAAGGCGAAATTGACCGACTCGATGTCCAGTTCCCGTGCCTCAATCCTGGAGAAGTCGAGGATGTCGTTGATGATGGTCATCAGAGAGTCGGCGGACGACTTGACCGTATGAACGTAGTCACGCTGTTCCCCGGTGAGCTCCGTGTCCATGAGGAGTTCCGTCATTCCGATGACACCGTTCATGGGTGTCCGGATCTCGTGGCTCATGTTGGCAAGAAATTCTCCCTTCAGGCGGTTGGCCTCTTCGGCTGCCTCTTTTGCCCGCAGCAGTTCCTCTTCCGCCCGCTTCTTATCCGTTACATCGCGAAGAATGCCGATCGAATACCACCCTTCCCGCAAAGGAACCGCGGACAGCGATATGGCAACGCTGATTTCTATTCCGTCTTTTCGGAGCGCGTGCATTTCAAAGGTCTTGCCCACGAGCGGCCCCGAGCCGTTTTGCCGGAATTCCGGAAAAGCGGATGTATATGCGTCGAGATATCTCGGCGGAGCAAGCAATTCATGCAGGCCGGCGCCGACGGCCTCCGCGGCCGAATACCCGAAAATGCGCTCCGCGGCCGCATTCCAGAAGGATACATTGCCGTCGGGGTCCATCATCAGAATGGCATCCCGGGCGGATTCGGTGAGGGCTTTCAGGCTTGATTCGCTTTCCCGCATCGCCTCCAATATCTTGTTGCGTCCGCTGATCTCCCGCGTGAGCTGCTCATTTGCCGTTTTCAACTCCATAGTGCGCTCCGCCACGAGATCCTCGAGACGCGCATTGTATTTCTCCAGCTTCATCTCGGCCCGTTTCCGCTCTCTCAGCAGCAGTGCAGTCAACAGGGTGAAGATTACAATCAGGCAGGCGGACATGACTATCTGTTGGACCTTCAGCCTGTCGTAGACGGAAAAGAAATCCCTCTTCTTAACACCCACAAAGAGGGCGCCGATTACCTCGCCCGTGCCGTTCCGGATCGGGTCGTAGGCGGTGAAATAGGAAACACCGAGGATCGGCGCCTCACCGCGGTACGGCTTTCCCTGCCTGAAGATCGCATCGTACGCCGGACCAACCAGCCGTGTCCCTACCGCCCGCCTGCCGTCGGCCATAAGCACATTCGTGGAAACCCTGACATCCCCCATGAAGATGGTCGCGACACCGCCGAAGATCTCTCTGACCCTGTCCGGCAATTCATACTTTCCGTTTATAACGTACGTGCCTGCCAGCAGCTTTCCTTCAGCTACCCGGAAATCACGGCCCTTCTCCCGGAGAAGTTCCCAGAATGCATTTATGTGACTTTCCTGCATCGCCCGGGCCTGTGCGGTTGCTTCAGAACGCATCTGCACGAGTGAAAAAAGAGTGGAGGATATAATCGCCACCGCAATGATCAGTACATTTAAACAAAGATACTTCGCCGGTATCTTCACGGTTGTTTCTCCTTGAAATCCC
>CAYSPF010000015.1:0-25292 GCA_964432775.1 uncultured Geobacter sp.
ACGGCTTTGGAAAAGCGTCAAGTACGAGGACATCTATCTGAAGGGCTATGCTTCGTTGCTTTTCGCGGGGGAAACATACGCCGCACCGCTCCTGCGTGTCAACTCACCCTACTGAGCTCAGCCAAGCCCCACGTTATTCGCTGATGTTCTCCAATCTCACATACTGCCGGTAATAGGCAGCGCCGCCGCCCAGCTTCGCCCAGTCGCCTTTCCGGTGGAGTACGCTGCCCGCATGAAGTCCGAGCAGGCGATGCAACTTCTCTTTCAGCCTTCCCTGGGGCGAAACCAGCAGGACTCCCGATCCGTTCAGCATTTCCTCCACCACACTCTGTACCAACACCCCCAATGGTCCCGAATCGTCCCCTCACTTATCTGGATGACTTTTCTCCCTCACGTGTCAATCCTTCTTCGCAGCAGTCTGGCATGAGAAGACTCGTTTCTCCTCTTCCGCTCATCGAAAAAAGAATTGAGACGGTTCATCAACTTCTATAATCGGGTCCGTCCCCGCAAGGCACTCGGAAGCCTTACCCCTGAAGAAAAATTGATTCAGTACTTTCTATCCCGAAAACTGTAAACAACGGTGGCTTTTCCTGCAGATTGGCCAAGAAAGAGCTGACCAGAGTTCAGGGAATCGTCTTCATTTGGAGAACACCGGGATCGTGAAGCGGTAAAATTAGATCTGCCTTTTCTTTGATCTTCAGGATACTCTCGTATGCTTTGACTGCGTCCATGAGGATGCCTGGCAAGATCACGGGATGTCCGATAAAAGGATTTGTTTTTTCTGGATAGAAATTTTCCAGTGTCGAACAAAAACCGCTGATCACAGCCTTCCCGCTTGCCGTCTGTACGGAAACCGCCTGGCCGCCTGGGCTGTGACCAGGGACGTGGATAAGTTCGATTCCTTTTGTAAGACAGCAGTCCCCCTGAACAACCTCATAGTCAAGCCCGTCAAGCAACGCCTGTCGGTAGAGATTTTTGAAAAGGGCGAGGGGGGCTTGCGCCATCTCCAACTCGTCTTTTTGCACCACTACTTTGGCGTTGCGGCATTTACGGGTATTATAACAATGGTCGAAGTGAAGATGAGTTTGAATGACGAGGTCAATTTCTTCCGGCCTTAAGTGAACTGAGGCCAGAGCGTCCTCGAATCCCATCAGATTGTCCATGGAGAGGGATTTGAAATCTGGGTGGTAGCTCATGTAATCTTTCCGTTCAATGGCCGTATCCACCAGGATTTTTTTAGATCCACCCTCGATCACCCACATAACGTAAGGCCGGAGGATCATCTGGCCGTAGTGCATGAGGTAAGTCATGACCCCTTGTTCGCTTGTGTATTTCAATAAAACGAGTGGAATAATGCGGTAGTTCACGGCCTTTACCTCCGGATTTTGGTTTTTCGCAGCAGCTTCTCGGTGAGCTCCCGGTAGCTTGGGGGCATCTTGGCCTCGTACAGCAGATACGCAGGGATGGGATAACGCTGCCCCCCCTGGTGAGACAATTCCAGGCCTTCTAGGGTCTGCTGGATTTTCTCTTTAGGCATGACAAATACCATCTGGTCGTCGCCGACCAGTCCGAAGATGCGATCCCCGTTCCCTGGCAGAATGTATCGGCATTCTTTAGAGATCAAGGGGTAGGAGAGATACTGGGAGCATCCCTGACCACCGGCTGAGGAGGAGGAGAGGCTCCCCCCTTCCTTGAAAACGGCCGCTTGAACCAGGCGCATGATCTGGGCCGAGTTTCCATAGATGACAATAGAGTCGGGTTCGAAGGAAGCCCGATGAATGGGTGATAGTAGAAGCGTCGAATAACGACGCAATGGCAAACAAGGCATCTGCTCCATTCGTCTGCCTCTTGCGGAAGCTTCCTGGTTTAGAGGGGCAACCTCCTCTTTGCCCCTACGCATGGAATCGAGCATTTCCGCGAAACCGAGGGTCACCAAGCCGCTGGGACAGGATAGGTCGTCCTTGCCAAGGATCAACTCCCAGCCATATTTGCGAACCATCGCCATAGCCTGACAAGTAACCAATTTCATCTTCAGATCGATATGAGGGACCTTGGCTTTTGTATATTGGGCACGTATTTGGGGGGGATCATTTTCCTCCAGCATTTTGACGGCCACTGGAAATTCTTTTAGCTTCACGTAGGTCCTTAGCTGATCGTCCACTGCCTTCAAATCGATCATGTCAGGCTCCTTTTTCCAGCCGTGATCTTTCTATCTTCCGTTTTTCGCCCTCACCTCTTCTGATAGGTTTTTTCAAAGACCGGTGTTTTGCGGGTTGATTTTTCCAGGCGGCCCGATGGCACCCATTCTATGACGGGACGTACTTTCAAGCGGTCATGAAGGGACCGACAGATCTTTTCGGCCAAGCCTTCGAGGTCGGGCTCTCTTGTTTCCGGCCCGAATTCCACCTTTAGTTTCAAAGGGGGCACGACCCGGGGCGGCGGAGTATCGAGAACGATGCGCATCTCCCCCGTCACCTGTGGAATGAAAGAAGCAAGGGTCTCTTTGATCGCTGAAGGGTAGAGATTGACTCCCTTGACAATCAACATATCGTCAGTTCTCCCTACGATTCTCATCCGTTTCCCAGGGAAACCGCAGTGGGGACATGGCTTGGTGAAGACCTGAACGATATCGCCGTAGGCGTATTTAACCAAAGGAGAAGCTTCCCGTTTAAGCGAGGTGATAACCATCTCCCCGATGGCCCCGTCTTCCATAGGGACCGGTTTCTTTGTCTCTGGATCAATTAAGTCATCGAAGCTGGTGCAGAGATCCGGAGAGATGCCATGCATACCCTGATACTCTGGCGCGTCACAGGAGATACCGATGGCGTGTCCGGCTGGCGCCCAGTAATCATAGGCACTGCAACCCCAGGTTTCTTCCAGGCACTTTTTAACTTCCGGAACGGCGATTCCGACCTCTCCAGTAAGCATAATTCCCCTGAGTTTCAGGTCCCCGACTTCCTTCCCGATGGTAGGTCCGGACTTTTTAATGAGGTATTGGGCCAGCGAAGGAGTGCACGCGAGATAATTAACCCGGGCCAGATCGGCGATTCTGAGCATCATCTCGGAGCCAGCTCGGGCGTCGATATCAATCGGTAAAGCACCTATGCCGCGGATGCCCCAGAGAGTCATTGTAGTAGCATAGATCCCTAGGGAAAAGATAAAGAGCACCCGGTCACCTTTGCCCACACCGTTATAGGCAAAACGGTGTCCCAGGCCCCGGCTAATCAAATCGATGTCGTTCCTGGTGAAGGTGTAAGTGAAAGTGGGATTTCCAGTGGTACCGGAGGTTGTTCCCGTCAGATAGATTTTTTCTACCGGGGCGCAAAGGTGGGTTCCGAAGGGGTGGTTTCCCTGTTCCAGGGATTCGAGGGAGTTCTCCCGTTCGTTCTCTTTGGTCATGAAGACTGGGAGATTCCGCAGATCGTCGAGTGTGCGGATCTCTTCAGGCGTGGCCCCGGCCTGATCGAATTTGCGGCGATAGAATGCGGAGTGGTTATAGCAGTAGCGAAGTTGCGGAACAAGTCGTTCTTCCTGCAAAATACGGATTTTGTCCTGCGAGAGTGAGTCCAGCCGGGGATCCGAAAAATATCTTCTATTCATGCTTAATCCCTCTCCGTCTTGTCATCTGTTATTGCGTTTCAAGTATTTCAATCCAAATTTCAGCATCCTGTTCAAAGAGCTGTTGCATGCGGCATGAATTTCTTTACAGCGTTTATTTCTCGTAGGCGATTGGGTGCGTCCATGGTCTTTCCCCGGTTCTTAAAGAACATTTCCTTTCTGCAGTTCCGCCACCCTGGCCTGGTCGTATCCCAGTAACTGGCCCAGGACCTCCCCGTTGTGCTCGCCCAGCCGCGGCGGCGGCATGCGTACTTCGCAGCGCGAACCGTCGTAATGAACAGGCGGAGCCACCATCCGGATCTTCCCCGTCACAGGATGTGCGATCTCCACAACGATATCCCGCGACTTCACGTGCGGGTCCTGGAAGACGTGGTCCATCGTGTTGATCGGCGCAAAGGGCGTCCCTTCCCCCGTCTCGTCCATCTTGTCCATCCACTCGCCCGCCGTCTTCTCCTTCAGCCTCTCCTGCAGCAGACGCTCAACTTGACTCCGGTGCTCGAGCCTCGCCTTCGTCGTCGCGAACCGCGGATCGTCGATCATCGCCTCCAGCCCCAGCGTCTGGCAGAGCTTCTTCCACCGGCTGTCCGCACTCGCGGTCAGAAAAACATCCCGGTCCTTCGCCTCGAATACGTTGTACGGCACAATACTAGGATGGGCATTCCCCTGGCGCACAGGAACATTACCGGTATTGAGATAATCGCTCCCCAGGTTTAGGAGCAGTGACAGCACGTTGTCCAAAAGGGAAATCTCGATAAAGTGAGGCTGCCTATCCTGTCCACGGGCAATCAGTGCCGCTAGAATAGCCCCGTGTGCGTACAAACCCGAGGACATGTCCACGATCGGCAGCGCGATCCGGTATGGTTTCTTGTCCGGCTCCCCGACCAGGGCGTACAAACCTCCGATCGCCTGCAGAACCGGGTCCGTCCCCGGCCGGTTCCTGTATGGACCCGACAGCCCGAAGCCCGTGATGGAGCAGTAGATCAGGTCCGGTTTCACCTTCTTCAGCGTCTCATATCCCAGGCCGTACCTCTCCATCGTCCCCGTCCGGAAATTCTCCAGAACGACGTCGGCCTTCCCCACCAGCGCCCGGAAGATCTCCTTGCCCTTGTCTTTGCGCAGATCCAGCGTCAGGCTCTTCTTGTTCCGGTTCACGCAGAAGAAATACGCGCTCTCTCCATTGATGAAAGGCGGCCCCCACTGGCGCGTATCGTCTCCCACCTTGGGCTGTTCGATCTTGATCACCTCCGCCCCAAGGTCCGCCAAAATCATCGAGCAGTAGGCCCCCGCAACCATCCGTGTCAAATCGAGAATGCGTATCCCCTTCAATGGCAACATCTCTTCTCCCACCTCCTCATGATTTCGTCTCGCGCCGGGCATATCTTTGTCGCTTCTGCGAGCCCGAAACTCCGATATTAGATCCAACACAATCGGCCAGCTGCAGATTCAGCTTACGACCTTCCCTTTCCTCAGCCGTGCGATTTTATCGCCCGCATACCCGAGCACCCGGTTCAGGATCTCATCCGTGTGCTCGCCCAGCATCGGCGGCGCCGTCATCTTCTTCGTGCCGTCGCTGCCGAATTTCATCGGCACGCCGATCATCTTCAGCTTCCCGATCGTCGGATGATCGATCACCTCCAGCATTCCTCTCTCCAGAACCTGCGGATGGCTAAAAACCTGATCCAGCGTGTACATAATGCCGCTGGGCAGCCCTGCCGCTTCGAATAGCTTTTCCCACTCCTCCGACGTCTTCGTTCGCATGACCGCCTCAAGCAGAGGATAGATCTCGTCTCGGTTCGTCACACGGTCCGCGTTCGTCCTGAAACGGGGGTCGTCGATCAGGTGTTCCAGGCCCAAAACCTTGCAAAGCGTAGGATACATACTGCTGCTGGTCGCAGACGCAGTGATATACCCGTTCTCCGTCTTAAATGTCTTCGAGGGAACGCGCCAAGGATGCTCGAGACCCCACCGCTCGGGGACCTTGCCCTCGGCAAAGTATTCCGCCGCCATGATCGACAGCATCCCCACCTGTCCGTCCAGCATCGATATATCGATGAAATCGCCGATCCCCTGTTTCTCGCGTGCGTAAAGCGCCGCCACGATCGCCGTGATCGCCATCGTCGCACCGCCCAGGTCGCCGACCGGAACGCCGATCTTCACCGGCTCCCCTCCCCTCACGCCCGTCAGGGACATGGCGCCCCCCATGGCCTGAATAACCGGGTCGTACGCCTTCTTCTTCCGGCACGGCCCAGTCTGCCCGAATCCGGAGATAGAGCAGTAGATGATCTTGGGATTGATAGCCTTGATCGCCTCATAATCGACGCCGAGCCTTTTCACAACGCCCGGCGTGAAGTTCTCGATCATCACATCGCTTTTCTTCGCCAGATCGAACAGAATCTTCTTGCCTTCGGGCTGCTTCAGGTCTAGCACCATGCCCTTCTTGTTGCGGTTCAGCGCCAGGTAGTAGCCGCTTTCCCCGTTGGGATAAAAGGGCGGCCATGTCCGCGTCTCGTCCCCTCCCGGCGGTTCCACCTTGAGAACTTCCGCGCCCAGATCGGCCAGAACCATCGTGCAGTACGGCCCCGAAAGCACCCGGGAAATGTCCAGAATTCTTACACCGTCCAACTTCGCTGCCACAAAACATTCCTCCTTATCTCAATCTCCAATGATGGGGGGTCTCGCTCCTAAGAGCGGGACCATCGGGCAGCCCGCGGAAAACCCGGAGGATGTCCGTGAAAAACTTCCCGGAGCAAGAAAAAAGATGGTCTCTGCCGCCCCTTTTCCCAGACCGGGCGGGCAGTCTCTTGACTTCCTTTGCGGCCTACGCCCGTTCCACGATCATGCAGATGCCCTGGCCGCCGCCGCCGCAGATCGTCTCGAGTCCCCAGCGGACCTTGCTGCGATTCATCTCGTGCAGAAGCGTCACCATCCGCATCACGCCCGTCGCCCCGATCGGATGCCCCAGCGATATCCCCGATCCGTTCACGTTCACCTTCGCCTCGATCTCCGCGTCGCTCAAGCCCGACATCCGCGCGTCCGCCAGGCACTGAACCGCAAACGCCTCCTGGACCTCGATCAGGTCCATCTCCCCGATCTTCACTCCCGCCCTCTTCAATGCCTTGTTCACCGCATCCGGCACCGCAGGATACGTCACCGTCGGATCCGTCGCCGCTACCGCGCAGGACCGGTAATATGCCAGCGGCTCCACGCCCAGCTCCTTCGCCTTCCGCTCCGACGCCAGGATCAACACCGCCGCCCCGTCATTCTCCGACGACGAGTTCGCCGCCGTGCACACCCCATCCGGATACACCGGCTTGAGCTTCGCGATCTTCTCCAGCGTCGTCTCCCGCCGCGGGCCCTCGTCCACCGCAAACATCACGTCCCCGCCCTTGCCGCCCGATACCGGAACGGGAACGATCTCTCCCACAAACTTCCCCGCGTCCCACGCCGCGATCGCACGCTGGTGGCTCCGGATCGCCCACCGGTCCGCTTCCTCACGCGTGATCCCTTCACGCTTCGCCGCCACCTCCGCCCACGTCATCATCGAACTCAATTCCCCGTACCGCCGGATCGGCTGGCTCATCACACGCGCTCGCTGTATCCGATCGTAAAAGGGAATCCCCCACATCGCCAACGCCCCGTGCCCCTTCGGCATGAATCCGTACTTCTCGTGCTTCTTGCCCCCGAGCCCCCACTTGATGTCCCCGGGAATATACATCTCCGCCTGGCTCATCGAATCCATCCCGCCCGCCGCCACGATCTCCGCGTTCCCCGTCTGGATCTTCATCGCAGCGATAAATATCGCCTCCAATCCCGAACAGCACCGCCGGTCCAATACCACCCCCGGTACCGTATCAGGCCATCCCGCATCCAGTACCGCCATCCGCGCTCCGTTCGCGCACTCCCCGTTCTGGTACGAGCTCCCCATCACCACGTCGTCGATCGTCGCCGGGTCCACCTTCGCGCGCTTCGCCGCCTCCGCCAATACCAGCCCGCCCAGACGATACACCGGTACCTCTCGAAGCGATCCGCCGTATCCGCCGATCGCCGTCCGCACTCCGCTCAATATCACTACGTTCTCCATATACCGCACTCCTCATATCCCCAATATGGCCGTCAAATATCGGTCTCCTATTTGCCTTTATAGGCAGGCTTTCTCTTCTCCAGAAACGCCCGCATCCCTTCCTTCTGGTCCTCGCTCGAAAAGGCCATCGAAAAACACGCGTTCTCTATAGCCGCCGCCGTCCGCAAATCCGCAGTCGCGGCGTTCTGGATGCTGTACTTCGCAAGCCCCAACGCCACGGGACTGTGCTTCGTCATCATCCGCGCCGTGTTCAGCGCTTCCTCCATCAGCTTGTCGTCTTCCACCACTGCATTCACGAGGTTGATCCGGCATGCCTCCTCGGCGGAGATCAGTCTCCCCGTCATCACGAGTTCCTTCGCCTTCCCGATTCCCACAAGACGCGTCAGGCGAACCGTGCCGCCGCCGCCGGGAATAATCCCGAGATTGATCTCCGGCTGGCCCAGCTTTGCGCTCTTCGCCGCGATGCGGATGTCGCAGGCCATGGCCAATTCGCATCCGCCTCCCAAGGCAAATCCCGCGATCGCTGCGATGACTGGCTTGGATACCTTCTCCATCTGGAAGGTCAAATCGGCAACGGACAGGCGGTAAAATTGCTCCACGGCCGTCTTTTCCACCATGGCCGCGATATCCGCACCGGCGGCGAATACCTTCTGCCCGCCCGTCAGGATGATGGCTCTCACCTCCGCATCCTGTTCGAACGCCGAAAAGGCTTGCCCCAATTCCTCCCGCATCGTGTGATTGATCGCGTTCCGAACTTCCGGACGGTTCAATGTGATGATACCAATTCTATCCCCCACCCTTTTCTCCACCAATATCGTTTCGTACGGCATCTGTGCTCCTCCTATCGGAACGTTTCCCCGATTCAAGATTGTCGCGCTGGGCTTCGCGGCCCGCCTGCATTTACAGCTTGATATCCGTCCGCAGCTTCTTCTCGCCGCTCGTGTAGTCGTACCAACCCTTGCCCGTCTTGCGCCCCAGGTCCCCGGCGGTGACAAGCTTCCTGAGAATCAGAGGAGGACACCACTTCGGCTCCCGGAAGTTCTCCCACATCGTCTCAAACACCGCCAGGCCTATGTCGAGACCCACCTGATCCTGCAATTCCAGCGGACCCATGGGATGTCCCAACCCGAATTTCATGGCCTTGTCTATGTCGTCGATCGAAGCAACCCCCTCCACCAGGCAGCTGTAAACCTCCGCTCGCAGCGCCGCATTGATCCGGTTCACCAGGAAGCCTGGACCATCCTTGACGAGGACGCCGACCTTCCCGATCTTCTCCGCGAGAGCACGGATCACCGCCACCGTTTCATCGGACGTCTTCAAGCCGCGGATGATCTCCACCAGCTTCATGATCTGCGCCGGGCTGAAAAAATGCATCCCCACGACCTTGTCCGGCCGCTTCGTCGCTGTCCCCAGTTCCGTAATCGGAATCGATGACGTATTACTGGCAAAGATGGTATCGGCAGGGCAGAGGGCATCCAGTTGCTTGAGCAACGCCATCTTCTCCTCTTTCCTCTCGATGATGGCCTCAATGACGAAATCGCAGTCCTTCGCCGCCTCCAGCGCCGTCGAGGCCTTGATTCGGCCCAGGACGGCAGCCTTTTCCTGTTCCTGCAATTTCCCCTTGGACACGGCCCCCGTCAGGTTCTTCTCGACGGCAGCCATCCCCTTCTTCACGAACGCATCGGTGATGTCCCGAAGCACCACTTCAAACCCGGCAGTGGCCATGACCTGCGCAATGCCCGATCCCATGAGCCCGGCGCCGATAACTGCAACCTTCTTGATTTCCACGATTCTTCTCCTTCTACAAACTCCTCTATAAAGGGAGGCATTCCAAAAAAGTGAGACTACTGCTTTAAAAACAAATACAACCGATTCCGCGACTCTAATTCATTTCTTCAAATTTGTTATGGAACGCCCTCATTTTCTATTCGTTTCTTGAGCGCGTTCGATCTTTCAAAAGTCATTGGCATTCCTTCTGCTCCTTTTTTTCCTGCCAAACCCCCTTCTCCGTAAGGAACTCCAGGAGGCGATCGGCCATTTCCACCGGATCTCCCTTAAGCAGATTCGCTTTTTCAGTCTTAGGGCTGGAGCCGCCAATCATCTGCCACATCATCTCTTCTCCTGACATCTTCTGAGAGGACTCCAGCGTACGTTTGGTGCGGGGCTTCGGCTGCCTCACTTTCACCACTTTGAAAAGATCGCGAATCTCTCCTGCTCCCGCAGCCGAGAGGCCAAGACGGCTCAAATCGCATCTTTCAATGGGAAGCTTTTCCGCCGCCTGCAGTCGACGCAGGGAAAGGTACTGATGATTGGATAGACTGGGGTCAAAAGCCAGGATCGATGGAAGAGGACAGGATATCTCCAAGCGGCTCCCCCTCTCTCCCCGCTGTCGAACCGCTGCGCTCTTTGCGTCGATCTTCACCTCAACCACTCTATTGACCAAGGGCCAGTTCAATCGCTCGGCAGCCAGCGCCGGGACGATCGCTGAACAGGAATCGTCACTCGTCATCCCGCAGAGTACCAACGAACAGCCCTTCAGGCGGGTGACTTCAGCAATGATGGCCCCCATCACACAGGGATTGGCGGGGTTCAGGTTTTCGTCCCAGATCCGCAAAGCCGCATCCCCGCCTCTCGCCAGACAATAATGCAACGCCGCTTCCGCTGTTTCTGGTCCGACGCTTAACGCCACGACCTCGCACCCCGGCACTTTCTTTCGAAGGGACATCGCCCCCTCCAATGCCGCGATGTCACCCCGGTTGATCACCCAGGGAACGCTCGGGGGAGTGATCGTTCCCTTCCTTCGATCAACACGCAACGGAACCCGGACATCAATAATCTGCTTCACACAAACCAAGATTCGCATAGCATTCTCTTTCAGCAAATCCAGGGCATTACCCGGACACTCGTTCCAAGATGAACTCCGCGATATCCTGAACCACAATCTTGGGACCCTCGGTACGGCTCACGGCAGCTGAATTCAGCATGATCTGGCAGTAGGGGCAAGCTGTGACCAGCTTTTCCGCACCAGTATGAGCGGCCTCGGCGACGCGGACGTTATTCATGCGATCGGTTCCTCTCACATCAAGCCATGATTGGCCACCGCCGCCGCCGCAGCAAAAAGAGTCAGCCCGGTTCTTTTCCATCTCCCGCACCGTCACGCCGGGGCAGGCCTCCAACAGTTGGCGGGCCGCATGAAACTCACCTCCATAACGACCCAAGTAGCAGGGATCGTGAAACGTGACCGGGAACCCCAGCTCACGATCGGGCAAGAAACGCTTCTCCTTCAAGAGCTCGGCAAGAAACGTCGTATAATGCAACACCCGTATGCCGGCGGGAAAGTCGGGGTATTCTTCTTTGAAGACGTGGGCACAGTGTGGACAGCCGGTGACCAGAATTTTGGGGTTCAACTGCGAGAAGAGTCTTACGTTCTTTGCTGCGATCTTCCGGAACAGACCTTCCTCACCGAGGCGGCGTGCAGGGTCCCCGCAACACGATTCCCGGTTTCCCAGGACGCGGTAACTCACCTTGGCTCTGTTCAAGAGTTCCAGAAAGCCCCTGGCCGCGTTCCTGGGCACCGGATCATAACAGGCACTGCATCCGGCGTAATAAAGCACTTCAATGTCATGATCACTTTCTGCTGCCAGCGGTGCACCAAGACTATCTGCCCAGCTCCAGCGCTGCTCCGGAGGCAAATTCCATGGGTTCCCCCAATGCGAGAGGCTCTCCAGGGCTTGAAGCATGGGAACCGGAAGCTCTCCCTGCTCGACCAGAAATCGACGATAATCGATCATCATGGTGACCTGTTCTATGAGCAAAGGACATGCTTCCGTGCAGGCGCCGCAGGTGGTGCAGGACCACACGACATCTGAATCAAGATCGATTGATGTGCGGGCCAGGACGTCGCGCCTGACGCTCAGCATGAAGCTGCGCGGGGACAGGGGACGACCGACCGCAGAAGCCGGACAGACCTCCTGGCAACGGCCGCATTCCACACAGGCCAATGCGTCCACAGCTTCTTTGGCGCTGAGATGGCGGGATGCCCCGGAAACGGCAAAGGCTCCATCCCATTCTCCTCGCGGAACGGGAAGGCTTCCCGCCGACAACGGCTTGCGTCCGGCAATGGAAAAAAAGGCGAGCACGGCATGGGCCAAGGGGGAGAAGGGGAGATAGGCAATCAAAAGGTAGGACAACACGGTGTGCGACCACCAGAAGAGCTCATGAACTCTCCTGAGGCCCGCCTCACTCTGGTCCATCAATGGGAGCGCAACGACCCATCCCAGCGGCGACCATGCTCCCCAAGGATCGCGGGTCGCCGCAATACGCAACCCTTCGACCAGAAAGCCGCTCACGAGAACCGCAAGAAGAAGGACGATAAGCAAAACGAAGGAAGACCTATTTTTTTCCTGAATCAGACGCTTCTGCGGTTGAATCCACCTCCGCCAGATAGCCAGGATGACGCCGGTTAACACCGCAATGCCGGCAAGGTCAGCCCCCAAAGCCAAAACGATCAGGTAAAAATTCCCCTTGACGGTCTGGAGACCTAGGTACTCCTGGCAGGCAACCAGTATCGTGGATAAGAAAAGGCCTGCCATGCCCCAGAAAATCAGGAGATGCATGACCCCGGGCAATTTCTCACGGTGCAGGCGCCTTTGCAGGATGCCCTCTGACCATATGTTCTTCAGCTGCAAACGCCATGGCAGAGGTTCAACCTTACCCCTGTCCGCAACGAGGAAGGACCGGCTCCATCTCCAGACTCCCCAAAGGAGAATTCCGATGACCGGAACCAGCATGACATAGAGCCAGCCATGCGCGGGTACATTCCAGAAGACTTCGCGAAATGGTTGCAAAACGGTCCTCACAAATTAGGTCGGTTTCACCCTCAGTTTCTGCACAAGGGCCAGCATTATCTCTCTCGCGTCGCCGAGCACCCCCAGATGCGCCAGCGAGAATATCTCTGCCCGTGGATCATTGTTGATGGCCACGACCACTTTGGCACTGCTCATACCGATGACATGTTCCCTGGCTCCCGAGATCCCCACTGCCAGATAAAATTGTGGGGAAACGGTCTTTCCGGTAAGACCCACCCTCCGATCAACGCTGACCCATCCTTTATCATCCGCCAAACGACTGCCGGCGACGGCGGCGCCGAGGGCGTCCGCCAGCTCTTGCAGCACCTTGAAGTTCTCAGGACTCCCCACGCCCTGACCTCCGGCAACGATCCGGTCAGCCTCGGTGATGTCCACACTCCGGTGATCCGCCGGACAGATTTGATTTACCTTTTGCTTCAAAGAAGCTGAGGACAAGTCCATGGTGAAGGTATGAACCTGCAGCTCCCGGTCTGGACGGGGTGCCCCGATTCCGGCTGAACCGGGTCGGAAGGAAAGCACAACGGGACCTTCCCGAAATTCAACGATCGTCTCCAACTGCTCGCCGTGGGTGACGCGAACGGCTTCAACGATCCCCTGGGAGTCGACGGAAAAGCTGACGACATCATGGGCAAAACCGACCTGCCATTTGGCCGCCAGGCGCGCAGCCGTTTCCTGGCCGACGTAGGTGTTGGCCAGGATTACCAAAGTCGGTTTTTCAGTTTGGACAGCCAACTCCTGCAACACCAGAGACTGGGCTTCGGCAGTCAGATGAACAAGCCCTTCGGTCTGGACATGGATCAGCCGATCGGCCCCGTAGGGACCGACTTGCCCTTCCCAGGGACACTCCTCGGGATCGCCGCCGTTGATCAAAATGGCGCAGACGGCAACCTTCAGCGGAGCAGCGATCTCCTCCGCATCTTGGAGCATCTCCCTGGTGACTCTGCTGATCGCTCCCTTGGAAAAATCGACTACAACCCAGATATCGCCGGCCATAAGCCTTACTCTACGCTTCCGATATTCCTGTTTCTCCTTCACGGGTCCAAAGTTCAGGCCGCACCCGCCTTCCGCAGCATCACCCCTACTGGGTGGGGTTCAATCCTACTCAGTCGGAAAAAATCCGGCCCTTCAAGGGTGGCGAAAGGGGCCAAAGAATCTCGGAGACTTTCTTTCCATTTTTGGCAGGGGGCTTTTTTGAAAACCTGCACCAGCCGCCTCTTCCAAAAATAGAAAAGCATCCGATAGAATCCAACCGTGCACGATCAGCGGGCTTCTGCGTCGCTTCAGGCTTTGCAGCCATAGACCAGAACTTCCATCAGATTGGCCATCTCCTTGCGATTGAGAGCTTCGATCTCCGTGAGAGCATCTGCGGTCCACTGCAGTTTGTCTTTGGCCATCCTCCCCTTGGTAAATTTGAGGAAGAGTTCTCTGAAACGTTCGCCAGGCAGCGGTTCCTTCGGAGAGCCGATGGTATGCATACGCTTTCTTGTAAATTGCTTCCCATTCTTGAGCGTTACATCTACAATCGCCGGGGTTTCCATCGCATAGCGAGGCACCCATTCAGGGTGGAAAATGACCCCAACCTTGGTCCGCGCTTCCTTGTACTGGGCATTGCCAATCTTGTCTTCGGCTACATGGCTGAAATTCACATCCCGGTCGAGGAGCATGGCCGACATGGCATTTTGGAAACTGAACTGCAGATCCCCGAAGCTTTTGGGATCCGGTCGGTTGCAGACCTCTTCCACTTTGGAGATATGAACATCGATCTTTTTCACCTGGTCATAGGATAGATCCTCATCCCGAATGAGTTCCCAGAAGGCATCCAGATAGCGGTGCATGTGGAAACAGCACGGATATTTTTTGATCCAGATGTCGTGCACCCGCCATTCACGGCCAAGATTCTCGGTAAACTTCTCCGGAATCACCCGTTCCTTGCCGATGATGTTCGTCATGTAGGTAACGATATCCGGATTGCTGACCAACCCTTTTTTGGCCAATTCACCGGCTACGAGAGCCTGAAAACATTGTAAAGCCGTCTCGGTGTAATGGGCGTCGGTTCCGAAGCTGACGTAGGCCACGGGGACTCCGGACATCGCCAGTCCGAGGGCATTAACAGTTTGCTCGACATTCAAGCCGAGGGCCTTCGCGACGCCAGCTGCCGGACCCATGGCTCCCGGAATGACGGTCAGCCCCAAATGGCCCTGGGGGAAAAAGAGGGTGGTGCGAGAATGGACTTCGAGTCCTACGGCACATACCTCAAGAAGCTCCTTCCCGGTCATTTTCATTTTCTCGGCCAACGGGAAATAGATCGGAAAGGTAGTGATGTCCCAAGCCGTTCCCCGCATAAAGCTGTCATCCTCCAGTTCGGCCGCATGGGCAAAGATTCCGCAGTTCAAAACCGCATTCCACAGGGAGGTCTTATAGCGTCCCCCAACGACACCCACTTCATCAGGATGCTTCCGCTCCTTCGTTGCCTTGTGAACCAATTTTCCCACCGGCATACCCGATCCCACGATCATTCCGGCGACGGTCTTCAGCATCAGTCCCTTGACGAATTCAAGGGTCGGTGCAGGAATGTCCTCCAACTTGGTCTTCACGGCAAATTTTGCAAATGCTTTTGCAGCCTCTGTTCCCATTACGCTCCCCCTTTCTTTTGACAAACCAACATCACCTGGGTCAAAGAAGAATTACAACGGTTGCTTCCTGCCTCAAAGCGGGCCAATGGCCACTGGGCACCAACAGGAACGGCCCTTTCCGAAACCTTTCCTCTGAACACCCCGCGCTCGCGGGGTGTTCAGAGGAAAGTGTCAACACTCTCCAGCGTCTTTCCTCAAATCTGTCGTCCGATTCTCGTTCCTTCGTACATGGCTTCTTTGCCAGTGCGGGCAATCAAGGCATCCCCGATGAGATAGAAACCAGGGAATTTTTCCTTCAGTTTTCTGACCAGATCACGGTTGGGAACCGCTCCCATAGCGAGCACGACAGTATCGCAGGGGATGGTCCACTCCTTACCGAAACCCTGCAGCGTCACTTTGCCATTTTCAATACCTGCCACCTTGGTGTTGGTCAGCATATTCACCTGCAGTTTCTTTAGGCGCTCCATGAGATACCTTTTATTGTGGGGCTCCATAATGCTGCCGATGACCGGAAGCATCTCGCCAATGGTGACTGTGTGGCCTTTTTCCGCCAAGAACTCCGCTGTCTCGCAACCCACTTCTCCACCTCCGGCTACGAATACCTGTTTTCCTATATTGGAAACCTTTCCATCCAAGACATCCCATGCAGTGACAACATGGGGAAGATCGATCCCCGGAATTCTCGGAATCAGCGGTGTGGCTCCCGTCGCTACAACCACCACATCGGGCTTCTCTTTGGTTATAAGATCGGCGTTGACTTCCACTCCTAGATGGACCTTGACTCCGAGTTTCTGAATCTGACCGGCCAAATACTTGGTGAGATTAGCCACTTCTTCACGGTGCGGAGGAATCGTGGCGAGATTGAGCTGTCCGCCCAGTTGGCCGCTCTTCTCATAGAGGCTCACCGAATGACCGCGCAGGGCCGCCGCCCTTGCCGCTTCCATGCCGGCCGGCCCGCCACCGATGATCAGCACCTTCTTGGAATTTTTCGTTTTTTTCAGGGCAAAGATCCTCTCCCTGCCGGCGTAGGGATTGCCGAAACATTCAACCGCGGTCCTTTTGAAGAGGGTGTGAATGCATGTCATGCAAGCAATACAGGGACGGATATCATCGAACTTTCCTGCCTCCGCTTTCTTCGGCCATTCTGGATCTGCGATAAAAGCCCTGCCCGCCCCAATCAGGTCAGCGCCTCCTTTTTGCAGGACCTCCTCACCCAGTCTTGGGTCATTGATGCGTCCTACAGCAACAACCGGGATCTTCACTGCTTTCTTAATCGCTTCCGCAAGATTCAAGAAGGTACCCCGTGGAAACGCCATCGGCGGAAAGGGGGGATAGGTTGGGACTGGATTTGTTACCGCCGTGCCACAGGAGACGTCGATGGCATCCGCCCCCTCCTTTTCGAAGATCTGGCAGATCTTTATGGAGTCTTCGATTGTCCAGCCACTCGGAATGCCTTCTTCCGCACTGATTCGGTAGATTACGGGGAAATCGTCACCTACGGCAGTCCGGACGGCTTTCAAGACTTCCACAGGGAAGCGGGATCTTCCCTCAAAACTTCCGCCATATTCATCGGTGCGTTTATTACTCAATGGAGATAAGAACTCTTGAATGATCAAGCCGTGGGCCCCGTGAATCTCCACCGCATCACACCCGGCTTCTTTTACCCGTCTCGCCGCCTGCGCGAACTTATCAACCAGTTGATGGATCTCGTCCTTACTGAGTTGGCGGACTTCCTCGTTGCTCCCGGAAGCAGCAGAAATCCATGCTGTTGAACCGGCCAATCCCGAAGCCGACTCCCCAAGTTGATGGGTGGCGGTAATCGAGACGAACCTTCCTCCGTGGCATAGCTGTACAGCGATTTTACCTCTCTTTGCGTGGATGGCGTCAGCCAGGCGTTTCAGCCCGGGAATACGATCGTCGCTATCCACCATCAGTGAGATATACTTAGAGCTTCCCGCGTTGGCCACTGGCGCCATCTCGGTAATGATCAGACCTGCCCCACCGCCGGCTCGCTCCGCCAGGAAGTCGATCAATCGGTCGGTGATGTCACCCACTTCGTTGCAGTAGTTGGTCGCCATGGCTGTCATGACGGTCCTGTTCTTTAACTTCATTTTGCCGATCGAAACTGGTGTAAACATCTTCATCTTAGCTTTCATCTCAACCTCCCCGATTCTTCACTCCTAACGACCGCTAAGTGTGACAGCGGCTCCTCTGAGAAGAGAAAATTTATATTTTCCTTCCCGCCAAATGTCCCTCCATGATGGCATATTGGGTCTTTCGTGGGGCAAGGCTGTCGCCGACCCGGTAGAGTTCCGGAACTTGGCCCTTGATCTCCTTATACAGGGCATCGTTGGGATTCTTGTGCATGGCCAAAACGAACAGGTCAATCTTGTCAATAGTCTTTTCCTGGGCAGGGGCGTGGACATTGTAGAGCACTGCCTGATTCCCCTTGATTTCTTTGACGATGTGAGTCGTAAGAAAAGTGACTCCCTTTTCCAGAAGCCTGCGGTAGTACAGGACAATGTCGTGAACCGGCACTAGATCCATCCCGGCCATGTAGAGTCTGGTCACGACCTGTACTTTGGCTCCCCCATCGACCATATAGTCGACCGTACCGTACGCTTCATGGCCTCCCTCGTTATCGATGACCAAGATGTTCTTGCCGGCGACGTCCACTTTGCCTTCCAGGACATCCCAGACTGTGCAGACATTCTTCTGTTCGATTCCCGGGATCTTTTCCCTGAGCGGCAACGCTTCATAAAATCCGGTGCGCTGGGGCGTGGCGCCGGTGGCAATGACGACGGCATCAGGCTTCATCTGCTTTACCGTCTCAGCGGTCACAGCCGTATTCAGGTGAATCTCAACCCCCAGTTTCTCAATCTGTTTCGCCTGCCAGCGGGTCAGATCCGCGAATTCGGCCCGGATGGGAATCTTGGCATGCAGGTTTACCTGCCCGCCCAGCTGGGCATTTTGCTCGAAGAGCTGAACCTTGTGGCCTCGCTGGGCGGCAACGCGCGCTGCCTCCATACCGCCAGGCCCGCCGCCAACAACCAGTACCGTCTTCCGCTTATCTGCAGGTTTGAGTGTCCCGATTCCCAGCCTTTCTTCCCGGCCGGCGGTTGGATTGCCCATGCAGGTCACGCCGCGCTGATTGTAGAGGCGTGAGATGCAGCCCTGATTGCAGCCCAAACAGGGTCGGATGTCCTCCAGCCGTCCTTCTTTGGCCTTATTGGCCAACTCCGGATCGGCAAGTTGAGCCCGGGTCATGCCGACCATATCGGCCTGTCCATCGGCGATGATTTTCTCGGCGAGCACGGGATCTTTAACACGGCCCACAGAAAATACCGGAAGGTCGACGACTTTCTTGATCTCGGCAGCTAGGTAAGCCCGAAAAGCGTGAGGGATAATCATTGGAGGAGTAAAAATATAGCTTGTATAATACGTGCCGCTGCTGATGTTGAAATAATCAAAAAGCCCGGATTTCTCCAGATTCTTGGCGATGATCTTATACTCATTGATCGTATTGCCACCTGGAATCAGTTCGTCCGCGGTAAGGCGGATCCCCAGTACGAAATCTTCACCGACCGCATCACGCACTGCCTGCGCTGTCTCCAGAACAAAGGTCATCCGTTTCTCAAGATTGCCTCCGTACTTGTCCGTCCGCTTGTTAAATAATGGGGAAAAGAACTGATTAAGAAGGTAACCGTGGGCGGCATGTAATTCCACCCCGTCGAATCCACCGGCCTTTGCGTGGGCAGCGGACTTTTTAAAACCTTCGATGAGTTCCTGTATATCTTCGACTTCCATCTCCTTGCAGGCTTCGCGAATACTGACATCCGGAATGCCGGAGACGCCCCACACAGCACGCCATTCATCATCATAAATCCCACCGTCACCATGGCAACCGGAGTGGACCAGCTGTGCCACGATCTTCGCCCCGTGGGCGTGAACCGCATCAGTCACTGTTTTAAAATAAGGGATGACTTTGGGATCAAAGGAGAAACAGGCTTTTGTGAAATTACTGCTGCTGGTTATATGGATGTGCTGCATGTCAGAGACGATTAGACCGGTCCCCCCCTTGGCCCGCTCAGCGTAATAATAGGCGTGCCGGCGGCTCATGAGGTTGTTTTCGGCATACTGTTTGGAATGTGCCGATATCATGATTCGATTTCGGACCGTCATATTGCCGATCTGCAACGGTGTAAATAAGTACTTGAAATCCATGATTTCCTCCTTTTTTAGAGTTGGCTGTTAAGCAAACGTCACATTTCAAGCCCTGCTCAATCCCCGCTAAAAAACACACCAGCAGTAAAGCCCTCGGCCTGACGGCCGAGGGCTTTACTGTGCCGAAACTATTTCTTGGAAAGCCGGCGCTCAAGCGGCCAGATTTTCTTGTCCTTTGAGGGCAAAACCACCGTGGAATGCCCGGGCATCGTGTTTTCCTTGCGCTGGTTCTCAGCCCAGGTCTCAAGATCCACGCAGGGCTCTCCGTCTGCATCGAAGTACTTCTTCGTCACTTTCCCCTTCAGCCAAACCACATCCGAAAGGTAAACGAACTTGCGGTACTCTGCGTAACACTTCTTGACCCACCCTTCGTCTCCCGCCCAGTTCGTCAGATGTTGAATGAGCCACTGCTGCCGTTGCGCACCTACGTCGTAAGGAAAGGGAACGCCCGCAGACTTGGCTGCATCAACAATGTAATGGACGGCAAAGGTCGGCTCCAATGCCCCGGTCACAGCATCCCGAAAGGCCCAGGCCGGGTGACGCTTATAATCCCGCAAAGCAGCACCCAGGGCTTTCAACGGAACGGGCGCCGCCCCGATACACCAGGCAACCATATCCGTGAAACCCAAAGGCCCTTTGACCAGTGGTTTCATTTCTTCCCCTTCACGGACATCTTCCCAGTACCGTACTTGCGAACCCCGGATTTCTTCATCCAGAACCTGCTTCTCAATCTGCTCGAGTTCTTCCGCCGTCCAGGGATGGGGCAGCTTGATCTCGGCATATTTACCCTTCTCGCGGGCCTTGCCGCGCTCGGCTCTGACACTCCAAGCCTTGGCGTTGGCCACCAGCTCGCCGCGCTGGTTGTAAAAATTGTCGTCATAATGCACGATGACGATCTTCTCCGCAAATTTGCTGGGCTTTTCATCGAAGTGGGTGAAGAGACACTCTGGTGTAATCGTGTCTCCTTCAAAGATCGGTTTGTAAAAGGTCCAATCATTGCCGGAATGGAAGGCATGCACCCCCTTCAGACCCTGGGGAATCCAAGTGGGGAAGATGCTATAGGGCCAGGACGGAGGAGCAATCAACTTCCCGTAACGCGTCTTCTCGGCATATTCCGGATCACGGAAAAGCGGATTGACGTCTCCTACCCCGTCCACAAAATGGCGGATTGTGTCTGCACAAGCCAGCGTGTGAAAAGGATCGATCTTGAACTTGCTGCCGACCCTGCTCCTCAACTCTGCCAAACCCTCTTCCGTGATTTTCCCTTCGCTCAGATGGGAAGTTTTCTCTTGCTTGTCTGCTGTCATGATCCTCTCCTTTTCGTCTATCCCGTACATGACGGGGCGCTCCAAACTTCTCCGCAAAAACCGATCACCGGCAGTCCTGGACCGATCATCATTCACACGCTGGCGGCAACACCTTTCTTAAGCTCTGCCCGGTTAATCTTGCCGCCTGGCGTCCTGGGAAGACGCTTGAAAAACTCAATCTCACGGGGATACTCGTGCTTCGAAAGCCTGGTCTTCACAAAGTCCTGAAGTTCTTTTTTTAGTTTGTCGCTTGGCTCTTGATTGGTCTCGATAAAAGCTTTCACGACCTGTCCCCGCTCCTTGTCGGGCACCCCCATCACCACCACTCCCAAAACCGCCGGGTGCTTCTGCAGGGCGTCTTCCACTTCGGTGGGGCTGATTGTCCAAGCCGCCGAAATAATGACATCGTCGACCCGGCCCTTATGCCAATACACGCCATCTTCATCGACAAGGGCCGCATCCTTCACGTGGAACCATTCTCCTCTCCGCTTCAAACATATTTCACCGATGCCGCCCTGAGGCACAATCTTCCCTTCCTTGTCCAGAAGGGCCACTTCCATCCCCGGCATTGGTTTCCCAAGAGAACCGGGTTTGACCACCCAGTCCTTGAAACCGTTATACTGATAAATCAAGGCCCCTGCTTCCGTAGACCCGTAACCGCTAGCCGGTGCAACACCAAATGATTTCTTCAAAAATTCAAAGGTGTCGGTATCCATCGGCTCTCCCGTATAATGCATCTTCTTGATCTTCAGTTTATAGTTTCCCAACAGTCCGGAGTTCTTAATGATCCGGTAAACCGTCGGTGCTGCACCCAGATTGTCGATTTCGAACTCTTCCAACCCCTTGAGCAAAGTTTCCACATCAAACTTCCCGGAGTAAGCTCCCACCGCAACCCCCAAAGCCAACGGGCTCAAGGTCCCATGCCAGAGCCCGTGCCCCCAGGCCGGATGAGACGGACAAAAATAACGGTCTCCAGGACGAAATCCGCGCCCGAAAACGGCCGCAGGCATGAGCGTCACGATAGAACGGTGGTAATGCTTGATGGCCTCCGGAAATTTTCGAGTCGTGCCACTGGTATATTGGAAAACCGCCACGTCCTTGCCCGCCGTCTTCGGCGTGTACTTGTCGGACTTCCCGCGAATGAATGATTCAAACTCCTGACCTACGACTATGACTTTCAGATTCGGCCAACCGGCCACCATCTCCTTCTTGTCCGCCGTGGTCACCAAAACCTTCGCGGCTGAATCCTTCAGCCGGTACTGAATCGCTTCCGGTCCAAACTGAGGAAAACATGGCGCGGCGATCGCCCCACGCTTCATCGTGCCGAAAAGACTCACGTAGTACTCCAGGCAGGGATCCAACATAATGGCAACACGATCCTGGAAGGCAACACCGATGCTCTCCAGGGCGTTGGCAAACTGTGCCGTCATCTTCGACAACTCGTCGAACCCGTACTCTTCCCGGTGGCCATCGGCAAATTTGATGCGGACGGCCGTCCCTTTGCCGACGTTCCGGTCGATGCACTCGTGCCCCATGTTGAAATTTTCGGCGTTCCCATCAAAAATTCCCCAAGCATCTTCCCATTTGAAATTGGCGTAGGCCTCTTCATAAGTTTGATAATCCAGCAACCCCATTTATTCCTCCTCTTGAGTCATTACTTTGTGACTTGTCAGCCATTGACCGCAAAATACGTACCACCATCATGAGTCGGGGAGAGTTTAGGCTGCGCCTGATCAGGACACCACGAATGTTGTCCCGGATAGCGGACGCACAACGCCAGCACGAGATGAAATCGCCTCTGCCTGACATTGTCACGTCTCGAATGAGATTCCGACGGGAAGCAGAAGCCCCGAATCAACCAGGGCGCGTCTTCTCCCATGACTGGAAGATCCGGAAGCCGGTCTCCGCGGGCAGGAAGGTTTCTTGCCTTCGGGCTTCCGAGGATTGTGCCTCAGGGAAAAATTTTGCTTTTCATGTGGAAAGGCAACCTAGAAAACCCTCGGGTTGCTGAACGAAGGATCCCCTGCTTGAGGAAATGCGGGAAAAGGCTCTTTACCCTCTGCAAACATTTCATCGCCGTTTCTAGATGAAACTACGATGTTTCATATGTTTCTCAATAGAACATCAGTGAACGCTCTTTCCCACCCGGCATGCTGCTCCGACAAAATTGCTTTATCCAATAGCGACTTATTCCGGCAAACGCAACACAACCTTTATCATACTGGAAATGATACTGGTCGATATCTGCAACGTCATGCCCTATTCAAGGGATAAAAAAGCGGCGCTCCTGTCGCCTAAGCAGCTCAATCGTTGTTTAAATTTGGAATATTAACGTTCCAGATGTTCATTAATGGAACAGTCGCTGCTTGCCCTCCTCCAAATCGTTGTCCGGCTTATCCCCAGTTTTTTGGACAATTCCTTGATCCCGTAGTGAGGAAGGAGAGCTCGTATAATCTGTTTTTCTATGTTGGCAATTGTATCGATCTCTATCAACATGGAATTGGAAGAGGCTTGATTTATCATCTTTTCTCTGGATTGTCCCTTTTCTTGCTTGCTGACCAGAAGCTGCTTGACCAGGGAGGTGAAATGTTTTGCCCTCGAAATCACAAAACATCTTTCAACAATATTTTCAAGTTGCCGGATGTTCCCCGGCCAGTCATATTCCTTGAATAACTGAATCAATTCATCGGTGATGGGAGGGGGAGGGGATAAAAATTTCTGAGCTTTCGCCTTGAGAAAATGCAGGATCAGATCTTCGATATCTTCTTTTCTCTCTCTTAAGGGAGGCACCCTAAGGCTCAAAATATTCAGCCGGTAATAAAGGTCCTCTCTGAATCTCTTCACTGCCACCTCTTCCAGGAGGTCGCGGTTTGTCGCAGCAATGACCCTGACATCGACCAGGATGGTCCTTTCTCCGCCCACACGCCTGATTTCTTTCTTGTCTTGGAGAACCCGCAAAAGCCTTGCCTGCAGGGAATGCGACATCTCTCCTATTTCATCCAGAAAGATGGTCCCACCATCGGCATATTCAAAAAGCCCCCGTTTCCCTTCCTTCCTTGCCCCAGTAAAACTACCCCCTTCATAGCCGAACAGCTCACTCTCCAAAAGATTTTCCGGTATCGTCGCACAGTTTACGCCGACAAATGGCTTTTTACTGCGATCGCTTGCGTTGTGGATACTGTGGGCGAAGACCTCTTTACCAGCCCCGGTTTCGCCCGTCAGGAGAACGGTCGAAGCCGTTTCGGCGTATACGAGCGCTTCTTCTTTAAGGGCGCGGATGGCTTTGCTCTTACCGACGATGTCGTCAAAAGTGTAAGTCGCGACCATTCCCTTCCTGATGGCATCCCGATGGACGGCCTGCTTGAGCTTTTCGACTTCGCTCTCGTTCTTGAAGCTTACGATCAGTTGCTCGTCGGCCGTACTACCGGATACTAAGGCACGTTGAACCAAAAGATGCTTACCCTTCAGAGATATAACTTCCTCCGCGATGAAACTACCCCCGCCCTGTCCTCGTATCACAATTTTCAGGGGGTCATTGGAATCCATGGCATCGATACTCAGTCCCTCTGCAACTCTGCTCGGGACTGACAGGTATTTTTCAGCGCTCTTGTTAAAAAGAGTGATTCTGCCGCTGCTGTCGGTGGCGATTATGCCGTCGCTGCTCAAATTGATGAGGCGTTCCAGCCATTGCCGTCTTGCAGCTTCCTGTTCTCTACTGGCCAAAACCTGCTGCGTGATGCGCAGGACTTCTGAAATGCTGAAACGACTGACTTGAACGATGATCCCGATGCCTCCGAATTTTTCAACTGCCCGCTTGCCCTTGTCACCGGTGACAACCACGATCTTCCTCTTTTGCTGCAACGCATCCCGCACCCGGTCAATCATGTGCTCCGGTTGCGTATAGGAAAAGACATTGATGCGGATTCCCAATAATTTTTCGATCCGCGGCAGTTCCTGAAGCGCAGGGAAGAAAAAACCGACGTAGGAAATTTCATCGGCGTAGGTGCGGGCCTCAGAAAATGCTTCCATCAGATCCAAGGAAGTCGGATTGAGGGGAAAACCTGTTGTTTTAATTTTTTTGGCCACTATCTTGCAAGTTATCGGCAAAGCCACAACTGCTCTAATTTCTTTATATTTCTTCATGATATTGAAATCAAGCACCTCGGGGTACCAGCCTTGGATCACCTCAACATCTTCCCGAAGCTCTTCGCTTACGGACAAAACTTCATCGCACATCTTTTTGTGGGGACAGATGAAGATGATCGGTTCTCTCATGCTCTGCAACCTCTCTTTTCTTTGCTTTTCGAAAGTTTTATAATTGGAGTAACGCGAAGTGGCGCCCGTCACGGATACTGCGGCGTTGGCGAACTGTCTTTATCTTGCTGCCCCATAAAATCTATTGCAGCGGATAACTTCTCATTATGTTTATTTTTACTGAGATCTTTGAATTTCTCCGGATTTTGTTGATTTCATTTTTATTCCCAATTTTTCAGAAATCGGGACGGCAGATCATTCAACAAGTACGGTGGTGCATGTTTAGCATTCCAACTATGGCGACAAC
>CAYSPF010000016.1:0-24088 GCA_964432775.1 uncultured Geobacter sp.
CGCGACTTTGCCGGGCAAGCCGCTGATCTTCGTGAACCCCGCGGTTGAAAGGATTACCGGTTTCTCAGCTGGTGAAATTGTCGGAAACGATTACCGGCGCCTGCTCGGGAGCGAGCCGGATCGCCTGTCGATGGAAAAGATCGAGAAAGTATTCCGCGAACCCGGCGAACAGCAGGTTGAGCTTTCGAGCGAACATAAGGACGGGAGGCAGATATGGGTCGAACTGTCGCTTGCTCCGGTGAAAAACAGGGAGGGGAAGGAAACCCACTATGTCGCGGTAATTGACGACATAACCGAACGGAGACGGATAGAACATGAACTGTCGTATCGGGCGGCCCACGACCTTCTCACGGGCCTGCCCAACCGGAGCCTGCTGCTGGACCGGCTTGACCAGGCGATAACCTCCCACAGCCGGAGAAAAAAGAAACTCTGCGTCCTATTCATCGACCTGGACCATTTCAAGATAATCAACGATACCCTGGGCCACGCAGCCGGTGATATTCTGCTGAAGAAGGTCGCCGTGAGATTGAGGGAGAGCCTGCGGGTTACCGACACGATCGCGCGTCACGGCGGAGACGAATTTACCGTCGTCCTCCCCGAGATCGAAGATAACGACACGACCGTGACCCTTGCCGAGAAAGTGCTCAACGCGTTAACGGCGCCCTTCATGCTTGAGGAGCGTGAAGTGTTCATCTCTGCCAGTATCGGTTTGACGCTGTATCCCGATGATGGAGATACAGCGGAGAAACTGCTGAAAAATGCGGATACGGCTATGTATCACGCCAAGGCCCACGGTCGGAGCAACTACCAGTTCTTTTCGGAAAAGCTGAACACCAGGGTCGTAGAGCGGCTGATGCTGGAGACCAGCCTGCGTCGCGCCCTGGAGCGCGATGAAATGCGCATGCTGTACCAGCCGCGCTACAACCTGTCGAGCGGGAGGGTAGTCGGGGTGGAAGCTCTCATTCGCTGGCAGCACCCGGAAATGGGCATTCTTTCCCCGGCGAAATTTATTCCGCTGGCCGAAGAGACCGGTCTTATCGTGCCCCTTGGCGAATGGATCATGCGCACCGCCTGCATGCAAAGCGCCGCGTGGAAGAGACAGGGGTTGCCGCCTCTGCACATGGCGGTCAACCTTTCGTCCCGCCAGTTCAACCAGCATGACCTGATTGATATGATAGCCCGGATCATCCGGGAAACGGGTGTCGATCCCGCATTCCTGGAACTCGAACTTACCGAGAGCGTCATCATGCAGAATGCAGAAGAATCGATTAACAAGCTTAACGCAATCAAGGAAATGGGGCTTATCCTGGCTATCGACGACTTCGGCACCGGTTATTCTTCGCTGAGTTATCTCAAGCGTTTCCCGCTTGATACCCTCAAGGTCGACCAGTCATTTGTCCGTGACATCACGAGCAATACCGACGACAAGGCTATCGTTGTGGCAATTATCGCCATGGCGCACAGTCTTGGGCTGAAGGTGGTCGCGGAAGGGGTGGAAACAAAGGAGCAGAAGGCTTTTCTCCTGGAACACCGGTGCGAAGAGTGCCAGGGATTCTTCTTCAGCAAGCCGCTTACCGCCGAGTCATTCTCGAAATTGTTCAACGGCATCCTCTGGAGAGACGAGGGAAACACGGTATCCGCAGGCTGACTTGCCGCCTCCTCCGGGAGTTCAAACAGTGGCATCTCCTTTGGCAGCGGGTTCAATAGAGTATTACTCATTGATTTTATCTGAGCCGGTGAGTATCATGGGGCCGGGCAGCCGTCGGTGTGGCCGTACGGGTGTATCCTTGAGCACGGAGTTCCGCGGAACAGAGAAAGGGATTTTTCTGAAAGTTTCCGAAGGAAAGGAAAGATTGGACAAGCTCCTTGTGGAGCGGGGGCTCGTTGAGTCACGGGAACGGGCACGGGCGCTGATACTTGCGGGTGTCGTCGTGGTAGGGGAACAGGTCGCAGACAAGGCGGGTTTCCTTGTACCTCGTGATGCAGTGATCCGCCTGAAGGGCGACGGGAATCCCTTTGTAAGCCGTGGTGGGCTCAAGCTCCGGAAAGCCCTCGACGAGTTCGTCATTTCCGTGGAAGGGATGTGCGCCCTTGACGTCGGCGCTTCCACCGGCGGGTTTACCGACTGTCTCCTGCAACGGGGCGTACGCAGGGTTTTTGCCGTTGATGTGGGGTACGGGCAACTGGCGTGGAAGCTTCGCAGGGACGAGCGTGTTGTCTGTCTGGAAAGGACCAATATCCGTCATCTGGAGGCTGCTTCCCTTCCTGAAGTACCTGATCTGGCAGTTATCGACGCCTCATTTATTTCTCTGGACAAGGTGTTGCCGCCTACCCTCCGCCTCATCAAAGAGGGCGCTGAAATTATTGCGCTCATCAAACCCCAATTCGAGGTGGGGCGGGGCGAGGTTGGAAAGGGCGGTGTGGTCCGCGATGAACGTAAGCACCAAAAAGTTATTGCGTCTGTCTGTAGCATGGCGGAAGGTCTTGGCCTTGACGTTCTGGGGATAGTTGAGTCGCCGCTCCTGGGCCCCAAGGGGAACCGGGAATTCCTGATCCACTTGAAAAAGAAAACGGGCATGGTTGACAATCATTCGACAGACAGTCCCGGGGCATTGTGAGCGCCGGCCTGCGAGAGCGATTTCCGATTCAGTTGCAGCTTCGCTCCGGTACTCTTAGCAGCGTCAGCCACTTCGGATAAAAGGGAAAAAGATGAGGAGATGATGGTATGGAAGAATGCATATTCTGCAAGATTGTCGCTGGTGAGATACCGGCCAGGAAGGTATACGAGGATGAACATCTTATTGTCATAGAGGATATAGCCCCGGTCGCCCCGCTGCATCTGCTGATAATACCCAGGAAGCACACCGTGAATTCTCTGGATCTTCGGGAGGAGGATGCGCCTGTGGTGGGTCACGTCTTCCAGGTGGCCGCCGGCATTGCACGCCGGCAAGGAGTGGCGGACGACGGTTTCAGGGTTGTTAACAACAATAATGCCGGGGCTGGACAATCGGTTTTCCATCTTCACTTTCATCTCCTGGCAGGAAGAAAGTTTCACTGGCCGCCGGGGTGAGCCGCAGTATGGGAGGTGTCCGGGAAGCGCGAATGATGGTACTCGGGTACCTGCCCAATCCCAATTACCATGGAAGGAAGGAGAGGCACATGATGAAGAGCATTTTGACGGTTGGTGTATTGACGCTTCTTTTTGCCGTTTCGGCGGTTGCCGAAACCTATATGTGGGAGGACTCGACAGGTACCGTGAATTTTGCGGAAGACCTTTCCCAGGTTCCGAAAAAATACCGGAAGAAGGTTCAGGTGCGCGGCGATCTGTCGGCCCCGACACCGGAACCGTCAAGTGTCGTGACGGAACCGGGCGCCGCGAAGGGCTCTTCCTCAGGCCCCGCCTCGAGTGATGCCGGAAAACCCGTTGTGGGCAACGAGAAAAAGGACCTCCTGTATGGGGGGAAGAGCGGTGAGGAATGGAGACGCGATTTTGCGTCCTTGAAGGCTGATTTACGATCAACGGATGACCAGATTGCCGAACTGAATGGACGAATGGCCGATACCAGCCAGATGTCGCGCGCAGATTTCCTCGGAATTCAAAGCTCACTGAAATCACTTCAGTTTCACAAAGTCGAGGTGGGGAAAAAACTCGATGCATTGAGTCAGGCAGCTTCCAGGGCAAGGGTACCTGCCGAATTCCGGTGAGGTGAAACAGTCCGCTTTCCACGTCATGAAACGTGAAACGCAACGAGCCGGGAGAATGCCATCTCCCGGCTCGTTGCGTTTCTATCGGTTGGCGCTACAGAAAAATCCTTTCTTCTTATCCGTTGCCATCCATCAGGCCAACTCCGGTATCCACGCTCATTACGACCGCAATAGCTGTTTCGGCTGTCTTCTTTCCCCTTTTTCAAGCGGTGCGACGCGCCTCACGGACGAGAAGAATGTCTTCTGCGTAATTCTCTGTAACGCCAATGATGACTGCTCCGAAATGCCGTAGGTGAGTCCGAGGTACTGACCGTAGCGCTAGCATCTACCGGGGAAAGACGTCAGGTTTGCCACTGAATGGGCCTACACACTGTCTCTGAACCCGGTAAGATTGATTTATTTATTGAACGTCAGTTTCTTACCGTGCCGTACCTGCATCCCAGAGCAATTGTCAAAGAACATCATCTTGTGTTTCCAGTATATGCCCTTTGACCGGTGTGTCAAGGACCGGCGAAGAAGTTTTTTGCGAGGTGGAGAACCCTCTCCAGCGTACCGGCGGAGATGATCTCAACGGTCATAAGGGTTGTGAGGAGAATCATCGTAACAACCGTTATCCAGGCAATGAGATTGAAGGCGGCGCCGTTGACATATTTCCCCATCAGTCTCACGTCATTGATGAGGATCAGCATGAAGATCAGTACGAAAGGAAGGACGGCGCCATTTACGACCTGCGACAGGAACATGATCGTGACCAGGGGCATGTCGGGCAGCAGGATGAATCCGGCGCTGAGCAGAATGATGATGGTAAACAGCCAGAAAAACTGCGGCGCCTGCCGGAAATTCTTGTCGATGCCGGATTCCCATCCCATTCCCTCGCAGATATAATACGAAGTCGACAGGGGGAGGATACATGCCGCAAACAGGGAGGCATTGAACAATCCGAACGCGAACAGGGTGGATGCGTAGGCCCCCACCAGCGGACGGAGGGCAACGGCGGCATCGGCAGCCGTTTCAACCTTGAGGCCTTTCATGTGGATTGACGATGCACAGGCAACGACGATAAAGAAGGCCACGACAATGGCCATGAAGCATCCAACGATGACATCAAGCCGGGAAAAGTTGTAGCGGTCGATTGTAACTCCCTTTTCAACGACGGCCGACTGCTGATAGAACTGCATCCAGGGAGCTATCGTCGTTCCCACAACGGCGATCATAGTGACAAGATAAGAACTGTCGAGTTTCAGGGTGGGAACGATGGTGGCCCTGGCGATATGGTTCCACTCCGGTTTCGACATAAAGGCTGCTATCGGGTAGGCGATATAGATCATGCAGGCGACAAGAAAGACCTTTTCCACCACCTTATAGGAGCCCTTGACGATAAGAAGCCAGACCAGAAGGGCGCTTATCGGTACCGACAGATACTTGCTGATGCCGAAAATTTCCATACTTGCAGCAATGCCGGCGAATTCGGACACTGCGTTCCCCATGTTTGTCAGGAAGAGACCAATCATGACATAGAAGGTAATCTTTACCCCGAATGATTCCCGAATCAGGTCGGAGAGACCCTTGCCGGTCACCACCCCCATCCGTGCGCACATTTCCTGGATTACCACGAGCGCGATGGTCGTCGGCCCCATGAGCCACAACAGCGCGTAGCCGAAGTGAGCCCCGGCCAGGGAGTACGTTGTAATCCCCCCTGCGTCGTTGTCCACATTTGCCGTGATGATCCCCGGGCCGAGAACGGCGAGGAACACCAGGATATTTTTCAGACTGACCCTGCGGAGGGGGCGCGCCGGTTTCATCGGGCTTATGCTGCTGTCCACGTTCCGTGTTCTCCTTCAGTGATGGTGGTGTCTGCGCCGACGCAGTGCCGCGGGGAGAAACATCTCAAGGATGTCGTCCACCGTGACGATGCCGACCATTCTTTCATCCTCATCGAGTACCGGCACGGCGATAAGATTGTATTTCGCAATGATTTCCAGGATCTCCTCCGGGTCTGAGTCGACCCGTACGGTTTTCATGCTGGTGGTCATGATGTCGGACATGATGGTTGCCGGAGGGTGAATCAGGAGCTCCCGGAGGCTCACCACACCCAGCAGTCTTTCTTCGCCGTCAAGGATGTAAATGTAGTACACGGTCTCGATTTCCGGCGCCAGAAGGCGGACTTCCCGCAGGGTGTCCTCAACGGTATGGTCTTCGGCGGCCTGGAGGTATTCGCTGTTCATGAGTCCGCCCGCCGTATCTTCCTCATGTCCCATCAACTCCTGAATGTCTTCGGCATCCTCGTTATCCATCAGTTCCAGCAGTTCCTGCGCCTTCTCTTCGGGAAGGTCGCCGAGAATGTCTGCGGCCTCATCCGGGGCCATTTCCTCCAGAATCTCCGTCGCCTGTTCAGTGCCCAATTGACTGATGACTCGGCTGCGCAGGTCGGGTTTCAACTCATGAATTGCTTCGCCGGCGGTCTCGGTATCCAGTGCGGTGAGCACTGAGGGGATGCTTGCGCTGGGAATCTGGGAGATGATGGTGGCGATATCCGCCGGGTGCATCTCGGCCATCTGGTCCCGGGCTACGGTCAGGGTCAATCGGGAGGCATTCATTTCAAGCGGCTGGACGTAGTCCCAGCTGATCTCCTGGCGCGGCAGTTCCCTGCGCAGTATGCGGGCAATTTTCTCGCAGAGCGCTTCGCATCCGAGGCGCCGCACCAGCCCGCTGAAGCCCGCGTCAACGGCAAAGACGCAGAGAAGTTTTCCCTGGTTTCCCAATTTCAGGTCATTTACGCGAACGACTTTTGCGCCGTTGACATCAACGATCTGCTTATCGAGGATGTCCCGCCGCATCAGGATATCCCCCTCCTTCGGGGAACAGTCCCGCTTCAGGCTGACCGTCGAGGTAGCAGAAATAACGAATGGATTGAAGAGGTTGATATTCTCCCAAGGGATGGAGGAGATGGTATTTCCCTTTTTTATCAGAAGGTGGGAGACTTCCGGAAAGACGTCACCGGGATCCATGATCAGATCCCATAGTCTGCCGAATTCCACCCCTCGCTCATTAATTACCGGCTTGCCAAGCACGGAACTGAGAAACAATTCATTCGAGGTTATGTTCATGGGAACTCCAAAACGCAAAATGGCCATTCCGGGGGAAAGGCCAAAGGAAGATACGGTAGCAGCTTTCCCCCTGGTCGGGTTTCGACAATGCACAACGTGAGGGATGTCTCCCAGCTACCTTAGGTAAAGCCTTAATCCGGCAGGACCTGGTCTACCACATTGGCGTCTTTCGACGTTTCTGGGCAGTAGCCTGTATTTGTGCAAACGCCTCATCCTAACGAGGAAATCTTATGAAAATTTATAGGCTTTTGCGATATTATTGTCAACCTCTGTTTCTCGTGGCGTGAAACTTCCGGCAGGTTACCGGGGAAATCCTCAGGTTTCCGGTTGACAGGGTGAAAGGAGCATTGTATGTATTCGTACCTGTTGATGAAATAATGAGATTTCATTGATACTTGGTTTTGCCGCATCCGGAAATGGCGTCCTGAATGCCTGGCTCCGTTTCCCGGCATTTTCCAATTGTTCTTCCCCATCCGAAACCACGGCTCGAAACGGGCAATCCGTCTTTCGTCGTTTGCCCACCAGTCATGCATGCATGGAGACCCTCCCGGTAGTCATCCATGCGCGTCAAGGAGGCGGTAGAAGTGCACTGCTCCTTATCACAGAGGTTTATATTTTTCCTCTTTCCCGCTTCTCTCCTCGCGGCGACGTATCTGTATGTTCCGTATCTGAACCTGCTGCCTCAGCCCTGGCGTGAATTGCTTCCCTATGCCACCTATCTCATGCTTTCACTGGGGCTTTTCCTGAGCATTCACTTCAATCGCAGCCGTGCGTTTTTTATCCTTCTGATGCTGTTGTTCTACTACTGGAACAGCAACTCCCTCTTCCTTGGAGGTTTGGGCGCGGCCTCCGCCCAGAGGATGGGCAGTGTCCTCCGCTATCTCGTGCCGGTGAATATCACGCTCTTCTGTTTGATGAGGGAGAAGGGAATCTTCACCCTGGCCGGTCGGATGCGTTTTGTTTTTCTTGCCGCTCAAGCCGCTGTATTACTCCTTTTCGGCAAGTCGGACCAGGCTGATGCACAGCAGGCCGGTGCGCTGATTGAGCATGCGGCTTTGGGGTGGCAATCTCTTTCCTGGTTCGCGCTTCCGCTCATGGGAGGGTGCGCCTTGACGGTTGCGGTACATTCCTTCCGAAAGAAATCCCTTATCGACAGCGGCTTTCTTGGCGTCCTGGCTGCGGTTGTCTGGGTTTGCTGCCGCCCGGCCAGCGGAGAGACGGTGGCTGTTTTCCTGTTTGTATCCGGGCTGATTCTTGCCGTGAGCATCCTGCAGGATTCCCATACCATGGCATATCGTGATGAACTGACCGGCCTTCTGACGAGGCGTGTCCTGAATGAGGATCTGCACGCGCTGGGTCGGCGGTATGTCATTGCCATGGTCGATATGGATCATTTCAAGCGTTTGAACGACTCGTACGGTCACGACATAGGCGACCAGGTGCTGCGGATGGCGGCGGACAGGATGCGCAAGGTCGGCGCCGGCGGTAAGGCGTACCGTTACGGTGGTGAGGAATTCACGATTCTTTTCCCCCGTAAGGGGCTGGCTGATGTCCTTCCCCACTTGGAAGAACTACGTTCCTCAATTGCGTCCTATCGGTTCCGGATGCGGGGAGGGGATCGTCCGGGCCGGGACAGGGAGGGGAAAAAGCTTCGCAGCGCCGGTTTCATCGACACCCATATCTCTGCTACCGTAAGTATTGGCGTCGCGGAGAGCTGCAACGACCGGAAAAGTCCCCGTGAAATTCTTGTTGCGGCCGACGAGGCCCTCTACCGCGCGAAGCAAAAAGGGAGAAATCGCGTGATTTCCGCCTCCGGGATTTGACGTCCCGCCGTGCCCCATTCCCTTGACAGTGGCGCTTTGTTCGTGACATAATTTCCCCACATTTCAGCTTTCTCAACCGGGAGCCGCTTGCAGGTGAGGCTCCCGTCATTGTATCCGCGGGGCATATGGAACAAGCGAATTTTGTCCACCTTCATGTACACACACAGTATTCCCTCTTGGACGGAGCGATCCGTGTCGGTGATCTGGTAAAAAAGGCGAACGAGTATCGTATGCCGGCGGTTGCCCTCACCGATCACGGCAACATGTTCGGAGCGATAGAGTTTTATCTGAAGTGCCAGTCGGCGGGGATAAAGCCCCTTGTCGGCTGCGAGGTCTACCTCGCCCCGGAGTCGCGTCTTGTCAAGGAAGCCCGGGGCATCGGAGATGCGGCGCATCACCTGATCCTCCTCTGCGAGAACCTCGAGGGATACCGGAATCTCAGCCGTCTGGTGTCCATCGGCTACAAGGAGGGGTTCTACTACCGCCCACGTATCGACAAGGAGGTGCTTCGCCGCTATTCCTCCGGGCTGATTGCCCTGTCCGCCTGCCTGAAGGGGGAGGTGGCCTGGCTCTGCGAGAGCGACAGGATGGCGGATGCGCGAGTCGTTGCCGAGGAGTATGCCGGCATCTTTCCCGGGCGCTACTATCTGGAGCTGCAGGAAAACTCACTGCCGGAGCAGGAGCGGGCGAACCGTGGACTTCTCCGGATTGCTGATGAGTTGAGCCTGCCGCTCGTGGCGACCAATGACTGCCACTACCTGAATCGCAAAGACGCGAAGCCCCACGAGGTTCTCCTCTGCATCCAGACCGGCAAGACCATGGACGATCCGGGCAGGATGAGCTTTTCCGGGGACGAGTTCTACTTCAAGTCCCCCGACGAGATGGCGGCAGCCTTTTCCCATGTTCCCGAGGCGCTTGCCAATACCGTCCGCATCGCCGAGCGCTGTGACCTTCGCTTTGACTTCAAGACCTACCATTTCCCCAACTATGAGCTTCCCGAAGGGAAATCGCTGGAAGACGAGCTTACCCGGCAGGCGGAAGAGGGGCTGAGCAGTCGGCTCGCCTATATTCGCAGGAAGAACCCCGCGTTTACCGATGAAGATGAAGAAGGGTACCGTCTTCGACTCGAGGTCGAGCTGGCGTGTATCATCCAGATGGGCTTCCCCGGCTATTTCCTTATCGTGGCGGACTTCATCAACTGGGCCAAGCAACAGGGAATTCCGGTCGGACCGGGAAGAGGTTCGGCCGCGGGCTCCCTGGTCGCCTACTCGCTTCGCATCACCGATCTCGATCCTCTCCCGTACAACCTTCTCTTCGAGCGTTTCCTTAACCCGGAGCGCATCTCCATGCCTGATATCGACGTGGACTTCTGTCAGAACCGCCGGGAAGAGGTCATCCAGTACGTTACCGAGAAATACGGTCGGGACAAGGTCTGCCAGATTATCACCTTCGGCACCATGGCCGCCAAGGGGGCGATCCGCGACGTGGGGAGGGCGTTGAACTATTCCTACGGCGAGGTGGACAAGATTGCCAAGCTGGTTCCCAACATCCTGAATATCCAGCTTGCCGATGCCATGAAAAAGGAACCGAAGCTCACCGAGATGGCTGCGGCCGACCCGCGCATCAAGGTGCTGCTCGACACCGCTCTCTGCCTCGAGGGTCTGACCCGGCATGCCTCGACCCACGCCGCCGGTGTCGTGGTGGCGCCGGCGGCTCTGGAGGAGTTCTGTCCGGTCTATATGGACCAGAAAAACAACTCCATCACCACCCAGTTTTCCATGAAGTACGTGGAAAAGATCGGGCTGGTGAAGTTCGACTTCCTGGGACTCAAGAACCTCACCGTCATCGACAACGCCGTGAAGCTGATCCATGCAGGGAAGGCGCCGGAGTTCGAAATCGCCGATCTGGGGTACGACGACGAGGCCGCCTACCAGCTTCTCCAGGCGGGCAATACCACCGGTGTTTTCCAGCTTGAATCCAGCGGCATGAAGGAACTGCTGGTCAAGCTGAAGCCGTCCTGTTTCGAGGATATCATCGCGGTCTGCGCCCTCTATCGCCCCGGCCCTCTCGGCTCCGGGATGGTGGACGATTTCATCGACAGGAAGCACGGCAGAAAGCCCGTTACCTATGACCTTCCGCAACTGCAGCCAATCCTGAGGGACACCTACGGCGTCATCGTCTACCAGGAGCAGGTAATGCAGATTGCCCGTACCCTGGCGGGGTATTCCCTTGGCGGCGCGGACCTGCTCCGCCGGGCCATGGGAAAGAAGGACCCGGCGGAGATGGCGAAGCAGCGGGACATCTTCCTGGCCGGGGCGAGGGAGAACAGCATCGACGGGAAAAAGGCCGAGGCGATCTTCGACCTGATGGCAAAGTTCGCCGAATACGGCTTCAACAAATCCCATTCCGCGGCCTATGCCCTCATCGCCTACCAGACCGCCTACCTGAAGGCTCACTACCCGGTGGAGTTTATGGCCGCGCTCCTTACCGAGGACATGGATTCCTCGGACAAGGTAATCAAGAACATCGCCGAGTGCCGCGGCATGGGGATCCAGGTGCTGCCGCCCGACATCAATGCCTCCGAGCTGTCCTTTACGGTGCGGGAGAACTCCATCCGGTTCGGCCTCGGCGCGGTGAAAAACGTCGGCACGGCTGCCGTGGAGGCAATCCTCGAGGCAAGAGGCGGGGAAGCCTTCCGTGATCTTTCCGATTTCTGCAGCCGGGTTGATCTGCGACGGGTGAACAAGAGAGTGGTGGAATCGCTCATCAAGTGCGGCGCCTTCGATTCCACCGGCTTCAGGAGGTCCCAACTGGCTGCCACCCTGGAAACCTCCATGGATATCGGCCAGAGGCTCCAGAAGGAAAGGGCGGGCGCCCAGGCCTCACTGTTCGATGAGTCGGAAGTGGTGATGTCGGGCGGCAACGGCGTCGGGACAATGCCCGATATCCCCGAATGGCGCGAGAAGGAGTTGCTGTCCTTTGAGAAGGAAGCGCTCGGTTTCTATATTACCGGTCACCCCCTCGACCGCTATGCCGACGACGTGAAACGATTTGCCTCCGCGAATACCGCGTCCCTGTCGGAGAAGGAAGACAAGAGCGAAGTGAGGCTGTGCGGCATTGTCGCGAGCCTGACGGAAAAAATTACCAAGAAGGGCGACCGGATGGCCTTTGCGCTTTTCGAAGACCAGTTGGGCTCGGTTGAGGTTATGGTGTTCCCGGATGTCTACGGAAAAGTATCAGAGTACCTGAAGGGTGAAGAGCCGCTGCTGGTAACGGGAAGTGTCGAGATTGGCGAAGAGAGTTGCAAGGTGAAGGCAACGGACGTTACTCCCCTCGGTTCCCTCAAGGAAACCCGCTCCCGGGGGGTCAGCTTCACCCTGGACGCCTCCGGAGTGCGCGCTGAGCAGCTGGTTTCCCTGAAGGAGATTATCGGTCGGCACCGAGGAGATTGTCCTGCCAGGCTTCAGGTGATAATCCCGGACGCCTGCCGGACGATTATTCGGCTCCCGGCTGCATGCTCGGTCAGGGCCAGCGATAATTTGTCGCTGGAGGTGGAAGAGCTCTTCGGGTATAATGCCACAACCTTTGAATAGCCCCCGTATGGCGCGTTGAAGAGGAAACCCAAGGAGATCAACAGGATGGCGCTGAAATCATATCTTGAATTCGAAAAGCCGATTGCCGAACTGGAGGAGAAGCTCCGGGAGCTTCAGGAACTTTCCACCGACACGGTGGACCTGAAGTCGGAGATTGTCCGCCTGGAAAAGAAGGTGGAGAAGATGAGGGAAGAGATCTTCTCCAACCTGACCCGCTGGCAGACGGTTCAGCTTGCCCGCCATATAAACCGTCCCTTTACCACGGACTACATCCGGCTTATCTTTACCGATTTCATCGAGTTGCACGGTGATCGCAAATTCGCCGACGACCATGCAATCGTTGCCGGTCTGGCGAGGCTGGACGGGAATCCGGTTATGGTGATTGGTCATCAGAAGGGGCGAGATACCAAGGAAAAGGTCTTTCGCAACTTCGGCATGCCGAATCCCGAGGGCTACCGCAAGGCGCTGCGGCTCATGGAAATGGCGGAGAGATTCCATCTTCCCATCATTACTTTCGTAGATACGCCCGGCGCGTTTCCCGGCATCGGGGCGGAAGAGAGGGGGCAGGCGGAGGCGATTGCGAGAAACCTCCTGGAAATGTCGCGACTCCATACACCCATTGTCGTGGTGGTTACCGGTGAAGGGGGATCGGGCGGAGCATTGGCCATCGCGGTCGGCGACAGGATATTGATGCTGGAGCACTCCATCTATTCCGTTATCTCGCCGGAAGGATGCGCCGCTATCCTCTGGTCCGACGGAACCAAGGGAGAAGTGGCCGCGGAGGCGCTCAAGCCGACGGCGCGGGACCTGAAGGAGCTGGGGGTCATCGACGAGATTGTCAGTGAGCCTCCGGGCGGCGCCCATCGCAACCATGAGGCCACGGCGAAAAGTGTGCATGAGGCCATTGAGAGAAACCTGAGGGAATTGAAGGCGCTTCCCATGGACAAGCTGCTGGCGGAGCGGTATGACAAGTTTCGCACGATGGGGCAGTTTGTGGGATAAGTGAAACAGTCCCGGTGAATTCATGGTGTCTTTTCCCCGGGATACTATCCCTTGTAACGATATTCGGCAATTCAGGCAGAACTCATGCGAAATTAATGTTGAGGCGTTCCCGTATATCGCGGAGCGCCTCTTCTTTTATATGAGTATCGGGATGGTACACAAGGTGAAGCCGGCAGCGCTGCCGCAAGGACTCAACTACTGAAACTTCTCGACGCAAGGGTCGTTCTGCTATATATCCATTCATCAGCACAGTAATTGCTTTAATGTGAAAAATGCTGAGGATTGGAGGATACCGGATTACCATGAATATAGACATTCCCCGTCTCCCTCTGGGAGGGACAATCGATCTCACGTACCGTTGCAACAACGCCTGCCGTCACTGCTGGCTTTGCCTTCCGGTAGACGCGCCGGAAAAGAAAAATGAGCTTACCGTTGACGAAATCCGGCGTATCGTGGACGACGCCCGAGCCATGGGTTGCCGTCGTTGGAGCATTTCCGGCGGCGAGCCCATGTTGCGGCCGGATTTCCCTGAGATCTTCGATTATCTGACCCGCAAGGCTATCTCTTATTCCTTAAACACTAACGGAACCCTCATCACGCCGGAGATCGCCCGACTGCTGACCCGCAAAGGCAGAAAAATGATCGCCCTCTACGGGGCGACAGCAGAGGTCTATGACAATGTCACCCGCCATCCGGGGGGATTCGAGAAGCTGATCCAGGGCTTTGAATACCTGAAAGAAGCAGGTGCCGGCTTCATCGTCCAGTTGATACCCATGCAGGCCAATTTCCATCAATGGGACGAGATGATTGCCCTGGCGAGATCCCTGAGCAAACACTGGCGTTGCGGAGCTCCGTGGCTTTTTCTTTCCAGTGACGGCTCCAAGCAGAGAAACAAGGAGATACAGGCGCAGAGGCTGTCCCCATCCGACGTGGTCGATCTGGATCAACCCGCTCCGACGTATAGTGAGCTGACAGCCGAGCTGGAAAAAATTGAGCGCGGAATGGGCGGAACAGGTCATATCGAAACGGTTTGCGGTGCTGTTGACGAAGGCGATGACCGCCTTTTTGCAAAATGCATTGAAGGCAGGCGCGAATTTCATGTTGACGCCTATGGGAGAATGTCATGGTGCTGCGGGTTCATTAAAGACCCGGCCCTGAGTTATGACGTGAGACAGGGATCGTTTGCCGAGGCCTGGGACGTTTTTATTCCTTCTTGCGCGGATAAAGTGCGCGGCGGTGAAGAGTGGCGGGCGCATTGCGGCTCCTGTGAAAGCCGCAGGGACTGTCGATGGTGCGCCGTCTATGCCTATCTGGAAACCGGACGCTATTCGGCCCCGATCCCGCATTTGTGCGCTGTCGCGAAAGAGGCGCGCGAATTCAGGGAGAAGTGGCAAACAAATCACCGCCGTTATTTCAAGATTGCGGGCATTACCGTCAGGATCGAAAGCGAGCTGGATTTCAGCAGGATCAAATTCAAGGATGAACTCATGGCATTTGCCGTGGAAGGCCCCGGCGAGGACAATGTGGATCTGCGCCATTTTTTCGAATTGCCGGATCTGCAGGGAAAAGATTTGGGCAGGGAGCTTTACCGCAAGCCCCCTTGGGCGATCTCCCGAAGCAAGAACGGAACATGGTTCTATCGCGGCATCTCGCCCGCAAAAGACGACGACAGTCTTCACCGCGTGGCGGTGTTCAGCGACGATTATGCTTACGGCACGATTTACAGTCTGCCACGGGAACGTGACCGCGTTCTCAGCAAACGCTGGCCATCGCTCTCCCTCTTTCCAACGGACCAGATCTGGCTGGGGCCGCTGCTGGCCGACCGCTTCGCCGTCCTTGTGCATTCGGCGGCGGCCATTGTCAACGGCAAGGGGCTGGTCTTTGTCGGCCATTCCGAAACGGGTAAATCAACGACGATGGAATTGTTGAAGGCGGCGAATCGGGAAGGCGTTGTATCGGCGGAGATTCTCTGCGACGACCGCAATATCTTGCGATACTGGCCTGGCGGGACTGCCGGGCAAAAGACAACTTCCGCTCCGCTTGCAGGGGGAGAAAGAAAAGGGGGTGGTGAATGGCTCGTTCACGGCACCTGGAGCCACGGCACAACCGCCGATGTCTCGCCGTCATCGGCGCCGCTTTGCGCCATCCTGTTTCTAAAGCAGGCAAGGGAAAACAGGGTCGAGCCGCTCAAGGACCGCAAAAAGATTTGGCGGAATCTGCTTGCCACGCTCATTCGTCCCATGGAGACCGCGGAGTGGTGGCGAAAGGAGTTGGACATTCTGGAACGCATCATCCATGATGTCCCCTGCTACACCATGCACTTCGACAAATCCGGCGGCATTGTCGAGGAGCTGGGAAAGATGGGACAGGATAGCAGGAGTTATGTCCAGCCATGACTGAATTTGTTCTACGCACAAAACATCCGATAAAAAGGATTGCCTCGCATCTCGGTTATCTGGATATCGAGCTCACCGAACGATGCAACAACGACTGCATCCACTGCTGCATCAATCTGCCCGCCGACGACCGCACGGCCAAAGCCCGAGAGATGACGACCGGGCAGGTGAAAAGCATTCTTACCGAAGCCGCGGCTCTGGGCTGCCTGCGCGTGCGATTCACCGGCGGTGAACCGCTTTTGCGGCCTGACTTCGAGGAACTCTATCTTTTCGCCCGCCGATTGGGGATGAAAGTCCTGATTTTCACCAATGCCTGCCTGATTACTCCGCAATTGGCGGATCTCCTGGCGCATGTTCCGCCGCTCGTTTTCATGGAAATAACCGTTTACGGCATGCACAAGGAGTCGTACGAAGCGGTCTCGCGTGTGCCGGGTTCTTTTGACCAGTTCAAGCGGGGCGTGGAATTGCTTTTGGAACGCACGGTCCCTTTTGTCGTCAAAAGCGCGCTTCTTCCCCCCAACAAAAATGAAATGGACGAATTTGAGGCATGGTCGCAGACCATCCCCTGGATGGACAAGCAACCTCTCTATTCCATGTTCTTCGATGCGCGCAGCCGCCGCGACGATGAGAAGAAGAACGCCCTGATCGCGTCACTGCGTCTTTCTCCGGAAGAAGGCCTGGCACTATTGATGCGGAACGAGGCGCGATATCGTATGGAGACGGAAGAATTTGCGGGAAAATTCATGGGTCCGCCGGGCGACGCGCTTTTCAGTTGCGGCGCGGGATGCGGCCTGTGCATTGACGCGTATGGGTTTGCCCAGCCCTGCATCGGCGTACGCGCGCCGGAGCTGACATTCGACCTGCGGAGTCTGTCATTGCGGAGTGGCGAAAGTCGTCGAAACAGTCCCGAAAATGAACCGGCAGGCGAGAAACGAAGCGCGCTTTCCGAGGTTCTGGATTCTTTCAAAAAACTCCGTGAAATCAAGGCAACCAATCCGGAGTATCTTCTACGTTGCGCCGTCTGTTTTCTCAAGGGGCTTTGCGAACAATGCCCGGCCAAGTCCTGGGTGGAGCATGGCACTTTGGATACGCCGGTGGAATATCTCTGCGAAATCGCCCATGCCCATGCCCGGTGGCTGGGTTGGCTGAAGGACGGCGAAAAGGCTTGGGAGTTGGGAAAATGGCGTTAATCCGTGGGAAGTCGATAGTGCATTCGCACGCGGATTTGAGTCGTGACAAGAAGCCTGAGCCGCTGTCCGCCCCCCTCTGACCCAAATTTTGACACATTGCACACATCCTGTTTATGTGATACAGATCCTGTATTAATGAGAAGGAGGCATGCATGCCAGATCTCAAACAATGGACCAAACCAGCGCTACTCGTACTTACGCGCAACAAACCAGAAGAAGTCATACTGCACTCTTGCAAGACTTTTTATGGCGCCACCGGCTTCTTGGTCGGCGTAAATGCCTGTGGCAACCTAACGTGCGGGCCATGCCCCGAATACGGAGAGTCATAACAACGTGACAGAGGCATCTAGACGGCGCCCGATGTCCCGGGGTGTCTCGCCGATGCACGGGCAAAGAAGTTGACGGATCAGGGGATCGCAAACTTCCTTGCCTGCACGCGACTCGGGCGCGTGTGTCGGGATGGGTTTGCACGCGCACCGAACGGCGTTTCACCCCTCCGAAGCACATGCCCGCTTCCGTTGCCTCACAGCGAAATGACGCCCCTCAGCCGTTCTCCCGATAGATATTCTCAGTGTTTTATGCAGTCGCATGCCCGGCATATCAAATGTCGACGATGGTTCAATTCGTCTTGGCCGGGATTCCGGACTACGAAGCCGTACCCGGAGATATCCTGCGAGAAGGTGCGGTTTGATGACCCCGCAGCAAGGAAGGGCGAACTGTGAACTCCTCCAATTCCATTACCGTCGTCAGCGGTTATCAGCGCAGCGGCACCTCCCTGATGATGCAGATGCTCGCCGCGGGCGGGGTCCCCGTTCTGGTGGATGAATCCAACAAGGCCGATGAGCATAACCCGCGCGGATACTTCGAGTATGAATGCGCGGGGAAACTCGGCGACACAGACGAATCGACCGACTGGATCGCGGAGGCGCAAGGCAAAGCTGTCAAAGTCATCGCGTACCGGCTCAGGTTTTTGCCCGCCGGATACGACTACCGGGTGATTTTCATGCGCCGCAAAATCGCGGAGGTGCTGACCTCCTGGGGCAAAATGGGCCTGACTCGCACCGGTGTCACATTGAGCGAGCGCGAGCAGATTCTTTCTTTCAAAATGGAATACGCCGTTTACGAAGCGCAGTTGATGAGACAGACAAGCATGCGGGCGTTGTTTGTCCACTACAACGAACTCCTCGAAGATCCGCCGGGTCAAATCGGCCGGATTCTCGATTTTCTCGGCGCCACATTGGACAGGGAAGCCATGGCGGAGGCAATTGACCCGCTCTTGCACCGCAATCGAATCAAGTAAAAGCCCTCTTTGCACTAACAGAGAGAACGTACGCGTATGGAAGAAAGGCAGAGTCGAGTATGAGGGTTGTGAGCTGAATAACAGAGTCGCCATGCAAGAGTTGCGATATACCATTTCTGCCAGGGGCAAGAGCGATGAAGTGCCGGTCATGGAATTTCTTGAGGAAAATTTCAGCAGAATCCCATTGCATCAGATCGACAGTCTTTTTGGATTTGTTGAGCGCTGTACTTTGTACGGAGGAAGGCCATTTGTGGCAAGGCAGTTAAGCGATGCAGATGTTCTCGCCATGTACGGCCACTCCATCGGCGTGCGTATCCCCCTGACAAACCTGTTTGTCAGTGAGGATGAATATGAACAATGCCGCAGGTTATTGGAAAAATATCATCGCATTGGCAATTCAATAATTGTTACCAAAGATTCCCTCGCGCGTTGGATTCGACGTGATTATCCCAAGTACCAGCTCGAAGCAAGCGTGATAAAAAACATTGACACCCATGAGAAAATCACCGTGTCGCTTGAACTCTACGATACGGTGGTCCTGCCGATGCGGCTGAACGTGCACCATGACTTCCTGTCCAAGATTTCCGAGAAACAACGAATAGTACTTTTTGCCAATGCAGGGTGCGGTTTTACCTGCCCCGCGAAAATATGCTATCGGGCCGTTTCGGCGGCGAACAAATTTGACGGTTCCATTGACCGCATAAAGTACAGGTGCTCGAAAACCATCATACCAAGGGAAGAATTGGGGTTGATCGACTTTGACCTCGAAAAACTTTCCTTGATGGGTTTTAGACACTTTAAGCTCTTGCATGAAATGCCCGGAGGCATAGCGCCGTTCTGATACTGACGTTCCCTGTCACATCAAACAGGACGGGGCCTTGACGATATTATCCGGAAAATCCGTGTTACCAATCTTCAAGGGAGAGAGTACACGAGGAGGTTAAATTGTATGGAAACACCAGTGACAATGGATATGATCTGCGTAACGTCGGAAGATGTGGTGGCGCGAGAAATCGAGGGCGACGTTATTATTGTGCCGCTGGTCGCCGGCATCGGCGATGCGGATGACGAACTCTACACACTCAACGAAACAGGTAAGGCCGTCTGGCAAAAACTCGACGGGCAGCGTTCGCTGGAACAGGTTTCGTTGGAGTTGACGGAGGAATTCTCCTCCCCTTACGAGACGATAAGAAGCGATGTGCTGGGTTTTGTAACCGAGATGGTACGGCGGGGCATTCTGGCCGTTAGTCACTGATCCAGGGATACGAAATGAAAGATGAACCAGGCGTGGCGTATATGCGGCGTATTTCTTTATCTCCTGCCCAGCATAGCCTCGTCCGTGTCTCACTCGATATCGGTCGTGTTCTCGCGGACAGAGACGGGGTGACCTTCATTGCCCGGGGAACCTGCATGTATCCGACGGTTCGCCCGGGGGATGTTCTCACCATCAAACCACGCCTCGCCGCCGATATCGCAGTAGGTGATATTGCCGTTTGCCGCACCTCCGGGTACCTTTTCAGTCATCGTGTCATCGACACGGGCGAACATGAAGGCCGGGTTTATATCGTTACCCGTCCCGACAACAGTCGCCGAGGAAGCGACGGCCCCACGTTTGACGAGAACCTGCTGGGTGTTGTCGTTGCAATCAAACGCAACGGCATGCGGGCGCCGCTTGTGCCGACGGCCGATTCCCCGCTCATCCGCTATTATTACAAGAAGCGTCTGGCTTTCATCAAGGCAAAAGAGCTTCTCAAGACGCGGTCGGCCTTTTCACTGTCCCGGTCAAACCCCGGTGTCTTTTATCGGCTGATTGCCCGGACATGGTTTGTACTTTCCCGTCCGCGTTTGACGTATGTCGTGCAAGTGCCCCTGAATGCAACCCTTGGCGATGCGGCTTTCTGCCGTCTTGAACCGGACACTTTTGACCCTGAAAAAGAATGGAACGGTCGTACGATCGGACGCTGGACAATCGCCGCGTATCGTAACGGCGGGCGTGAACCGGCCGCATGGGTCGCTTACGCGCGTGGCGAGGATGGCGTCTGGCGTGTTGCGGACGCGTATGTGCGCCTTCGTTATCGTGGCGCGGGATTAGACTGCATGCTGATGTCGCAGGCGGAAAAAATAGTAATCAGGAATAACAGATGATGAACGCCATCGAGATTCAGGAGTTTCCCCTGTGGCATACGTTGAAAGAAAAGAAAATGCCTATTTCTTTCGACATCGAAATTACGGCACGCTGCAATATGAATTGTGTCCACTGCTACATCAACCTGCCGGCCGGGGACACTGAGGCGCAAAGGAGTGAGTGTACGCCGGCGGAAATCATGGTGATCGCCCGTCAGGCGGTGGAGATGGGCGCTGTGTGGTGTCTGATTACCGGCGGCGAGCCGCTGTTGCGTGCAGATTTTCCCGAGATATACCTGGGTTTGAAACGGCTGGGATTGCTCGTCGCCATTTTTACCAATGCGACGCTGATAAGCGAAGACCACGTCGCGCTCTTTACAAAATATCCCCCCCGTGATATCGAAATCACCGTTTATGGCGTTACCCGGGAAACGTACGAGGCTGTTACACGCCGCCCCGGTTCGTTCGAGAAGTTCCTGAAAGGTTTGGACACCCTTCTTGAAAGCGGTGTCCGCGTCCGCCTCAAGGCTGTGGCTATTCAGTCCAATCTCCACGAACAGCAGGCCATCGCCGATTTCTGCCGCGCCCGCACGAAGGACTTCTTTCGTTTCGATCCGCAACTGCACCTGCGTTTTGACGGCGATCCGACCCGAAACGACGAAATTCGGGCTGAGCGGCTCACGCCTGAGCAGGTCGTCGCGCTGGAAAATGCCGACGAAAAGCGCATCAGTACCATGCGGGAGAAGTGCGATACGCTGATTAACGAGGAATTTACCCACTGCAGGTGCGACCATTTATTTCATTGCGGCGCGGGCAACGGCAGTTTCAGTGTGAGTTACGACGGTCGGTTCCGTTTGTGTTCATCCCTGTGGGCGGAAGGGACGACGTATGATTTGCGGAAGGGCACACTGGCGGAAGCGTGGCTTGATTTTGTCCCCGTCGTCCGTGATATGCGCTCGCGGCGCAGGGAATTTCTGGAGACGTGCCGGGAATGCGCATTGGTGAATTTGTGCCTGTGGTGCCCCGCCCACGCTCATTTGGAAACAGGGGAGATGGACGGCACGACCTCTTACTTCTGCGAAGTGGCTCACTGCCGGGCGGCGAATATTACAGAGACGGCGCGCGAAAAGTAACGGATAGTATGATTGGTGCGAAGGTGGGTAGATTTGTTCGACCGGCCGAGGGAGATGAAGTCTCTGTATGCACCACAGAAAAGGGGAAGGTGTCCGGTTCAGGATTTCCGATTCCATCAGCATCAAATAAGCCGCGCCAAGGCTGTCGCGTTACGATTCGGTTTTTCTCAGCCAGTCACTTAAAGAATTTCTTTTCGCCCGTAATGCGATGGCCGCCAGTGCCTGTGGATTTTTCCGCAGTGCTGTCCAGATTGTCCTGGAATGTCTTTGTCGGAGGCCCTTCCAGCGCGCCCGGTAAAGCTTCAGCAACTCAAAGATGTTGATATGGGCGTTGGCATTCGTATTTTTCACCATCATGGTTTCCTGTGAGGGAAAAACGCGCGACAGGAAATATTTGAGCTTCGTGCGCCACCCCTTCTCGAACAGGCGAGCGATATTCGGCGACACGTATGGCCCCTTTTCAAAAATCATCTGCTCGGCCGCCGCCAAAGCGACCATTGCTCCCGCGTCCTCTTTTATCGCCTGTCGCGCGTTATCGGGCAGTGACAGGCCCAGCATTTTTTCCACAAGCCCGAGCATCAGAACAACACACCTGTCCACACCCCATTTCCCTGCACGGTTCACCAGTTCTTTCCAGTCGATTTCATTTTCGTAATGCTCCACAGCGTGCACGATATCCAGGTACGGAAGAAGCCCGTTGTTGCATCCATGATCGGCGCAGGTGTGGACGGATAGATGCAAAAGCAGGTCTTCCGCGCCGAGTGTCAGAACTTCCACGCCGTCATATTTCTGCTTTCGCGCGCGCGGCCAGAGTTCCGCCGGGTCAAACCGTTCGGAAAACGGCGGCGTTGTGATGTGGAAATGAACCTCTATGTGCACGGCATTTCTTTTCGTGTAAGGCGCCAGATGCTCCAGCGCGCATCCTGCGCTTTGACGGGAGGTGGAATAGCCCAGTTCCCTGAGTATCCGGTCAATCCGCGCCAAGTCATCGCGTTTTGCCAGAATATCAACGTCCGCCATCGGTCGAAGCGCCGGATTGCCGTAGACCGATTCCGCCAAGTGCGCCCCTTTGAGCAGAATCACGGCAATGTTTTCCCGGTTGAACGCGGAAAGGGTTTCGGCAAGTTGCCGGTAAAGGCGCATGTTGCGTGCGGCGGAGTTGTAGTAAAGCTCGCGCATCTTCCGGTGAAAGTCAGCAGGGACAGCCAGTCGGGCAATGAAAGGATTTATGGTGTGAAAAACAAGGGGGCCTGCGCCCAGGCGCACCGCCACATCGGCGACGGCTTGCCAATCCTCGGGAGTCAGTTTCCCCAGCGAGGCGATTTTATCTTCCTTCCGCTCTCGTTTCAGACACATCAAAACCAGTGCTCTTGTGTTCTGTTCCTCGTCCGCTGCTTGGCGTACCGGCATGTCCGTCATCTTTGCATCCCACTTTCACTGAGCTACTCCAGCCGATTAGCTACACTATGCCAAACAAACAGTATCAGATCCACTAGTAACAAATCTCGTTACGATGCTCTTCCTTCCGTGGTTCCGTTCGGATTGTCGCATGTCCGGAAATTGTTCCAAAATACGGAGGGTTTTCAGAGGTGGGAGTCAGGGGTGGGAAGAGGTTCGGTAGCTCGAAAAGTGCCCGGGAATGCCTGCTTGCGGATTGTAACGATATTTGTTACGATGTCGGACCTGCATCAGGTGTTTCGCGGAGAAAACCGTATATATATCAGTATGGTATGGAAGTATTGCACGGCTCCGTCCGATGGGGCGGTTTACGGAATAACCGGAATCGTCAGAACGTATTTTGCACCATGTGCAGCGGGGAAAGGGGCCCGAAAGGGAGGCCCCTTTTGCTGTTACAGGGGGAATTATGAAAGAACGACTGCAGAAAATTCTCTCCCGGGCCGGGGTATCCTCCCGCCGCGGGGCCGAAGAACTCATTGCCGCAGGCCGGGTCGCGGTAAACGGGATTACGGTTACCGAACCGGGGACGAAGGCCGATGCGGAAACGGACGCCATCAGCGTTGACGGAAAGCAACTCGGCGTGAACGCCGCCAGTGTCTATATCGTTCTCTATAAGCCGGCGGGCTATATGACGACCCTGAAGGACCCCCAGGGACGCCCCCTGGTAACCGACCTTCTTTCGGGGGTCCGTGAAAGGGTCTATCCCGTGGGGAGGCTGGACTATAACACCGAAGGGCTTCTGCTCCTGACAAACGACGGTGAGTGGGCGAACGCACTCGCCCATCCAAGCCACGAGATTGACAAGGAATACCATGTCCGAGTCAGGGGGAGAGTCTCTCCGGAACAGGTGAGGCGTCTTGCCGCCGGAGTGGAGCTTGAAGACGGAAAGTCCGCGCCCGCTGTGGTGCGGATTGTCCGGGAGAGTGAGAACAACACCTGGCTTTCCGTCACCATTCATGAGGGACGCTACCGCCAGGTGCGTCGCATGTGCGAGGCGGTGAGCCTGACAGTGGTGCGGTTGAAGAGGGTACGGTACGGATTCCTCGGTCTGGAGGGGTTGAAAACGGGGAAGTATCGGTTCCTCACCGCTGATGAGGCTGCCAGGCTGCGGAGATCCGATACGGGTGGAAGACCTGCGGAAAAGGCGCCCCTTGCCCCGGCAAGATCTCACAAGAATATAACGCCGGAAAAAGCGGGGGAGATTAAAAGATCCGGTTCGGTACCGGGGAAAAACGGGACGCGTCGACGTTAGTCTTT
>CAYSPF010000017.1:0-23723 GCA_964432775.1 uncultured Geobacter sp.
GCTCGGAGAAAATGCTTCTCCTGAGCACCCGCATGTCACGTCCCCAGATGGTAAAGGCTCCTCGAAACATAATTACTCTTCCCGTTCTTTAGAAGTTTGGCGTTACGATCACGGAAAAAAACCTGAATACCTTGTTATTCCCGTACCGTCCTCCCCGTCAACTGGATAAACACATCTTCCAGGGACGGCTCTTCCAGGCAGATCCGCTTGATGTCGTTGCTGCCGATGGCGTCCATGAGGGGTTTCAGATGCTCCTCTGCCGGCAGGCTGAGCCGGAATACATTTCCCGTCCGCTCCAATGACTCGATAAAGGGAAGGGAACGGAGTATCCCCTCATAGTTGTCGCTGTTGGCCCGGAATTCCAGCTCGTAGAGGTGGGAGTGGGCGAAGGCCTCCTTCAGCTCCGTTGCGGTCCCGTCCACCAGGGACGCTCCGTGGTCCATGATGACGATACGGTCGCAGAGTTCCTCCGCCTCGTCCATGTAGTGGGTAGTGAGAAAGATTGTCATCTTAGAGCGAAGGGACCGGATATATTCCCAGAGAGCCCGGCGTGACTGGGGATCGAGACCGGCGGTGGGTTCGTCAAGAAACAGGACTCGCGGGATATGCACCAGAGCCCGTGCCGCAACCAGTCTCCGCTGCATGCCGCCGGAAAAGGTATCGGGAAAATCGTGCTGCCGCCCCGTCAGGCCGGTCAGTTCCAGAAGCTCGTCGATGCGTGGATTGAAGTCCCGGGGATGCATGCGGTGCATCCGGGCATGCAGTGCAAGGTTCTCCCGGGCGGTCAGGTAACGGTCGAGATTGTTTTCCTGGGGGACGACTCCGATGATCCTGCGCACCGCAGTGCCCTCGGTCAGGACGCTGTGTCCCTCCACGAAGGCGTCACCCGTGGTGGGGCGCATCAGGGTCGTCAGGATTTTGATAAGGGTAGTCTTTCCGGCGCCGTTCGGCCCGAGCAGGCCGAAGATGGTTCCCGCACGCACATCCAGGGAAAGGTTGTCAACCGCCCGCAGACCATTGTAGACCTTGGAGATGGTATGAATGGAAATAGCTGTGTTCATTGGTACACCGTGATCCGTTGTCCGCGTCCGTTGTCCGTTGAAACCCATAGTCTTCCCGGCCCTTTACGGACTACGGAAAACGGCTTACGGACAACAGCTTACGGCAGGGTAAAATAGAACGTCGCCCCCTCGCCGACCTCGGCCTCGGCCCAGATCCGTCCGCCGTGGCGGTCGATAATCCGTTTTACCGTGGCGAGTCCGATACCGTGGCCGGGAAACTCCTCCTCGTCATGGAGTCGCTGGAACGGGAGAAAGAGTTTGTCGGCGTGATCCATGGAAAAGCCGACGCCGTCATCGCGGACAAAAAAGACAGATTCACCGCCCATCTCGCCACGACCGAATTCTATGGTGGCCGACTCCCGGCGGGATGTGTATTTCCAGGCGTTGCCGAGCAGATTTTCCAGAACCGCCTTAAGCAGACGCTTGTCACCTTCGGCACGAAGATCCGGTGCAATGATGAAATTCACCCGCCGTTCCGGCTCTCTCTGCCGCAGGTCCACGGCCGTGAGATGCGCTATGCGGCTGAGATCGGTGTCTTCCCGGTTGAGTTCACTCTTGGACAGGGAGGAAAGCCGCAGGATGGCGTCTATCAGGCTTCCCATGCGCCTCCCGGCGGACTGGAGCTTCTCCAGATAGGAACGGCCCGTTTCATCGAGCCGGTCCGCGTATTTCTCCATGAGCTCACGGGAAAAACCTTCCATTATCATGAGCGGGGCGTGCAGGTCGTGGGAAACGGAATAGTTGAACGCCTCCAGCTCATGATTGGCCGCCTCCAGTTGGGCGGTGCGCTCCGTCACCCTCTTTTCCAGTTCCGCGTTCAGTCTGCGGATCTCCTCCTCCGCCCGCCTTCGCTTCTCCTCGATGCCGATGGCGCCTGCAAGGATTCCCAGAAGCCTCTTCTCTTCTTCCGTGGGAACGTAGTCTTCCTGATACACGACGCACAGGGAACCGATATTCACGCCGCCAAATGAAACTGTCTTGCCGATATAGGTTTTGAGACCGTAGGTGAGCACATTCGGATCGGTCTGCGCATAGGTAGTATTGGGAAGATCCCGAATCACGCGGAGCGCATCCAGTTCGCCCCGGATCAGATCATAACAGATATGGCCGTCCGGTTTGTCTTCGGGAGGAAAACCGGGCGGGGTATTCCACTGCCCGATTGAACAGAGCATCTCACCTTCCAGACGGTTGTACAGAGCGCAGACAGCGTGAAGCTGTTCACCGCAGAGCGCTACGAGACGATTGATGTTTACGTCCGCATCGGCGCCGAAGCCGAAGAAAACCTCGTTTATCCTGGAAAGCCGCTCCTCCGTGCGCTTGCGTTCGGTTATGTCACGCATGTGCTCGATGACCATCACTACGTTGCCCGATTCATCTAACACCGGGTATGCATGCGCCTCCAGATGACCGATGCGGGGGTTTTTCTTTTCCACGCAGACCGGCTTCCCGGTCCGGAAGACCTCCCGCACATGGCACGATTCGCACTGTCGGCTCAGTTCAGGATAATATGCATCATAACAGAAAGGGTGCCCGTCCCGGATTTCATCCGGGACATAGTCATACCCCCCGTGCCAGTTGCTGAAAAGGATCCTCATGTCCCGGTCCTGAACAGAGAGGAGATCGGGAATTGTCTCCAGAACCCGGCGCAGAAGCTCCTCGGATTTGGTCAGTGATTCCTCTACCCGTTTCCTATCGGTGACGTCCACCATAACGCCCGCAATCCCGGTGATCGAACCCGTCCCGTCCATGATCGGTTCCGCCGATATCTCAAAGCAGTACTCTTCCCCATCATTGATAAGGGATATTTCCTCCTTCAGGAGCGTCTCACCGTTCAGCGCCCTCCGTTTCACCTCCGTAAGTCGCGAGGCGTTTTCCGGAGAGAACAGCTCTTCGTCGGTCCTGTCAAGGATATCGCGGGAATCCATTCCCGGCAATGGATTGCAGATCCGCGTATAGCGCAATGTCCTGTCCTGGAAAAAGATGGAGAGCGGGGAATTCCTGATGGTCCTGGCGAGATGGTCTTCATGCTCATGCCACAGATTTTTTTCGCCTCGATGCTTTTTCATCGGCTTACCCACCATGCCCTCCTCCCCGGCTTACGGAGTGCGCTTTTCTACGGACTCCAGGGGAAACAGAACCGTAAAGGTGCTCCCTTTTGACAAATCACTCTCGACCCAGATATAACCATTATGGGCATCCATGACCTTGCGGCAGAAAGCGAGGCCCAGTCCGCTTCCCTTGGTTTTCCCCGCGCGACGGTTTTTCGCCTGCACGAATTTATCGAAGATGGTGCTCAGGGCGTCGGAAGGGATGCCGATGCCCGTATCCCGGACCCGGGCCATGAGATAGGCTCCTTTTTTCGGGAGTCCTTCAACGGGATAGGTACCCGGAGTGATACGCTTCGCGATTCCACTCGAATCGTCAAGCAGCTCCGCTATCAGCTCCACCGCGCCGCCCTCCTGAGTGAATTTGAATGCATTGGAAAAAAGGTTGCCGAAAAGACGCACGACCTTGTTCCGATCTACCCGCACAGCCGGGAGATTGTCGGCAATGGTGATGGAGAGACGTATCCCGGAACGTTCGGCAAGGGAGCGAAAAGACGCGGCCGCCTTCCGGATGAGGGCATCGAAATCTTCCTCGGTAAAGGCCAGCACCATCTTCCCCGATTCAAATCGATACACGTCCAGAAGAGTATCGATCATCTCCACCATCTCGCCGCAACTCTCGACGGCTGACTCAAGGTATTCCTTCTGCTCGTCATTGACGGGACCGAGACGCCCTTCCCGCACCAAATCGATGGAGCCTACCACGGCGGTAAGGGGAGTCTTCAGGTCGTGGGTGAGCATTCCGACGAATTCCTCCCGTTCCTTTTCCAGCGCCTTCAGATGGGAAATGTCCCGGAGAATCTCCATGCTTCCGATAAGTGCGCCGGTTGCGCCGAACAGGGGAGTCGCGCTGGAAAGTACCGGAATGCTGCGTTCACGGCTCCGTACGTAATAGGTAACATCGAGACAGGGGGCAAGGGTTTTCAGAACAATCCGGCAGGGCAGGCGCTCCGACGGAAGATCCGCCGCGATGAGATCCTGCACCGGCATACCCAGAGAAGCGCCATTCTCAACCCCGAAGGCCTCTTCGGCCGCCCGATTGACGCTGATGACCCGACCGTCCTCATCTACCGCCACCAGCATGTCGGCCATGCCCCGAAGAATGGCCTCCATCTTTTTCCGCTCCTCTTCCAGCTGTTGCTGGAGAAGATGGATTTCTTTCCTGTTCCTGTTAAACTCCAGTGCCCGTTCAACCTTATTCAGCAGGTCTTCGGCGGAAAAAGGCTTTGCAATATAGTCGAGGGCGCCCTTTTTCATACACTCCACGGCGACCTTCTCACTCCCGTGGGCTGTCATCATGACGACGGCAAGATCCCGCGGAGAAGGATCGAGCTTGTCCAGCACCCCGATTCCATCCAACTTCGGCAGTTTGATATCCAGGAGGACGAGGGAGAAACTCTCCCGGCCAAGCATCTCCAACGCCTCAATCCCATCCCGGGCCCGACTGGTCGCGTACCCCGCGTCTTCCAGCTGCAACTTCAGGATAAGAGCGATATCGGCTTCGTCATCAACAATCAGTATTCTGTCCTCTATCATGGTTGGTCCCCACAGACGGGAATCGTGAAACAGAAGGTGTTCCCGCCGTCTTTTCCGGATTGGTGGAATATCCTGCCGTGATGCCTTTCTACGATCTCCTTGCAGATGGCAAGCCCGAGGCCGGTTCCGCCATGCTCTCCGTCATTCGTGCCTCGTAATTGGGGAAACTTCTGGAACAGCTTGTCCCTATTATTCCGATCAATGGTCTTTCCCTGGTCGTGAACCGAAACCACAATGAAATCCCCTTCCCTCCGCGCGTCAACCTGCACTTTCTTTCCCGTCGGGGAAAAATTGACCGCATTGGAGAGGAGGTTCGTCAACACCTGTATTAGCCGGTCATGATTGCCAAACACGCCGGGAAGCCCGCTCTCGATACCGTTCACGACCGGAACACCATGTTCTTCAGCGAAATCGGTTATTTCAGCGATGGATTCGGAGACCAGTTGCTCGATGGTCTCGGGCTTCATGGGAAGATCGACCCTCCCTGATTCTATCCTGTTAATATCCAGTATATCGCTTATCAGCCGGATCAGCCTATCCGTATTTCTCAGGCAAACCCGGAGAAGCTCACGCTCCGTTTCCGAAAAACCCTCTCCCCTTCCCAGAATCACCTGCAGGGAACCCTTCATGGAGGTAAGAGGTGTCTTCAGCTCATGGGAAACCGTGGAGATGAAATCCGTCTTCATCCGATCCACTTCTTCCTCGTGGGTCACATCGCGGATCGACATGACGACGCCGGCAAACTCCCATGATTTGTCCAGGAGAGGCGACAGACTGACCCGCAGTTTTTTCACGCCGATGGTAATCTCTTTCTCGCCTCCCGTGAGCAGGTCACCCGTTCTCATGTCACGGATGCTGTTCACCAGTTGATGGAAGCCGCCTTTCACATCAATATTCTCCACATGGCGGCCGATCATCTTGTAGGGAGCAATGCCGAAAATCCTCTGGGCGGCCGGGTTAAACAGGATGACCCGGTTATCACTGTCCGTAACGACCATGCCTTCGGCCATGCTCGTCAGGATTGCCTCAAGCCGTCCCTTCTCAATCTCCAACTCGACGGTTCTCTCCGTGACATTCGACTCCAGGAGCTCATTCATTTCGTGGAGGCATTGATTGAGCATCTCCAGATCAAAGGCCTTTGTCTTGATCGTCGTATCCCGGTCACGTAGGGAATCGGCCATCCTGTTAAAGGAACCGGCGAGCATTCCGAATTCGTCGGGCGACTCGATGGCGACACGATAATCGAGATTACCCGTTTCGATACACTGGACACCCCGTGAAAGCTCCTTCAGGGGAACCGCGAAGTGCCGGGAAGCAAGATAAGCAATGAGAAGGGAAATCAGCGTCCCGAAAAGCGCCGAAGCCAGGATGCCGCCAAAGCGGTCCTTTCTCATCTTGTTGAAATAGTCTCGGGAAAGGGCTACGGAAATGGCGCCGATTAACTCCCCTCTTCCATTGCGTATCGGTTCAAAGGCAGCCTTGAAAGGAGTTTCGCCGATCCTCACCTCGCCGCGGTAGGTGGCGCCCTTCGCCAGTACAGGCAGGATACTCGCTACCGTCGCGGCCGGAAGGTCGAAATCATCCCCGGCGCCACTGAAGGGCTTGAGACTCCGCTGGGTGAAGGTAATGTGCAGATCGCTGCCGAAGGCTTCCTGGAGGTGATAGGGGATAACCGTATCCTTCGTAACGGGGATTCCGGAAACAAGGGCGCCGAGTACCCCGCCGGCGGTGTCAAAAATGGGAATGGCAACGGCGGCTACCAGGAGATTGTCGTCTGCTTTTGCGGAAGAAGCGGATACCCCGTCCCGCCGTAAAAGCGAAGGCGGCGCCATTTCACAGGAAAGAATCGCTTCCCGTTTGCTGAAAGCCGTTTTCGAGAGAGCCTCCAACTCGAAAGGGTAACCACTCCGCCGACTGGTTAGGCTCGCCAGCACCTTTCCGTCGGGATCGACAAAAGCAGCGAACGTCAGAAAGGGTAATGTTTCCTTGATACTCTGCAGAACGCCGGAAAGCTCGGCTGAGTTCTTCCGAAGAAGATACGCCTTTGTTTTTGGTCGCGAAGCGGGAAGAAGGAGGGCATATCTAATCTGATTGGCGCCGGCGAACAGCTGGTAGCGGACGAAGCGCAGATTCGCTTCCAGTTCCCGGGATATTTTTTCCTCAAAAGAGGCGTCGATGTTACGAACGGTGGTGATGAGCAGAATGGAATAGGAGGCAAGGATGGCCAGCAGAATGGACAGAAACAGTTTTACCCGTATGGAGAGGTGAAGTTTCATGGGCACCGGTCATTGAAAAGGGACGCCGTACGGTTCACCGCGACGGCGTCCCTTGCCGAAGAGAAATTTGCCGAATAGTATGCCCGTTCAGCTGAATTCCAGCCCTTCCTCTTTCAGATCCCGCGTCATAAGATCCAGTACGGCCTGACGGGGGGGTTTACCATCGTGAAGGACCCGATACTCCTGTTCGGTGATGGGCATGTCCCCCCCGAGCCGCTGCGCCAGCCGATACGCCGACTCCGTCGTTTTGACACCCTCGGCGACCATGCGCATCCCGGAGAGAATTTCGGCGAGAGTCTTTCCTTCGCCCAGTTGTATACCGACCGTGCGATTCCGCGAAAGGTCACCAGTGCAGGTGAGGACAAGGTCACCCATACCGGCCAGCCCGGCAAAGGTGGAGGCCTTTCCTCCCATGGCAAGCCCCAGTCGCGCCATTTCGGCGAGCCCACGGGTAATCAGGGCGGCACGGGGGTTATAGCCGAGACCGAGACCGTCGGAAATGCCCGCGGCAATGGCGATAACGTTCTTGATTGAACCGCCCAACTCCACGCCGACCATGTCGCTGTTGGTATAGACCCGAAAATACGGGTTGGAGAATGCCTCCTGTACACGCCGCGCAACCTCGGCAACCGGTGAAGCGGCGACTACGGCCGTGGGCATCTCCTGGGCAACCTCCCGTGCGAAGCTGGGTCCCGAAAGAACGGCAAAATTCGCGAACAGCCTCGGCGGGAGCAGTTCGGCGCTTATCTGGGAAATGGTCTTGAGGGTTTCCAACTCCACACCCTTGGCAGCGTTCACCAGGAGGGTTCCATCGTCGATAAAGGGGAGCGCCCCTTTCATGACCCCCCTGACAACTTGCGTCGGGGAAACGAAGAGAACCAAATCCTTGCCGGAGGCCGCCTCCTGAAGTGAATTCGTGAAACGCAACCGGGGAGTGAGGGTAATGCCGTGGAGAAAAAGGGAGTTGACGCGGGTCGTCTCCATCTCCTTCACCAAGTCCGCCTCGTATGCCCAGAGGGTCACCTCATGACCCTTTTTGGCGAGAAGGTCCGCCAGGGTTGTCCCCCAGCTTCCCGCGCCCAGTACCCCTATAATTCCCATTATCTCCCCTTTCCCAGCGACTGTCGGCTATTCGTCGGCGTCAGTATCATCCGGTTCGGTCGGAACGGCTTCCTCATCTCCCGGTTCATCCACCTCGTCACCTTCATCCTTCTCCGCGAGGCGTGCAATCGCAACGATCCGTTCCTGCTCCTCGGTGACCATCAGCCTCACCCCCTGGGTGTTACGGCCGATGACGGACAATCCGGCCACCGGCATGCGGATAATCTTTCCCTGGTCGGTGATGAGCATCAGGTCATTTTCGTCGGTAACCTGCCTGATGTCAACCACACAGCCGTTCCGCTCGGTGGTTTTGATGGTGATGATACCTTTGCCCCCACGGCTTTGCAAGCGGTATTCGTCCAAAGGGGTACGCTTGCCGAATCCGTTTTCGGTCACGGTAAAGATGGTGGAGGAGACAGTATTGGGGTTGATGATCTCCATGCCGATCACCACGTCGTCATCCACCAGGGTCATTCCCCGCACCCCGCGGGATACGCGTCCCATGGGCCGGGCATCCTGCTCATGGAAACGGATGGATTTGCCGTGATGGGAAGCGAGGAGCACGTCCTGTTGCCCGTCGGTGATGGCAACCCCGATCAGCCTGTCATCCTCGTCCAGGTTGACCGCGATGATGCCGCCGCTCCTGATATTGGCGTATGCCTTTATCGGGCTCTTCTTCACTGTCCCGCGGCGGGTCGCCATGATCAGGTTGCGGTCGTCGTCAAAACACTTCAGGGAGAGGATGGCGGCGATCTTCTCTTCGGACTGGAGATTCAGAAGGTTGACGATGGCCTTGCCGCGGGTCGCCCTGCCCCCTTCGGGGATCTCGTAGACCTTGAGAAGATAGACGCGTCCCGTGTCGGTGAAGAACATCATGAAGTCCTTGCTGGAGGCGACGAACAGGTGCTCGACGAAATCCTCTTCCTTGGTCTTCATGCCTGATTTACCCTTACCGCCCCGGCGCTGGGCCCGGTACATGGAGACCGCGGTCCGCTTGATGTAGCCGGTGTGGGAGACAGTGACCACCACGTCCTCTTCAACGATGGTGTCCTCCAGGGAGATCTCGGCGGTCTGGTCGACGATCTCGGTACGCCGTTCGTCGCCGAACTTCTCCTTCAACTCCGTCAGTTCGTCGACAATGATCTTCAGGATCTCCGACTCCGAGCCGAGAATCTCCTTCAGTCTGGCGATCAACCTCAGGATGTCGGCATACTCCGAAAGGATCTTCTCCCGCTCCAGGCCGGTCAGGCGCTGCAGGCGCATCTCCAGGATAGCCTGTGCCTGTTTGTCCGAGAGGTGAACGCTCGGGTAGAAGGTTGCGTCGGGAATCCCCAGCTTGTTCAGATAGTCGGCATCGGAGAAGTTCCCCGCCATGAGGCCCGCCTTGGCCTCTTCTGGGTTCTTCGATGCCCGAATCAGCTCGATGACCGCGTCTAGCCAGTCCAGGGCGATCTTGAGACCTTCCAGGATATGGGCCCGGGCCTCGGCCTTCTTCAGTTCGAAGATGGTGCGGCGGGTGACGATCTCGCGGCGGTGATCGATGAAGTGCAGCATGGCGTCCCGCAGGGTCAGGACTTTGGGCCTGCCTCCGGCGATGGCGAGCATGTTGATGCCGAAGGAGCACTGCATCTGGGTCTGCTTGTAGAGGTGATTCAGTATTACCTGGGGGTTCTCGTCCCGTTTCAGGTCGATGACGACCCGCATTCCGTCGCGGTCCGACTCGTCGCGCAGGTCGGCAATACCCTCCAGCTTCTTCTCCCGTACCAGTTCGGCAATCTTGGCCACCAGGGTTGCCTTGTTCACCTGGTAGGGGATCTCGGTGACGATGATGGACTGGCGCTCGGTCTTCTTCTGCGTCTCCACGAAGGCACGCGCCCGCATCTGCACGATACCGCGTCCGGTCTTGTAGCCTTGGATAATCCCCTCCCGGCCGTAGATGAAACCGCCGGTGGGGAAGTCGGGGCCCGGAACCAGAGCGATCAACTCTTCGAAGGTCAGGTGCGGGTTTCCGATGAGTGCGATGACCCCGTCAATTACTTCAGAGAGATTGTGGGGGGGAATATTGGTGGCCATGCCGACCGCGATGCCGGCCGAGCCGTTCACCAGCAGGTTCGGAAACTTTGCGGGAAGCACCAGCGGCTCATAGAGTGAGCCGTCGTAGTTGGGTCCCGTCTCCACCGTCTCCTTGTCCAGATCCTCAAGGAGCTCGTGGGCAAGCTTCGACATGCGGATCTCGGTATAGCGCATGGCCGCGGGAGAGTCGCCGTCCACGGAGCCGAAGTTCCCCTGGCCGTCCACCAGCGGATAGCGGAGCGAGAAGTCCTGGGCCATGCGGACGATGGTGTCGTATGCCGCGGAGTCACCGTGGGGGTGGTACTTACCGATCACGTCACCGACCACGCGGGCCGACTTTTTGTACGGCTTGTTCCAGTCGTTGCTCATGTCGTACATGGCGAACAGGCAGCGCCGATGCACCGGCTTCAGCCCGTCCCGTACGTCGGGCAGGGCACGGCCGATGATGACGCTCATGGCATAATCCATGTACGAACGCTTCATCTCGTCTTCGATGTTTACGGAGGTCTTGTTGATGGTTTCGAGCATTGCTACTCCATTGACAAAGGCGAAAGGCACGGGGCAGGCAGCTCCGGGTAATAACCCTTTGCCTTTTGCCTTTTGCCCTTTGCCTGTTTTTTATATATCCAGATTCGACACGTTCAATGCGTTCAGTTCGATGAACTCCCGGCGCGGCTCCACCTGGTCGCCCATGAGGACGGTGAAGACGTTGTCCGCCTCCACGGCGTCCTCGATTTTCACCTGGAGCAGGGTGCGGTTGGTCGGTTCCATGGTTGTTTCCCAGAGCTGGTCCGGGTTCATCTCGCCCAAACCTTTGTAGCGCTGGATGTTGAGCCCCTTCTTGGCGCTCTCCATAAAGAAGGAAAGAAGCTCCAATCCGATGGTTGTGGAAAAGAGTTCCTTTCCCTCGCCGGAAACCACGGCCCGGCCGCTGCCGAAGATATCCCGCACTCTGCGGAAACTGTCGACCAGGAGCCCGTACTCGTAGGAGCCGAGGAGATCCACCGTATGGCTGTCCAGAGCGATGCGCAGGTTGCCGAGACGGACGATGATGCGTCCGTCGTCCATGACCGTGGCGTCCGCACCCTCGTACACGGCGGCAATGTCCGCCAGGCGGGGCGCGAGCCCTTCCAGGTCCTCGATTCCGCCCCTGATACCGAGACGGAGAAAGACCCGAACCAGGTCTTCATTTATTCCCTTCCTGACGAACTTGTCGAGCAGTGACCGGTATTCCACCAGCTGCTTGAGCAGGGGGATTATCTGTTTTCCCACGTACGTCTTGCACCCGCTCTCCAGAAACAGGGTCATTTCGTCGGTCCCCTCCTCCAGGAGATAGTTCTGCATGGCCGCCTCATTACGCAGGTACAGCTCCTTCTTTCCCCGTTTCACCTTATAGAGGGGAGGTTGAGCGATATAAAGGTGACCGCGCTCCACAATCTGCGGCATCTGGCGGAAGAAGAAGGTAAGCAGCAGGGTAAGGATGTGGGAGCCGTCAACGTCGGCGTCGGTCATGACGATGATGCGGTGGTAACGGAGCTTTGCCACGTCAAAGTCGTCTTTACCGATACCGGTGCCGAGCGCCGTGATCAGTGTGCCGATCTCCTGGGAGGAGAGCATCTTGTCGAAGCGTGCCTTTTCCACGTTGAGAATCTTTCCCTTCAGGGGGAGGATCGCCTGGAACTTCCGATCCCTTCCCTGCTTGGCCGAACCACCGGCGGAATCACCCTCCACCAGGTAGAGTTCGCACAGGGCGGGATCCCTTTCCTGGCAGTCGGCAAGCTTGCCGGGGAGGTTGGAGATGTCGAGGGCGCCCTTGCGCCGGGTCAGTTCGCGAGCCCTGCGGGCCGCTTCACGTGCACGGGCCGCATCGATGGATTTCTCCAGGATCTTCTTGGCAATGGAAGGATTCTCCTCCAGAAAGACCGCCAGCTTCTCGTTCATCAGGGACTCCACGTATCCCTTTACCTCGGAATTTCCCAGCTTAGTCTTGGTCTGTCCCTCGAACTGGGGCTGGGGTATCTTCACCGAGATAACCGCCGTAAGTCCTTCCCGCAGGTCCTCGCCGGAGATCGAAACCTTGACGTTCTTGAGCAGGTTATTAGCCGCTGCGTAGCTGTTCATGGTCCTGGTCAATGCCGCCTTGAAGCCAATCAGATGGGTGCCGCCCTCGTGGGTGTTGATATTGTTGGCAAAGGAGAAGACCTTTTCGTCATAGGAATCATTGTAGTGAAGGGCAAGTTCGATATCGACCCCCCCCTTCTCTCCCCGGATGTAAATCGGTTTAGGGTGGAGCGGGATACGGTTTCGGTTCAGGTATTCGACAAAGGAAACGATGCCCCCCTCATAGTGGAAATCATGGCGTTTTCCCTCTTCCCGCTCGTCAATAATGCTGATTTTGACGCCGGCATTGAGGAAAGCGAGCTCACGCAGCCGCTGTGAAAGGATGTCGAAGGAGAAGTCGGTTGTCTCGAATATTTCCCCGTCGGGATGGAAGGTGATCTTGGTACCCCGTTTCTTCGTCTCTCCCGTTATTGCCAGCGGAGCGTCGGGCACACCCCGTCGGTAGGTTTGCTGGAACAGTTTTCCGTCACGCCGGATCTCCAGATCCAGCTGGCTGGAAAGGGCATTCACGACTGAAACTCCAACGCCGTGGAGACCGCCGGAGACCTTGTAGGAAGTGTTGTCGAACTTGCCGCCGGCATGGAGCACGGTGAGGACGACCTCGGCGGCCGATCTCCCTTCGGTGGGATGGATGTCGGTCGGTATACCGCGACCGTTGTCCACCACGGTGACGGATCCATCCAGGTGGATGATGACGTTTACCTCATCGCAGTATCCCCCCAGGGCTTCGTCAATGGAGTTGTCTACGATTTCGTACACCAGGTGATGGAGCCCCTGAGCCGAAGTTGAACCGATGTACATGGCGGGACGTTTCCGTACCGCAGAGAGCCCTTCGAGAACCTTAATCTGGTCAGCGCCGTAATCGTTAATGACTTCATCGGACATTCGCTACCTCAGTGAAAACCCTTCCGTCTTGTACCGGAAAGGTGGAATAGGTACTAATCCCGGAAAGATTTATATTTTCCAGGCTCGTGGTGGTAATGAAAACCTGCATCTCCTTTTCCTTCAGAAACTTCATGAAGTTGCCGTTTCTATCCCGGTCCAGTTCAGAGGTCATGTCATCAAGGAGCAGAAGAGGGGGGGTGCCCCATCTCCTCTTCAGATATTCTATCTCCGCCATTTTCAGGGCCAGGATGAAGCTGCGCTGCTCTCCCTGGGAACCGTGGTGATTCAGAGGCTTTCCATTCAGGGAAAACTGGAGATCATCCCGGTGAGGTCCGGTCAGGGTCGTACCCCTGCGAAGCTCGTCGGGGATACCCTGCTCCAGTGCTGCACGCAGTTTTCGACGGAGATCCTCCAAGGAATGCTCACTATTTGTCCAACGGGATCGATACGTTATCGAGGCTTCCTGGCTGGGACCTGCTATGGCCGAATAGAAAAGCTGGAACAATTCAGCCAGCTTGCATATAAACGATTCCCTTTTTGCCATCAGTCTTGAACCGGTGTCGGCAAGCTTGTCCGTCCAGACTGAAAGTCCGTCGCGTACTCCTCTTTTCAGCAAGGCATTTCTGTTTTTGAGAGTCCTGAAATAGTCGTGGTGAAGGGCAAGATAGCCCGTATCACCACTGAATACGGCCCTGTCCAGGTATCTTCTCCGCACCTCGGGCAGTCCCCGTACCATGGAGATGTCCTCCGGTGAAAAGACGACCATGTTGAGATTACCGAAAAAATCAACGAGGCGTTGCACCGGTTTGCCGTCAATGGACGCCTTTTTGCCGGAATGACTTATTGTCAGCGAAATTACTCGCTCAACACCGTCCCTGATCCCCCATCCTTTCACACTGGAGCAGGGAGTATCATAGGTGATGAGTTCATTATTTTTGGCCATCCGGAACGATTTCATGGTTCCCAGCAGGTAGATGGCCTCAAGAAGGTTCGTCTTGCCTTGGGCATTATTACCGACGAAAATATTAAATCTCTCGGAAGGACGAAAATCAGCCTGCGAAATGTTCCGGAAAGAATGAATCTGTATTCTGAATAATTTCATGTGAAACCGCATGTGGAAGAAAAAGGCCGTTCTGGAAGCCGGTGACCTTTCAGCGGATCATTGGTGGCGGTACGTGCCTGGATCAGACCCTCATGGGCATTATTACCGACAGGAATCCCTTTCCCTGATGAGGCTTCAGAACCGCCGGTGACAGTTCATCCTTCAGTTCGAGATCAACGAATTCCTCGTTCAGAACCGATAGTGCGTCTATCAGGTAGCGCGCATTGAAGCGAACGGAAAGATCCGGGCCTGTGTACCGTATCTCCAGGCTTTCCCTGGCTTCTCCCAAATCCGGATTGCTGGCGGAAATTTCCATGACTCCGTCCTTGAGTTCCATGACTATTCCCTTGAATTTTTCGCTGGAGAGAATAGCCATCCTTCGCAGGGAGTGGAAGAAGTTTTCGCGGTTAATGGTTACCGTTTTATTGTTATCGGTCGGCATGACCCGGGTGTAATCGGGGAAATAACCGTCCACCAAGCGCATGAGAACCAGGGTGTCGCTCTTTTTCAAGACGGCGCTGTTGTCAAGGAAGGAGAGCAGGATATCACCGTCATTATCCTCGGCGATCTTTTTTAACTCGAATATTCCTTTTTTAGGAAATATGACGCCGTTTTTTAAGTCCTGTGAGGAGACGGGGGGCACTTCACGTTCGGCCATGGAAAGGCGGTGTCCGTCTGTTGCAACCATCCGCAGACGGGTTTCGTTTTCTTCTTCCAGTGCTTTGATAAAAATGCCGTTCAGGTTGTATTTCGTTTCGTCATGACAGATTGCGTATGAAGTCATTTCTACCATTTCCCGTAGGAGTGCACCGTCAAGTTTGAGAAAAGTGTTCTCGTTAATCGTGGGAAAAAAGGGAAATTCGTCGGGTGACAGTCCGACAAGGTTGAAATGCGCTTTGCCGCATCTGAGGTCAATCCAGTCATTTTCCCTTGTGGAAAAAAGTATTTCTTCTTCCGGCAGTTCCTTAATGATTTCGTAGAGTTTTTTGGCGGAGACGGTAATCCTGCCTTCCTTTGCCACCTTTGCGCTGTAGGAGCTTTTCATTCCCACTTCGAGATCGGTGGCAATGACGTCGATTCTGTCGGATTGTGCATCGATAAGAACATTGGAGAGAATAGGCATGGTTTTCCGGTTTTCGATAATACCCTGAACCCGTTGTAGAGCTTTCAGAAAGATATTTTTAGCTATGGCGAATTCCATGGTGCCTCCAGTTTCAACTGTTCTTAATACGATTGTTTTTAAAAAGATTTTCAGTAGTAATTAGTAGGTGCCTGTTAACTTGTTGAAACGGACGAATGTATTTGTTTGTACGCGGTTTTTTCCTGGTAAGAGGATGTTGGCCGAAAGCGCGTAGAATGATGGTTTTCAACAAGGGTATTTTTTATCCACAGATCCGCGTCTTGGGTTAACAGTTTATCCGGATTATTCCAACATCCCTCTGCGGATGTTTTCTACCGTGTTTTTCAGTTCGGAATCGGAATTCATGAGATTCGCTATTTTCTTGAATGAGTGAATTATGGTTGAATGATCCTTGCCGCCGAACTTTTCGCCGATTTCCGGGTAGGACGACTTTGTCAACTCCCGACAGAGGTAAATGGCAATTTGCCTTGGAATAACCAAATTTTTCAGCCGTTTATCTGATTTCATATCCGACGTCTTGATGGAAAAGAATTCGGAGACGAATTTCTGGATCATCTCGACGGTCATTTCCCGGTTTTTTTCCACAATGATATCCTTCAGGACATCCTTTGCCATGGAAAGGGTTATTTCGCTTCCCGTCAGACTGGCGTATGCGCCGAGGCGGATAAGCATTCCTTCCAGTTCCCGCACGTTGCTCGTGGAACTGGAAGCGAGGAAAAGCGCCACGTCATCGGGAAGATGGATGGTGTCAATTTCGGACTTTCTCTTTAAGATAGCCATTTTTGTTTCGATATCGGGTGGTTGGATGTCGGCTATCAGCCCCCATTCGAAGCGTGAACGAAGCCTTTCTTCCAAACCGGCCATATCTTTGGGAAACTTGTCTGATGTTACAACTATCTGTTTGTGTGATTCATGAAGCGCGTTAAAGGTATGAAAAAACTCTTCCTGGGTAGCTTCCTTGCCGGCCATGAACTGTATATCATCAATGAGAAGTACATCCATACTTCTGAATTTATTCCTGAATTCCTCCATTTTTTTGTACCTGATGCAGTTGATCATCTCGTTCATGAACTTTTCCGACGTATAGAGACAGATGCGGGCCTTTCCGTTGTCGCTGAGGATATGGTTGCCGATTGCCGTTAACAGATGGGTCTTGCCCAAACCGACGCCCCCGTAAATAAAGAGGGGATTGTAATTGGTTGCAGGCTTGTTGGCAACGGCCTGTGCAGCCGCATGGGCGAACTGGTTCCCTGCGCCGCAGACAAAGGTATCAAAGGTGTATTTAGGATTGAGATTGGAGAAGAACTCGGGGTTTAGCCTGTTTTCCTGCGGGGGAGCGTTTTCCTTCTCCTGGGAATAGGTATTGGATACCGAAACCGTCTCCTGTCGTCCTTTTGGTGCAATTTTCAGATCAACGACGACCTTGCTCTGAAAAATCGCGGACACGGCCTCTTCGATCATGGACAGATAGTTTTCTCTGACCATATCACGGAAGAAACTGCTTGGAACCTCCAGGAACAGGACACCGCCCTTCGCATCAAGAAATTTCAGGGGCTGTATCCACGTGGTGAAGGTATGGGGTGTGAGGACTTTCTCCATATTGGAGAGTACTTCGAGCCAGACCTTTTCCATAGAATAATATTCTCACGTTTTGGGGAGGTTTTACACATGCTTATCAACAGCTGTTGATAATATGAATATGCTACATAATTCGGTAGGTTACACTTAATTATTCGTCTTCAGGAAAGGCATCATTTCTCCACTTTTGGGGAGGTCTGAACAGTAGCAGAGACAACCTTAATTTGCAAGGCTATTTTTTATGTGAGCGGTAAATTAGGGCTTGACAAATCGTGTTGATTACACGTAAGAATATTAATTCGCTTCAGAGTTATATCAATCCTAAAACAAAGGAGTTGCCGGATATGAAAAGAACATTTCAACCGAGTAATGTCTCCCGAAAAAGAACCCACGGCTTTCTTGTCAGGATGTCCACAAAAAACGGAAGGCTCGTTATCAAGAGGCGGCGTGCCAAAGGGCGGAAGCGGCTTTCGGTTCAGATTGCCGGTAAATAAGCTCTATGGCTAATCTCCTTCGGCGGGAGGAAAAGCTCCTGAAGAGGGCAGATTTTTTACATCTGTCCGCTTCAGGAAAGAAGTACCACATGCCCCACTTCATCATTATCTGGTTGACGGGTGATTCCAGCAGGCCGCGAATTGGAATCACCGCCAGTCGAAAGTTCGGTAACGCAGTGATGCGTAACCGCGTGAAGAGGCTGGTTCGCGAGTATTTCAGACATTATAAAGATCGGTGGTGCATCGCCGATTACAACGTCATCGCAAAGCGGGGTGCTGAAAAACTTTCATTCCGTGAGGTATGTCAGGAGCTGGATAAAGCGATAGAATACATCCGGAATCTGCAATGCTCAAACAATTGCTAATTACATGTATCGTTCTGTATCAGAAGTTTATTTCCCCCTGTCTGGTGAACTCCTGTCGATTTTATCCCACCTGTTCACACTATGCCAAGCAATCTCTGGAAAAACACGGCCTTCTCAAGGGAATGGCACTAGCCTGTGCGCGGCTACTGAAATGCCACCCTTTCAATCCTGGGGGATATGATCCCGTACCCTAGTCAGCAGGAGCTTTCATGGAAAAACGTGCATTACTGGCGGTAGTCCTTTCACTGGCTTTTTTTTACGGCTATTCTCTCCTTTTTCCGGCGCCTGAGAAGAAGGTTTCTCCGAAGCCGGTTCAGAAGATAGCCTCTTCCGCTACGGCCGCAGTGAGCGTACCCGTCCAGGAAGCGAAGCCTGTCCAGCAAAAGGCGCTCGTCTCAAAAGACGCTGTAGTAGAAACTGATCAATTCACCGCGGTATTTTCGTGCCAGGGCGGGACGCTAAAGAGTCTTGTTCTCAAAAAATACCGAGAGACCTCCGGCGCGGGAGGGGAACCGGTAGCGCTTGTTTCCGAGAGCTCCGTGGAAGGGTTCGCCCTCAAGACCGGTTCCACCGGCTTCCTTCTGGATTCTGCCGCAATCTATAGCCCGAGTGACAATACTCTGCGGGTTACCGGGAACGAAACAAAGCGGCTTGATTTTTCCTGGACTTCTCCCCAAGGAACCGTTGTTACAAAATCCTACACCTTTTCCGGTGCGGGTTACGAAATCGGTCTCGACACAAGGATTACCAACAGCGGCCCGGGAAGGTTGACGGGAGTCCTCACCCTTGCTCTTCCCCATCCCGTGGAGCCGAAGAGCAAACAGAGCCGTTTCGAGAATAACAGCGCGGTTACCCGTTCCGACGGAAAATTTAGCACCGAAGCTGTCAAAGACATCCCGGAAAAACCAAAAAAATATGTTACGAGCGTCGAGTGGACCGGATATGCTGATAAGTATTTTCTGAGTGCGGTTCTCACAAAAGACGGCAGTATCGGCTCAGTTGCGATAGAAAAGGGAAGTGGGAGGTATCTGAATACCATCATTTCATCCCCTTCCGTGGATCTCAATCCCGGGCAGACAGGGGCCGTTGCGTACCGTCTTTTCTTTGGTCCGAAGGAACTTGACGTCCTGAAGGCCCAGGGAGCTGGTCTGGAGCAGGCTCTTGACCTGGGCTGGTTCGCGCCCCTTGCCAAGCCGCTTCTCTTTACACTGAAATTCTTCAATAAATATACCCATAATTACGGCATTGCCATTATCATAATCACCGTCATCATCAAGATACTGTTCTTCCCCCTGACCCACAAGAGCTATAAGTCCATGAAGGACATGCAGAAGCTGCAGCCGAAGATGGCAGAGGTGAAGGAGAAATTCAAGAACGATAGGGATGCCATGAACAAAGCGGTCATGGAACTCTACCGTACGCACAAGGTGAACCCTCTCGGCGGCTGTCTACCGATGATAGTACAGATACCGGTTTTCTTTGCTCTCTACAAGGCACTCATGTTTTCCATTGAGCTGCGTCATGCTCCTTTTATGCTCTGGATTACCGACCTTTCCGCCAAGGACCCGTACTATGTCACCCCCGTCATCATGGGTGTGACGATGTTCATCCAGCAAAAGATGACCCCTTCCACGATGGACCCGATTCAGGCGAAGATGATGCTCGCCCTCCCGGTAGTCTTTACCTTTATGTTCCTGAACTTTCCCTCAGGCCTGGTCATCTACTGGCTGGTGAACAATATCCTGACCATCGCCCAGCAGTCATATATCAATCATAGCCTGAAGGATTGAGCAAAAGTCGGAAGGAATCATGTACCTGAATGACACAATAGCAGCCATCAGCACTCCGGTCGGAGAGGGCGGTATCGGCATCGTCCGGATCAGTGGTGGGGCTGCTGAAGAGATTGCTCGAAAATTATTCTTGAAAAAGCAGAGCGGTGGCATGCAAAGCCACCGCTTTTATTATGGAGAAATCGTCGACCCGGAGAGTGGAGACATTCTTGATGAGGCGATGCTCGTTCTTATGCGTGCGCCGCGATCCTATACGCGTGAGGACGTGCTGGAGATTCAGTGCCACGGAGGCTATCTTCTGGTGCGGAAGGTACTCGATCTGGTCCTACGATTGGGCGCCCGGACTGCTGAGCCCGGAGAATTCACAAAACGGGCTTTTCTCAACGGCAGAATAGATCTCCTCCAAGCCGAGGCAGTCATCGAGGTGATTCGCGGGAAGACCGAAGCAGCCCTTGCCCTAGCGCAGCACCAACGTGAAGGACTGCTTTCGAAAAAGATTGTCGATGCCAAGGATGGGATTCTTAACTCCCTGGCTCTTATCGAGGCGTACATCGATTTTCCAGAAGATGATATTATTCTTCCCCATTATCAGCAGATAGAGGAATCCGTTCTCCAGTCCCTTTCTATCATAGAACAACTGTTGGACAGCTATCATGAGGGAAAGGTTCTCCGCGAGGGGGTTTCGGTCCTTATTGCAGGCAGGCCGAATGTGGGCAAATCCAGCCTTCTCAATACTCTCTTGCAGGAAAAGCGGGCCATTGTCACCTCGGTCCCGGGAACGACACGTGATATCATTGAAGAGGTCGTGAATATCAAGGGGCTCCCCGTCAAGCTTCTTGATACGGCAGGAATTCGTGATACCGAAGATGAGATCGAGCAGGAAGGGATGAAGATGACGCTGGAAAAGATCCCCCTTGCTGATCTGATCCTGTTCGTTGTGGATAACGCGCGCACATTTAATAATGAAGATATACTAATAATGCAGGCTGTATCCAGCCGGCCGTGTATCGTTGTCAGGAATAAATGCGATCTACCGTCCGTTGCTCAGCTTCCTGAAAGCATGAACAGGGTGAAGTTGCTCAGTGTGTCGGCGCGCAACGGGGATGGCATAGAAGATCTGAGAGGGGCGATATTTTCACAGTTTATCCGTGGAGGGATACCGGAAGGAAGGGAGTTTATAGCACTGTCGCAGGCCAGGCACAAGGAAGTTCTGGAGAAGGCGAAGCATCAGCTTGTTTCTTTCCTGAACTGTTTTCCCGGTGAACCGGCCCTTGAATTCGCGGCGCTCGATCTAAGGGACGCATTACGTTCTTTAGGTGAAGTATCCGGAGAGACGACGCCTGATGACATTCTGGAGCTGATATTTTCGAGATTCTGCATCGGAAAGTAGAGAATGTTCCACGTGAAACATCACCCCTGGTAGCGCCATTAACAGAGCCTCGCGGGGCGAAGAAAAGTGACAGCATAAAATAACCGTGTCTGTCTATCGGCGATAAGCAGGCATTCACGGCTACTCGGTAATCCTGTTTCACGGCTTCCTGTGAGCGTCGATTACAGTATGAGGGACCACATTGGTTGTTTACGAGAAGCACTACGACATAATAGTAGTCGGGGCCGGGCATGCAGGTTGTGAAGCTGCCCTTGCGGGTGCGCGCATGGGATGCAGTACCTTGCTCCTCTCCATTAATCTGGATGCCGTTGCTCTCATGTCCTGCAATCCCGCCATCGGCGGACTGGCAAAAGGACATCTGGTTCGGGAGATAGACGCACTTGGCGGGGAGATGGGAAAAAACATCGACGCTACCGGGATCCAGTTCCGCACATTAAATACCAGGAAGGGTCCTGCCGTTCGGGCTTCCAGGGCACAGGCTGACAAGCAGCTCTACCGCCTGCGTATGAAGAGGGTTCTGGAGAATCAGGAAAACCTCTCTATGAAGCAGGGGGAAGTGACGAGCCTTTACGTGGAACAAGGAGTCGTGCTGGGAGTAGATACCCGCGTAGGAATCCGTTTCCTCGGGAAGACGGTCATCCTGACAACCGGAACATTCCTCCGAGGACTAATCCATGTGGGACTCACCAAGTATGCAGGTGGCCGAGCCGGGGATCTCCCGGCGGAAGGCCTTTCCGATTCACTCCGGGATCAGGGATTCGAGATCGGCCGTCTCAAGACAGGGACCCCGGCCAGACTTGACGGTCGTACCATTGATTTCAGCCGCCTTGAGGTGCAGCACGGAGATAACCCGCCGATTCCTTTTTCCTTTTCAACCGAAAAGATTGATCGCCCACAGCTTCCCTGCCATATCGCCTACACGAACCCGCATACCCACGACATCATACGGGCAAACCTTGATCGATCACCACTTTATGGAGGGGTCATCGAAGGAGTGGGGCCCCGCTACTGTCCATCCATCGAGGACAAGGTTGTACGTTTTCCGGAAAAGGAGCGGCACCAGACGTTTCTCGAACCCGAAGGCGCTGACACGGTGGAAGTTTATCCAAGCGGCCTCTCCACTTCCCTCCCCATCGATGTTCAGTTTGCCCTGTACCGATCCATCGAAGGGTTGGAAGCGGTGGAAATCATGCGTCCCGCCTACGCTATCGAATACGACTATGTCGACCCTATTCAGATCCATACCTCTCTGGAAACGAAGCCGGTCAGGAACCTGTACCACGCTGGACAGATAAACGGTACCTCGGGTTACGAGGAAGCAGCGGCACAGGGACTCATTGCGGGGATTAACGCGGCTCTTCGGGTACAAGGCAAGGAACTACTGGTACTGGGGCGCGGAGATGCCTACATCGGCGTCCTCATCGATGATCTTGTTACGCTCGGCACACGAGAGCCGTATCGGATGTTCACGTCGAGAGCCGAGTACCGGCTGCTCCTTCGAGAGGACAACGCCGATCTCAGGCTCAGGGAAAAGGGGTATGCGGTAGGACTTGTTCATGAAGAGGATTACCGGAAATTTATCGAGAAGAGAGACATGATTATCGCCGAGTTGGAACGACTGAGAGTGAAACGACTTGTACCTTCCGAAACGGACCCGGCATTTATGGAGGAGTACTGCCTGCTGGATCTCCAGAATGCACTTAGTTATGAGCAGTTGCTGCGCCGACCGGAACTTACCTACCGGGATCTTGAAAAAATCGATGTCACCTGCCGCACTCTCCCGGCTACTGTCAGGGAGCAGGTGGAGATTCAGATCAAGTATCAGGGTTACATCGACCGGCAGCTACAGCAGATTGAAAGATCCGCCAAGCTGGAGGCGAGCAGGATCCCGGAATATTTCGATTATGTCGCTCTTACGGGCCTTTCCGCCGAGGTTCGTGAAAAGCTGATCAAATTTCGACCGGACACCCTCGGCCAGGCATCCAGGATTCAGGGGGTAACGCCGGTGGCCGTCTCAATCCTCGCCGTGGCCTTGAAAGCGGGTAGGGGAAAATGAACAGGGATGCAGTGGAACTCCTCCGAAGATGCGCGATGGAGCTGGGAATCGAGCTTACCGCCAACGAATTGGGACAATTCGGCAGCTTTGCGGACGAGTTGAAGAAGTGGAACAAGAAGATAAACCTGACAGCCATCAGGGATGACCGGGATATCGCGATGAAGCACTTCGCCGACTCCCTGACCCTGTTGGGCATTATCAATAAGACCGGATCTCTGCTGGACCTCGGCTCCGGGGGCGGTTTTCCTGCGATTCCGCTCAAAATCATGCTTCCCAACCTCTCAGTCGTTTCCGTCGATGCGGTGGAGAAAAAGATTCTCTTCCAACGGCAGGCGGCACGCCTGCTTCATCTCCACGAATTTACCGCACTCCATGCTCGGGGAGAGGAGCTGGCGAAAAGCTATGCCTCACATTTCGACTGTGTCGTGTCCAGAGCATTTTCTGATCTGCCATATTTTGTTTTCCTTGCGCTACCTCTTCTGAAAAATGACGGGCACATTATCGCCATGAAGGGGCGGGAAGGAAGGGATGAAGCGGTTGCGGCAAAGGGTCAGCTATCCGACTTGGGCGCCAAGGTCATCGAGTGTATCCACATCAAGCTTCCTGTTGCCAATGATGATCGATATCTGGTGGTTATGGGAAAAATTGG
>CAYSPF010000018.1:0-9141 GCA_964432775.1 uncultured Geobacter sp.
TCCTTCAGTTGCTCTCCGCTCGCCATGCGGGAGAGGAGCTCCCTCGACATCTCCGGCAGCAGGGTATTGGTGAGGATATGGTCCACATTCCTCGCCCCGCTTTCCACTTCCGTGCAGCGGGCGGCAATGGCGTCGATGAGACCCTCGTCGTAGCTGAACAGCACATTCCGGTTTTCCTTCATCCGCTTCGCGATCTTGTTCAGCTTCAGCTTGACGATGAAGCGCATGGTCGTGTCGCTGATGGGATAGTAGGGGACGACCTTCAGCCGCCCCAGGAACGCCGGTTTGAAATGCTTCAAAAGCTCCGGCCGGATCATGTCGTTCAGCGCCTGCCAGTCCGGCATGGTCTCTTCGTCTGCGCAGACCTTCATGATGGTGTCGGTGCCCAGGTTGGAGGTGAGGATGATCAGGGTGTTCTTGAAATCGATCTTGCGACCCTCCCCATCCTCAAGGGAGCCCTTGTCGAATACCTGGTAGAAGAGCTCCATCACGTCGGGATGGGCCTTTTCCACCTCGTCCAAGAGCACCACGCTGTAGGGGCGCTTCCTCACCGCCTCGGTGAGCACTCCCCCCTCGCCGTAGCCCACGTAGCCGGGGGGCGAACCCTTCAGTCCCGATACCGTGTGGGCCTCCTGGTATTCGGACATGTTGATAGTTATGACGTTTTCCTCTCCTCCGTAGAGCAGCTCGGACAGGGCCAGGGCGGTTTCGGTCTTGCCCACGCCGCTGGGGCCGACGAAGAGGAACACGGCCGTCGGCTTTGAGGGATCCTCGATGCCGGCGTGGGCGGTGCGGATCATCTGGGCAATGGCGGCCAGGGCGTGATCCTGCCCGATAATGCGCTCAGCCAGCAGTGTATGCATGTTGAGAACCGTGTCGATCTCATTCACCAGCATCCGGCCGGTGGGGATGCCGGTCCATCCGGAGATGACCTCGGAGATGATCTGCGGGTCCACCTCGATCTGGAGGAGAGGATCGTTCCCCTGCACGGTTTTCAGCTCCTGTTCGGTCGCCTTCAGCTTTTTCCGCTTCGCGGCCAGTGACTTGTCCGCCGGGTTCTGGCTATGGGTTTCCTGGATATCCTTCCGCAGGTCCGTGATGCGGGTTGCTATCTCCGATTCCCGGGTCCACCTGGCGGTCAGTTCTTCGAGCCTCGCCTGCGCCGCCTTTTTCTGTTCGGCAAGGATCGTGATGCGCTCTTTATGGTCCGTGCCCAGCAAAGACTCCCGATCAAGCAGCTTTCCCTCCCTCTCGATCTGGTCGATGCGGCGGGTCGCCTCTTCCACGGCCGGGGGGCTGGTGGTGAGACCGATGGCCACCCGCGCGCAGGCCGTGTCCAGCACGCTCACCGCCTTGTCCGGCAACTGCCGTGCCGGAAGGTAGCGGCGGGATAGGCGGACCGCGTCGCGCAACGCCTCGGAGGGGACCATCACCTGGTGGTGCTTCTCCAGGAAAGGCGCCACGGCCTGCATCATCACCAGGGCCTTTGCCTCGTCCGGCTCCTCTATCTTGACCACCTGGAAGCGTCGGGCCAGGGCCGCGTCCTTCTCGAAATATTTCTTGTACTCGGACCAGGTGGTTGCCGCGATGGTGCGCAGCTCGCCGCGCGCCAGGGGAGGCTTCAGCAGGTTCGCCGCATCGCCCGACCCGGCCGAGCCTCCCGCGCCGATCAGGGTATGGGCCTCGTCGATGAAGAGGATTATCGGCGTCGGAGAACCCTTCACCTCCTCGATGACCGATTTGAGCCGGTTCTCGAACTCCCCCTTTATCCCGGCCCCTGCCTGGAGGAGCCCCAGATCCAGGGTGCGGATCTCCACGTTCCTCAGCGGCGGAGGCACGTCGCCCTCCGCGATCCTGAGGGCAAACCCCTCGACAACGGCGGTCTTGCCGACACCCGCCTCGCCGGTCAGGATCGGGTTGTTCTGCCGTCGCCGGATCAGGATGTCGATCATCTGCCGGATCTCCGCATCCCTGCCGAGCACCGGATCCACCCCTCCCTTGCGGGCCTTGTCCGTAAGGTTGATGGTATAGAGATCCAGTGACTTCGTCCCGGCCGGCGCAGCTTTTTCTCCACCGGCGGGCACGGGCCGCATTGTGCCTCCGGTCTCGGCGTCCTCGCGGGAACCGGTGACAATGTCGGCCAGGTTCTTGGCCAGTGTTTCCACGGAAATCTTGCGGAACGCTTCCGAACTCGCAAGCAGCATCCGGGAAAAATCCTCGTCGGACAGAAGGGCGAGCACCATGTGCCCGGAGCGGACCGCGGGCGACTGATAGTCCACCGATGCCAGGAGCCACGAATTCTGGATCATCCGGGGAATACGCGGCGAGAGGGCCGGCGTACGGGCGTTGCCCGTTTTGAACCCCTCCAGCGCCCGGCTCAGGTCGGCAGCCACCCGGGTCTCGTCAATCTCGAAGTAGCGGAGAATCTTTCCGAGATCGGTATTCTGCGCCTCCAGCAGCTTGATGAGAAAATGCTCAACATCCACCTCGTAGTGGGTATGGGAAAGACAGAGCCCCGCAGCCGCCTCCAGGGCGCCGCGACAGGTGGGATTGAGCTTGCCGATGAGCAGCTTCAGGTCGGGTTGAATCATGGTGGTCTCTCCTTTACATCGGATAGGGTTCTCAGTTGACTCCGTCCGGGAACACGGTCTCATCAAACGTCACACCCTGATCTTCCGCCAGGGTTCCTTCCAGCGGTGTAATCCAGGTGGACCAGCCGAGTCGAGGCGCGGTCGCGCTCACCAGGCCGAGCTCACAGGGAGGAATCTCCTCTCGTCGGAGGTACGGACGGATTTCGAACTCGAATTCCGTCCCGACGATGTATCTCACCAGGGAAAACAGCGGTTTCAGCAGGTCTCCCGACGGCAGCAGCCGGAGGAAAACGGTGTACCGGACCGGTTCCAGGTCGATTCGAAACCTGGTCTGGCATTCCCATGCACGGGAGCCGCATACCGCATCGATGCCCAGGCTGCTGTTGGCGGCGCCGATGCGGGTCCTCTCCTCCGGTTCAATCTCGATTGTCCGATCGAGAAACTGCGCCACTGAAGCCCGTACACCGAGACAATATTCCACCACGGCTTCGATGGCGCCTGCGGAAGCAACCTGCCGTGAGAGAAGCCCTCCGCAGAACACCAGCGATTCCAGCGGGTATCCCACCTTGTCGGCAAGCCCCTTTGTCCCCAGCCCCAACAGGCTCAGAAAATACCGCGAATACCGATCGCCCGCTTCCGGACGGTAGTGGGCGATGAAAAAGTTCTTTTTCCACGCCAGGTAAAAGAGCGAGATCAGCCGATGATGGAACAGATCGAGGAACGAGGCCAGGGCAAAATCCTTGACGCCGGTACGTTCCATGGCAAGGGTGGTGTACCAACTGGGAAGGACGCCCGAGGGCCCGGTCATTCCCATAAAGGCAACCTGCATCCGTATCGGCCCGTCGTCTTCGGCCCGGCTCAGGTCCGAAATATCGCTGGCCGGAAAACTCAGGCCCGGCTTGACCGAAAAGCGCACCGCCTCCTGGGCGGGGGAAAGTGCTTCCCCAAGGGTCTTTTCCCCGGCGAAGGCCGTCTCCAGGAGCTGTACGGCCTGGAAAAACGATACCCGGTAGAACTCGTCGAAGAGGAGCCTTTCTACAAAAGAATCCGATTGCCGTTTCTCGGGGGCCACTCCTTCAACCTTTCTTTCCTTTGTGCCGTCAGGGCAATCATCCGGGAAAAGGAATTGATAGAGACATACTGCCCCAGGAAGCGCTCGAGCACGCAGGCGAACAGATAGAGGCCGGAGCCGACGAACTTGTCTTCGTCAAAGGTGATGGACGTCTCGATGCCCCGACAGAAGGATTGTCCGATCCTCCGCGTCACATGCCGGGATTGGAGCCCGACAATCCCGTCTATCTGCTGCCGGGTAACGGGTGAATTCTCGAAATCATACAGCTTCAGAATCTCCCGGAGCGAGTCTCCACCCCCATCCACAAGGGACAGGTAATTGAGGGAGAGATGGGAAATGAACCGCCACTGGAGAGCCCCTCCCAGGGACGGGCGCCTGGTGGGGGTCGGCTTGATGCGGCAGGAGATCCGTGAAACCGGGGCGGCAACCTCCATTTCGAAATCCCCGCCGGAGTCGCCGAACGGAAGGCGGGCCGGGAGATCCCGGTTGGTGCAGGTGACATGGACGGTAAGGGTCTCGGCTTCGGGTTCGGTGCGGCGGAACAGAAGGTCGCTGAAGGAAAGATACAGGGAAGTACCACTATCCCCCTTTCGCTCGGAAGGGCGCCGTTGCAGGTGCCAGAATGCCCCAGCGGACGACTCGTCCTCCTGCTCCCGATGGTGACGGATGGAATAGAGCGGCCGGTACTCCGCCAGCATTTCGGCTGTCGTTGCCCGTGAAGCGGCCACGCTGTCCACAGTGAAGACCTCGGTCGCCTCGGCGCGCCTGATATCGGGAATGACGAGATATTCGGTCTTCTGATGCTCTACCCGGATCGGTTCGGCGATGCGCCGGAACAGATTGACGACCGGGGCGGCGTGAAGGCAGAAGGTCGACGGCGACAGGAGCAGACTGCTCTTGGCCGGTTTGTCCAGGTAGAAGCGAATGTCGATGGTATCGCCGAATCCGGGTCCCCGCAGCCGCTCCAGCCCCAGGAAATCGAAAAAGAGAAACTTTTCCGGAAAGCAGAAGTACTCGAACAGGAGCAGGTAGCCGGGGAAAGACCTGGCCGAGTAGGGGAGCATCCCTTCCCCGGGCTCGAACCCGACGGGCCTGACGCACCCGGTCTCCAGGGATATGACCTCGGGAACGCCCGCTCCGCCCACCGCTTCGCATTCGATGGCACAGACATTGTTGAACAGCAGTTCATAGAGATGGAACACGTGCTGCCGCTGGCCGTTCAGAAAAAAGCGCAGCCTGTCGCAACCCAGTTCAGGAAAGGAAAGGCCGTTATGCGCCTTCAGGCGGATGACCAGCGCCTGCTGGGCGTTCCGTACCGGTTTCTTCGGGTCTTCGAAGGCAGCGGAGACCACCTCCAGGGGCAGCAGGGTCACCGGGTAGGAGGTGGCGAACTGGCAGGGTATGCCGTCAACGGGTTTCGAGAAAAGGGCGGTATCCTTTTCAATCCGGTATCCGCCGGGCGGTATGTTTTTCAGGATCGGCTCGAACGTCACCACCGACATGGAGGGAATCGGGTTGGTGTAGTGGGGGTAGAGGATGCTGAGCATCGACTGGGTGATCTCGGGAAAATCATCATCGAGCTTTTTGTGGACACGGGCGCACAGGAATGCGAAGCCCTCCAGAAGGCGCTCCGTATGCGGGTCCTCGCACTTGTCCGGCTCCAGGAGAAGCCGGCCCGCCACCTTCGGGTACTTTTTCGCGAACTCGCTTCCCATCTCGCGGATAAAAGTAAGTTCACGTTCGTAATATGTCAGTATCTCGTCATCCATAGGTATGTCAGGTTGGAATGAAGTATTCACCCCGGTTGATGTCCAGATAGGTATCGAAGGCGACCGGCTCGGTAAGCGGGGTCACGACCAAAAGCGCCGTAACCCTGAACCGGAGGGTTCGCTCACTCTCTCCCGGCAGATCGAAACGGACCGTGAGATTTTTCAGCCGCGGTTCAAAGAGGGAGATGGTCCGTTCGATTTCCTGCCGAATCTGAATCCGTACCGACGGGCTCCTGGGGTTGTGGGAGGTGAAGTCCCCCAGTCCGTAGGTAAAGAGCGATGCTTCCAGATGTACGTTCGCCTCCGGTACGGACTGAATCGTCTTTCTCGTATTCAGCAGATTCTCCAGGTCCCTCATCACCGATTTCTTGACCTGCGCGAAGGTCGGGGCGCGGCTCTGGACAGGCTCATGGGTCGTTGCCGGCTCCATATCAATGAGCCTGTCCAGCAGTGATGCCTGTATGTATGGTTGAACCGCCATCGGCTGCTCCGCGAAACCCTGTTATACCTTCTTGTTCGCCTGCAGGTCCCATCCCGCGGCCACCTGGCCGCCGCCGCTGCCGTCTTCGCGCTTCTGCTGGGTATAGGAAATCTGAATCTTGCCGAAGTTGAAGGCGACTTCTTCCAGGGGAAGGGTTTCACCGCCCGCGGCTGATCCGCCCGGCCGGAACGAGCTTACGATGCAGTTTTCAAGCTTGTATTCCATGTACTTCACCTTGTCGCCGCCGGCCCGGCAGAGTTCAATGGTGACGGTCTTGAGGTGCTTTCCGAGGGCACAGGCCTCGAAAAGCTTGGGGGAGGACTTGTCCAGGGTCTTCACGATGCTGAAATCGGCGAAATCCGCCCGCTCCGCGCTCGCCCCGCCGCCCGTGCTCGCCGCACCCGATGATTTCTGCGACACGCCGTAGCTGAAGGAGAGGACCTCGATCCAGTCCTTGTGCTTGTCGTCGCTGCTTTCCCCGGGGATACCTTCGACCTTGAGAAATGCGTCAAATGCCATGTTCGTTTCCTCCTTGTTGAGCCTCTTGCAAAAGTCTTGAAACTCCGCTCCTCCTCCCTTGATGGGAGGGGGCTGGGGGGAGGGTGAAGGCACAACATAACAATTTTATGTCATCTTCCCCCTCTCCCCAACCCTCTCCCACCAGGGGAGAGGGAACTCCTTTTTATTTTTGCATGAGCCTCTGTTGATAGCCCTTTTTAAACGCCGCAACCGCCCCCTCCCTGACCCTCTCCCAGCTGGGGGAGGGAAATATCGCGCAACTCCTCTCCAGGAGGAGGGCCTAAAGTCTCCCCCCGGCGGGGGGAGGTTGGAGGAGGCCTACTTCTTCGCCGGCGGCGGCAGGTTGGCCACCAGCCGCAGGGAAACCGTCAGTTCATCCAGCTGGTAGTGGGGCCTGAGAAACGCCACGGCCCGGTAGGCGCCCGGCTTGCCCGGTATCTCGGCAACCTCAACCCGCGCCTCACGAAGGGGATAGCGGGCCTTCATCTCCTGTCCCGCGTCATCGTCCAGGAGCACATAGTTGCTGATCCAGCGGTTCAGGTAATCCTCCACGTTCTTTCTGGTCATGAAGCTCCCGATCTTGTCCCGCATGATGGATTTCAGGTAGTGGGCAAACCGGGAGACCGCCAGGATATACTGGAGCTGGGCCGACAGCCGGGCATTGGCGTTGGCGGCGTCGCTGTCGTAGACCTTTGGCTTGTTGCTGGTCTGGGTGCTGAAAAATGCGGCGTAGTCGGTCCCCTTGCAATGAATCAGGGGGATGAAGCCGAGATCGGCCAACTCCTTCTCGCGCCGGTCGGTGATGGCGATCTCCGTCGGACATTTGAGGGCAACTTCCCCCTCGTCCGTGCGGAAGGTATGAACCGGAAGACCCTGCACCAGTCCGCCTCCCTCGACTCCCCTGACGGCCGCTGTCCAGCCGTACTTGGAGAATGCGTCGGTAATACGCGTGCCGAGCGCATAGGCTGCGTTGCCCCACAGGTACTTGCCGTGGTCGGTTCCGTCCACGTTCTCCTCGAAGTCGAAGGTCTCCACGGGCACCGTCGCCTGGCCGTACGGCAGCCGCATCAGGGTATGGGGAAGACAGAGACCCACATACCGTGAATCCTCCGAGTCGCGGAAAGACTTCCATTTGGCGTACTCCACGGTCTGGAAGATCTTCGCCATATCGCGGGGATTGCCGATATCCGTGAAGCTCTCCAGGTTGAAGATGGCCGGCGAAGCCGCCGAGATGAACGGGGCATGGGCGGATGCCGCCACCTGGGACATCTTCTCCAGCAGTGACAGGTCCTGGGGATGGTTGCCGAACTCGTAATCGCCGATCAGGCATCCGTAGGAAGCGCCGCCGAAGGTGCCGAACTCCTCCTCGTAGATCTTCTTGAACAGGGTGGACTGGTCGAACTCGGCCGCCTTTTCCATGTCCTTGAGCAGCTCCTGTTTGGAGATGTTCATCACCCGGATGCGCAGCTTTTCCCCGGTCTCGGTCTGATCAATCAGGTAGGAGAGCCCCCGCCAGGAAGCCTCCAGTTTCTGGAAGTCCTGGTGGTGCATGATCTCGTTTAACTGCGCCGATATCAACCGGTCCAGTTGCGCTATCCTGCTGTTGATCATCATCTCCGTGTCCTTGGACACGACGATGGCGCCGTCCATGACCTGCTTCACGAATTCGCCGATCAAATCCCGGGCGTATTCCCGCTGTGTCACGTCGCGGGCCATACGACCGTCATCGATGATCCGATCCAGCAGACCCGGCTCTTCCGCGGTTTTCTCGACCTCAGCCGCCTGGACCTGTTGTTCCTTTTCCTGCTCAGCCATACGTCATCACCCCCTTGTTATTCAGTGCCCGGTTTTTCCGGCTTAGCTTCGACTCCGGCCTCTTTTCCCAACTGCTGCAGGGACTCGGTGCTGTTGATAATCTCCTGCAGAAGCTCATCAAGCTTGTCATTGCCGTCCAGCTTGCTCAGGAGATCCGACATGCGTCGCCGGGCTTCCGTGAGCTTGCGGAGCGGTTCCACCTGCCGCGCGACCTGTTCCGGGTGGAAGTCGTCAAGGGATTTGAAACGAAGTTCCACGGCCAGTTTCGTATTGTCGTTGCTCAGCTTGTTCTCAACCTTGAAGGCAACACGCGGCTTCATCGCCTCCAGGACATTGTTGAAATTATCCCGGTCGATCTCCACGAATTTCCTGTCCTTCACCTTGGGGAGCGGTTCGTCGGGCTTGCCGGACAAATCGGCAAGGACCCCCACGACGAAGGGAATCTCCTTCATCTCGATTGCGTCGCCTATCTCCACATCATAGGTGATGTGGACCCTCGGCGCCCGTACCCGATCGATTTTGTGCTGCGTACTCTCTTTCTTTGGCATAGATCCTCCTTTCTTGAGGAATTCACTTCCTGTAGAGTATGGCCTTGGTTACATCCAGGGAACAGAGCCGCCGGAAGAGTTCCGCGCCCCTTCCCTGATCGTCGCCGGAAGGCTCTCCGCTCATCAGACACTGGTACAGAGCCTCCAGCACCTCGGCGATCCAGAGCGGAGATTCCCAGCGTTCAAGATGAAGTTCATCGATGAGGGCGGAAAGGCCCTCGAGAATCGGTCGTGCCAGATCCGGCCTGCCGGCCCGCAGGCAAAGCTTGCCCATCAGGAGCCGATAGCGGTTCCGCTCCCGTTCTGACGGGGAAGCGCAGGAGGCGGCAAGCAGCTGTTCGAGGGC
>CAYSPF010000018.1:9241-23471 GCA_964432775.1 uncultured Geobacter sp.
CCGGGCGCCTCCTCCTCAGACCCGGCTGCAACGGGTTCAGCCGACGGCGCGGGTACCGGCGCCGCGGCCTGTTCTTTCTCCTCGCGGTACAACCGGCTCACGAGCCGGTCGCACTCATCCAGCGCCTCCCCGATGTCCGAAAGCCGCGGCGCCTCCCGACCGAACTTTTCATCCGCGACCCGATCCAGCTCCCTGAAGGCCTCGCGGCACCGGGCCAGGTTCTCCAGGAGTGCGACGCGGAAAGAGGGCGACGACTGGGCAGCCGCGGCGTCGAATGCCTCGGCCGTCATCTTCCCTTCGGCTATCAGCTCGTCCCGGCGCTGTTTTTTCTGTTCATCCACATCACCGTACCTGTTTTTCGTATCCGCCTCGTAGCCGGCCTCCCGCGATTCACTCCAGGAATTGAGGGAACAGACGAGGGTCGAGGCGGGATCGTTCAGAGGCGCCGATCGAATGGCGGCCGACAGCTTGTCGTTCAGGAATTCAAAGGGGGCCAGCCGGTATTCCAGATCACCCTCTTCAATCAGGGGATACACGGTATCCCAGAAGCGCTCCTGGAGGCCGGTCACCAGTGCAAGCCCCTGGAAAAGAGCGCCGAACCCTCCGGTCATCACCAGGGCTTCGCAGAGCCAGGCGGCTATCTGCAGGTCCTTTGTCCTGGAGGTCAGCGCCTCCGTTGCAAGGGAAACAACCCGGCTCCAATCGGCTGTCTTGAGCTCCCGTTGCCAGTCACCCATGGCCAGAGGATCCTCGGACCTGCGCGCCTCCCGTATCTCTTCGTACACGGGTGCGTAGCGGAGGTCCTCACCGGCCGGACTGTCTCCCGGGATGGGTTGCAGAAGTGTATCCATGTCAATGTCTGTTTTCATACCCCACCTGATTTCATGTCGCTAAAACGGATTTCGCGTACTTCCAGAAGCGGCTTCTCTTCTTCGCCCGCGAGGAAAACGTGCTGTCCCCTTCCCTGGAAGATTCCCCCTCCCGGTTCGCGCCAGTCGGTCATCCTTCCAAGCCGCACCCGATCGTCATCGGACCGGCAGGAATCCGGATAGAGAACCGGGAGATAACAGCCGACGGCGAGCCCCTCCTTCACGGCAATCCGCGCCGGGATCCAGAGCAGGTCAAGCTGGCTTCTCGGCTCGGAGATGGATATCTCCCGGAGAGAACTGAACGGAAACCAGAGATAGGAATCATGGATGAATACCTCGAGGAAATGGGCGAGGAAGTCATCCGTGTCCCGGAAGCCTTCAACGGGCGAACCGTTCAGGTCTCCTGAAAGACGCGGTTCGCCGGACTCGATCTTCCGCAGCAGTCGCTTCGCTTCGGCGGCCGAGCCTCCTGCAAGCTTTTCACGGGCCAGGAACAGATTCTCAAGCCAGTCGGGCATCTTTGTCATAAAGGAAGGACTGGCTTCTCCCTGAAAAACCGCATCGCGCTTCCTCTCGGCGGACATAAGGTTCCGGTACACCTGCACCCCTGTTTCCGCCCGGGGATCCCGCTCCGCCAGAATATCCAGATGCCGCTCCGCCTTGTCCCATTCACCGCAGAATGCGAGCACCTGGAACAGGAGCGTCCTTTTGGCGGCGTCGGAGGGTGACGCCTTCACCTCGTCCGTGATCCGGATCCGGGCTTCCTGAAGCCTGCCGGCACGAATCAATTCTTTTGCATCCATGGGCGCCTGCCTTTCATGGCAATCAGAACGGTACGGCTTCAGGTCTGACTCCCGTGTGCACTCAATTGGAGCGCAGGCATCTTGCCTGCGGCAAAGGCAGGCTGGAAGCCTACCCTCCTTTGGTTGATATCAACGTGAAAGCGATGTGGGATGGAAGCAGCCTGCTTCCATCCGGGGAGCGGACCACAGGGTACTGAAATCGGCATACCGTAGAGGACGATTGAACCGGACCGCACAGGTCCTCTCGAAATCCCCCCCGACAAAAAAGGCTTTCGGTACCGCCGGCTGCCGATTTTTCAACAGGCGGTGCAGGACAGTTACGGCGTCAATCTTGCCGACGGAATGTTCCGCATTGAGCTGAAACACGTCATACTCGGCCCCCTGGTAGACAGGAACAACGATATCGAGGGCATTCCCGGAAAGGGTGGAAGCGGGTTCCAATGAAACCGGCGGCAGCCCGCCGCTATCCATCCAGTCGGCCGACGGGGACGGGGTGTTCAGTATCTCCGTTTCCAGTTGCTTCAGATCCCTGATACTCTTCGTTACGCAGTATTCGATGTAACTCCAGGCCCTTTCACATGCGGACGGAACGCTTTCCCAGGATTCCTCCCAGGCGCCCATCGGTCCTTCCCCGACCACCAGCAGCGGGAAGGGACGACCGAAGCTGTCATAGCTGTCCCTCACCAGGCCACAGACGAGATTCCTTTTTTCCCCGGCGGCCCAGAAACGCCATCCGCATGCCGTCGCGGCGCCGGCAAGCTCAGCATCCTTCCCGGAAAGGGACGGATAGCCCTTTTCCATCCAATCCGCAAAAATCCTGGCCGTGGGAAAACTGTGACCAAGGCAGAAGTAGTCACCGGCAACGGGATGCTTGCCGCAGGCGGCCCAGCGCCATCGTTTTTCCGTCCGGCTCAGTCCCAGCAACGGGCTATCCTCCTCGGCACCTGCCCCGGAAGGGTGGACTTGGCGCCGCCGCCCCCGCTCCCCCCCATGGACAGGTCCCCGCTGAACTGGTAGTTCACGCGGATGTACCTGATGCCCAACCGCTCCAGGGCACGCTTCTCTCCGGGGAACTGGCTGGGATACAGGGTGCGCCTGCCGCCGCGGAAATCCTGGATAAAGGCGGAAAACGCCTGGGGACCCGAATATCTCTTGGTGAGCGTCACGTCACCCACTTCCACCTGGAACATGACATCACTGCAGGCATCGGGTGTCCAGGTGAACGTCTTGCTCACGGGATAGTTGAGATTCTCCATTGCCTGGCTCCCGGTCGCGCATTGCACCTCGACACGGGTCAACTGGGGCTTGAGGGACGCCTCGGGATTCGCGTCGGTGGGCAGCCCCTTGAGCGTCACGACAAAGTTCGTTTTCGGCTTTGCCGCGGCCGCGACCTTTTTCACCTTGGCCCCCTTGGCGAGAAACGTCACGAACACCGGTTCCAGGGTGAGTGTGCCGCCGAGAGCCTCCTTGGCATAGTATCCCCGGTTCGGGCTCCACCCGATAAAGGGGGACGCAGGCCCTTTCATGAACTTCCAGACAGGCCCCTCCTGCTCCAGCAGGTACTGCATCATCTGCTCGTCCATCCCCCCCTGGGCCTCCTGCAGCACCTTTTCCTCCCACTGGCTCTGCAACGCACAGGAGGTCTCCAGCCTGACGAATGCCCACAGGAACGAGAGCGGACCACCGGCAAGCCCCCGGAAAGTCGCATCCGCGCCGCCGTCGCCCATGGAGTTCCTGATGCGGGTCAGAGCATCGTCAGACGCCTTGAAGGGTGACTTGTCGGCCGGCTCATCGGAAAAAACCTGGAGCGCCAACTGGTACGACTGGCTTCTCGACCTGGTTGCCGGCCCGATTGCGGCCAGGGCCGCCAGATAGTCACGTATCGCCTTGGAGAGTACGGACTGGGTCTCCATCACCGCGCCTCCCTCGGTCTTTCTGCCCAGGGCCTTTTCCAGCTTATCGATGAATTTTCGCCCCTCCTCGGCGGTCTTGGTGGCTATGGTTCCGCCCGCGCCCGCCGCTTTCAGCAGCTGGAACTGGTATACCTGTCGGAGCCACGGCGGCATCCCCTCTGGCTCGGAAAGTGGGGCCAGTTCCGTGGTCAGCGTGTTGAAGAAGGAGAAGTAGGGCCCCTGGTCGGTGGGCATCTTTTCCGCCATTGCCTGCCATTCCTTTTGCCCCCGCAAGCGCTCGGCGCCCCGGGGGAAGAAGGAGGCAAACTCCTGCCACGAACCGTAGCACGACCCTCGATAGGAGCTCTCGAAGGCGACCTTCGGCCTCTCCAGCGCTCCGGGCTCGGGATGGGCCGCGACAATCTCGGCGAGGAAGGAATTGATCTGTTCCTTTCCCTTGCGGGTAAAGGAGGGCGGAATGGTCTTTTCTCCGGGAACCGGGACACCCCCTCCCCAGAAGGACTGGAGGGTCAGGGAGGGAACCGTTCCCTGCCGATTGCACCATGCCATGAGCCAGTCGAGGTTATCCTGGCGGATGGCGAGCAGCTGCACCAGGCGCCGCTGCAGGGTGGCGGTCTCCGTGCCGATGTCTCCGGTGTCGGTGCGCCACAGAAGATAGTTGAGGAAAAGGAATCCGAACTGCTTCCTGGTGTCTTCGTCCATCCCCCGATCGTAGCCGGACATGAGGAAGACCGGCAGTGGTTTCGCCTGGAGGGCCTTCAGGTCTCCCCCTTCACGCCGCGCAATCAGCAGGTTGATGCGTCGCGCCACGTGCTCGATGTAGCGGCTGGTTGTCTCCTCGGGGGTGGCGGAGGTGAAGGTGGCGATGCTGTCGTTCATGGTCCCGTCAAAGGGAACCAGGAAGCGATCCCGGAACTGCCGGCAGTACCTGGCCTTCAGCTCCATCTCCACCTTCCGGCTCTGGTTCAGGCCGAACCTGGGTATCCACCAGTTCCTGTTCCGCTCTTCCACGTTGAGGATCATGCGGCGATACCGCTCCATGGTGGTCAGGTCCGTGCGCAGCTCGCCCTTCATCTCCGGAGGACGGGCTGCAAAGGCTTCCTCGATGGTGGACGCGTTTTTCACGCAGGCATAGGTGAGGAGGCCGATCATGGCCAGTCCCAGGAGCACCCAGGAGACAATCCCCAGATTCCGCGTCAGGGTGCTCCACTCCACCGCCCGCCTGGTGGGAGCAAAGAGGCCCCGGTCACGCGGGAGAACCTGTGAGAAGAAATCATGGAGGAACAGGCCCTTGCTGGTACCCGGCAGGACATCCTTCTCGCCGATGAGCCCCAGGGCGTTCAGGAAGTGGGAATAGGGTGTTCCTTCCTGGCGACCGCTGCTGAAAAACACCCCGCGCAGCAGGGGAGTTTCCTGGTAGGGATTCTCGATGAATGCCCCGGATAGAAAGGTATCGAGGCCCTTTCTCAGATTTTCGAATTCCTCCGGGAAGAGGAGCGCTCCCGTGGCCGCGGAACCGGAAGCAGGCGGCTGGTGGAGTTGCAGGAGACGCAGAGTTCTCAGGCGTTCGCCGGTAGAGGTAACGACATTTTCCAGGAATCCCGCCACATCCTTTGACAGGTCCTGGTTGACGAGACCCATGGGCTGGTCCAGGCTCTTTTCCGGGAGCTGCTCGCTGAACGCCGCCATCCCCTGGATCAGGTCGCACTTGGTCACCAGGACATATACCGGAAATTTCACCCCCAGCACCCGCATCAGTTCGTCCATGCGCTGGCGGATCTTCCTGCCGTCCTCCTCCAGGGTCTCGGCGGCAGCTCCCAGGAGCTTGTCCGCCGCAACGGTGACGATGAGGCCGTGAATCGGCTCTCTTTTACGGTATTTGACGATCAGGGAGAGGAACTGCTGCCACTCGTCCTTGTCCCGACCCTCATGGACCGGAATGGCGTATCTGCCGGCGGTATCGATGATTACCGCCTTCTCGAAAAACCACCAGTCGCAGTTGCGGGTGCCGGAAACGCCGGAGGTCCGGTTCACTTCCACGAACGGGGAGGAAAGGTGGGCGCTGTTGAGAGATGTCGTCTTCCCCGAACCGCTCTCGCCGATAACCAGGTACCAGGGAAGCACATACAGGGGGTTGCCGGCCTTTTTCAGGTGGGAGCGACGCAACATCTCGACGGATTTCTTCCATTGGTCCTGGAGTTCCCGGTGTTGTTCCAGATCCTTTGCCGCCAGGTTCTTCGCCATGGCCTCGTCCTGCTCGATGATCTGGTGCACGAAACGCTGCTCCCTGCGGCGGAGCATCAGTTTTTTCAGAAACAGGAGGCCTATCAGAATCCCGACCAGACCCAGCAGGAGGAAGGCGCTGACCCATGTGGGCCACCCGAGGAAGAGGACCAGGAGAAAGACGAGCAGGACCACGATGACGACCGCCGCGCCGAGCACGAAGAACTTGATGAATTTCAGCAATGCGCCTTTCATGTCACGCCCCCGCCCTGAGGATTTTTTCCGAGATGCTGTTCAGAAACACCCAGTAGATGAGATAGAGGAGGCAAAAAACAGCCACGGGTCCGATGATGGCGCCCAGGGCAAGCAGGGAGAACCGGAACCGGCGCGTCTGGGGAATCATCTCCGGGGTAGAGAGCGGAAAGGCGCCCGGAAACAGCTCCGCTTTTTCCAGGGACGGGATCCCCATGGGACCGCCCACCAGCAGTTTCAGGTTCGACGCTTTCAGCTGTTCCAGCAGAAACTCGTCGCCGGGGTGAATGAAGCGCCCCTTGAACCCGAGCGCGAGGCAGAGATAATAGACCTCCCGCACATCCCGCTGGTGCATGCCCAGCCGGTTGAGCCGGTCGAAGAACTCCTCCCCGGCCTCCGTGGTGTTGTAATAGACACGCTGCAACTGCTCACGCTGCCACAGGACCCGGTGTTCCCACGCCGAAGCGAGCAGGCATTCGTCCACCCATGCGCAGACGGCAAAATGGGCCTGATCATATTCTTCCCGCGGGAAGACGCCCTTCCTGACCAGGGCATCGCTCTGGGACAGAAGGCGATTGATATCCGCCCTGACCTGCTCGAAGGGAGGTTGCCGCGAAGCCGCGTTCTTCTGGAAATAGACGACATAGGCAACCAGTTCCATAAAACAGTCGGTTAGATGCATAGACAGCTCCATTTCATCGTCTTTTCTTCACCCTGTACCCATTCACCCGTCCTTCTCATCCCCTGCCGACGATCATCAGCTCGATTTCCAGGTCCTCCGGCGCCTTGTCCCAGTAGAGTGCGATATTTCTCGTTTTCTCCAGCATGGCCCACTGGTCGCAATGGCTGTCGATGGAGAAATAGACCGAGTAGGCCCTGCGCGGCAGCTCCTGGGGAGGGACCGGAAGATGCTCCAGCCCGATTCCCGGAAGCGCGCGGGCAATGAGAATCGGCATATGCTCCCGTGTGCTCAGCTTGGCCGCCAGCGTCATGGACTGGATAACCAGCTTCGGATCCTCTTCGGTGCGCAGGACAAGATAGAAGCGGTTTCGACCCTCGAAATGGGCCGGCTTCATCTCCGCCGCGAAGTAGGTGCCGTCATAGAGGAGTGAAATCACATATTCCGGACCGGCGGTAATCTCGTCCAGCAGCCTGGTAATGAGCGACTGCGCCGCCAGGAAACACTCGCCCAGCGAGCGGTGGTCGTAAACCGGCAGGAGCCGTTCGCCGCTTTCCGTCACTTCCCCGAGCACGGTGACCGTTTCGGAAAAGGTGGAAAACTCGCCCACGATCTGCCGCAGGAGCCAGTAGACGATCCACGGATGCACCTGCTTCGTCTCCGTCAGGTGCACCAGCTGCGGTATGTAGCGGTTGAGGGAGCGCAGCGCCAGCAGGTACACCATGTCCCGGGATCCGAACTCCGCGGTCTGGATACCCCTCTGCCGCTTCATTTCCTCCAGTTGACGGCCGCGGGACGCCAGTTGATCCCGAATCTCCCTGACAATCCTGAGCAGGGGTTCGGAAGAGGAAATGGTGAGGGAGGGGGGTATAAACCGCTCCGAAGCGGTCACCTCATCCCCGTTCTTCTCCAGCCGGGCGACCGGCAGCAGCAGGTAGTCTCCCACCTGGTCGATCTCGGATTCCCAGAAGATTCTGAGCACATGGCGCATCCGTTTTATCGCCGCCCCGGGGCCCGCCGAATGGAGATCCCGGCACTCCTCGGCATCGGCCGGGGAAACAAAGCGGGTCGTTACCTGCGGGAGAGAATCCGTTTTCTCAACCACCGAGACATTCTCCCCTTCGGGGTTCCATCTCTTCAGCCCGAGATAGACGTTCAGGGGTTTCCCACCCTCTATCCACGCATCCTCGAAACGGCGCGACTCCAGCAGCGCGTTTTCCGGCAAGGCAACATGGGTTCCGTCGGGGAACACGAAACTTCCCCTCGTCACCGAGAAGGTTCGCGCACCCAGGGAAGCCTTGTGGATCTCCAGTTCGCCGATCCCCCAGAAATACGGCGCCAGATACTCGTACATGGGGGCGAAGAGCGCCGATGTGCAGCGCTCCGCCAACTGAAAATGCTGTGGCTGAAGGAACAGTCCCTGGTGCCAGAAAAGGGGTCTCTCTATGTCCATACGCGTATCCTCAATGATTCCTTCCGGAAGCTTCCCCCGGACGTTTCCAGGTTTATTTCACGAGATTAATCTGCCCTTGACCAAGATCGAGATCGATGACAAGCTCCTTTGACCCGCCCCTGGAACCGGGGTAAGGAAGGGGATAGAGAAGGAGCGCGCGGCTCTTCTCAAGGGGGTAATACCCCGCGACGATGCCGAGATAGCGCGCCCCCTCCGCCCTGTCTCTAGCCTCCTTCAGCTGCCGGGCGGGGTGCACGATGATCCTCTTGCTGGACAGGACGCTCGGGTCGAATCTCTCGCATTCCATGAGCCGGGAAAGACCGTTTCTCTCATCCGCCAGCTGGTTGAAGGCATTGGGATCCTTCATCTGGTAGGTACACAGGGCCAGTGAATGGGGCTGTCCCTGGAAACGGTTCAGCTGGGGGTCGCTCCTGATTTTCAGGATGATCGATTCCTTTTCGTAGGGGATGGCCGGTTTTACGCTTTCGATCTTTTCGGCCTCCTTATCCTTTGAGCCGGAAAAAAGGGAACAGGAACTGAGACATATCATCACGACAGACAGCTTCATCAGTATGGCAACTTTTCTCATGGAGTGCTCCTTTCTTGCATTGTACCCGCCTTCCGACAGCTCTTCTCGAATTCCCTCAGCAGTCTTTCGCTGCACCCTCCCGAATCGACCCATCGCTTGCAGGCGCTGTACTTTTGCTGGTAAGCATCGAAGACCTCGGCCTTGCGCAGCGGTCCGAACCTGAGACCGGAAGGAACGGACGCCTCACAGGCTTCCGGCGCCAGTTCGGAAAGGATCTCTCCGACGATCTCCCGGGACGCCTCCTGAAAGGAGGTATGGGCGATGAGGAACGCCTGCTGAATCTGTTCGAGATAGGATTTCAGCGAAATCTCCCGTTCCCCGTCTTCAATCTGGGCGCCGATAACGTGGCGAATGGTTTCCAGTTCGGGACTCCTGCCGAAAAAGGTGGTATTGATTACGCCCACAAGCTGATTCAGGGTATCGAACACCGTATTCAGCGCCCGGGCGAATTTCTCCGGCGCGTCCCGGGCGTCCATCTCCGTTGCCGCAATATCCTTGCCGAGCAGGAGTGACAGCAGCTTTGCCGTTGCATCCGGGTCGCGATTCGATGGAGAGTCCGCACCCTGAGCCTGACCCGCGAAGCGCAGGGCAAGGCGCTCCACCATGTCCGCCCTTTCCTCCGCGGAGGCGTCGCCGAACTCTCCCTCCAGGTACGCCTCAATGGCGGCTTCCCTGTCCGGGCATTCGGTCACGAGCGATGCGCGGATCCCCTTTTCCAGGCTTTCCAGTGTCAGATCACGAGCCATTTTTTCCCTTTGCCCCCTTCATCCTCGGATCGATCTTCCGCGGCGCGAGAATGACCGTTTCCGACAGGAGATCCTCCTCCGGCGACACGCTATCCTGCGGGGCGATCGGTTCGGGCGGGGGGGACGGTTCCGGAGGTTTCGGCCTCGAATCCGTTGCCTTTGCCTGCTCCGTCGTGATGATGAGCGTTTCCGGGAGCGCATCATCGCATTCCCGAACCGGGGGTGGCGACGGGATCTGCGCCCGAATCCCGTTTGGAGACAGGATGATCGTCTCCATGAACTCATCAGTATCCATGATACCCGAAAAATCGCGTTTTTCTTGCCGTGCGGACAGAATAACGGTTTCCGTCATCGCATCCGTTTCCTCCGGCGGAGGGGGAGGTGTCCTTTCTTGCGCCTGTGCCCGCCATCTCCCGGCAATGCGCAGCAGGGCATCATGCACGCTTCGATCATCAGGAACAGGGATCTCCCGTGCGACTTCTTCCGGCATGGCGGGAACGGCGCCGAAAAGCGCGGAGCGTATCTCCGACCGTAGTCCGGCCAGATCCCTGAAGAAGGTTTCGCCGGACCGGCGGCAGTCTCCGGAGAGAGCCGAGCGCAGCAGTTCGAAACCGCTGTGCAGCGCCCGGCGCCACAGGGGATACCAGCCGGAAGGAACCTGAAAGGCGTCGGGGTCCCAGAAGATATTTTCCGGCAGGAAAACAGCCCTCGAATCGGGGTGCTCCCACGGGGCGAAAGGGGAACCGTCACTACCCGGCGCCTCGTTCTCCAGCGCCCGGAGGATTTCCCGGTCACCCTGCCTTCGATTGGAGAGAAGGGCGGAAAACCATACCAGTCCTGCGTGGAGAGGGGGTTTGAAAGAGGCGGCAGCGGCAAAGGAGAGGCCTTCGGGTCTCGGCCGGATGATATCGATACTCCCTGTTCTGAAGTTCCACCAGGCAGGGAGCCTGTCACTCCGTTCCGGAAGCTTCACCCAGATGGTGTCCAGGGACGGGCTCCTCCCGGAACAGTCCGCCGGAACCGGCTGAGCCGGAAACTGCCGCAGCACGTCGTCGAGAAAAGAAAGCTTCAGGTACAGGACTTCGAGAAAATACCTCTCATCGGTGACGGGAAAGAGGGTCTCCCCTGAGGGGTTGTCGCGCCGGATGTCGGCAAGACAGTCGATACGGGCGCGGTCCCGCAGCGGACGGAGCCGTTTTTCCACCTCATCCGGGGAAGCGCCGGCGACAAGGGAGAGGAAGTCTCGGGAGTTCAGCGTAAACGCATCAACGATCAGCAGGTGGAACGGGTAAAAGGAAAAGGGAACGATGCGGGAGCCTGCCGCGAATTCCGGGCCGAAACACCCGTCGCGCTCCGGGCAGTCACCGCAGGGAAAGGAAGCGCCCGGCTCACACCCCACGCCCGGTGAGGCAAAACTCCGGATCAGTTCCCAGCGATCCTGAAGGGTCGGCGGTGAGGAGTGATCCCGTTCGTAGACATAGAAACCGGCGCTGCCGGAGGCGCCGCACGACCCGCAATACAGGTAGCGATACGTGGAGGCGGAATACGGTTGCAGTCCCGCGTTCACGAGCAGTTCATCATCCGTGCAGAGATGAAGCGGCCGCCCGCAGAGGGGGCAGGGGGGGTGAAAGAACACCTCTTTCATCGAGCAGTAGAACAACGATGAAAAGGATCGCAGGCTTCCTTCGGACCCGGCCTGCCCGGCAAGCTGCAGAGAGGAAATCCCTTCTCTCTCGTCTTTGTACAGGGGAAAAGTCTTTTGCCACGCGGAATCAACGTCCGGATTTGTCAAGGGCCACGGAGCATCAGCTGACGGGAGATACTGATCCCTCTGCATAAGGAGGAAAACCCTCCTCAGGACGCTCCCGGCATCGGTCACAAACCTTCCGGCCAGCAGCCGTGTGGTCGGCTCCGAGTCATCGAGGACGAGAAACGGGTACTGCCCGTCGGCCGGTGCTGAATCGGGGTCTGTCACACACAGCCGCACACAGGCGTCGCGCCGGAGGTACGGCAGAAGAGATGAGACCTGATAATCGTCAAGAAATGGATTCATAGTTATCTTTTTGTCAGACGGGACCAGAAACCGCCGGATTTCTTTTCGTCCTTTCGCTCCATTCGGCCACTTTCCTCGCCACCTCCGACGCCGGCAGCCGGCGATTCTTCGTTCACGGACTCAAGAACCTCCATGATACGGCCTTCGCCGAGAAAGGAAAAAACCGGTCCCCGGGGGCCCAGTGAAAACTGGTCGTTCGGGCTGAGCGCCGCCTGCAACTCCAGGGGGGCGGCATTCAGGCGAACCATCTTCCGTCCGGTGAGGTCTTTGATCCAATACCTGTTCTGACTGTAAAAAATCTGGGCATGCCGATCCAGAATCTCGGGATGATCGAGTACGAAATCACATCCGGGATTTCTGCCGATGACGATCGGCAATTCCCTGAAGGAACGGATGGTGGGACCGTACTGTATGACCAGCGGCACGGAGGCTTTCAGGGCGGCTTCCGGAGGCGGTTCGGGAACGGGCGCGGCACGGGACGACCGCGGAGGTTCGGCGCCCGGCGGTTCGGGCGCGGGCGGTTCCGGGCTGCTCATCCATGGCTGTTCGGGAACTTCCTTCCCGCGTGACGACTGCGACTCCACGGGACCGGGGGCAGCGGCCGGTGGTGGAACGGGCTTCTCGGGGATGGAGAGGCTGTCGACGATCTTTGTGAGAAAGCTGACCTTCGGCCCGCCATCGGCGAATTCCAGGACATCTCCCTCCCGAAGCATGCACTCGGTAACCTTTTTCCCGTTTACGTAGGTACCGTTCGAGCTGCTGTCCACAAGCCTGAACTGATTCCCCTCACGCCGTATCTCGGCATGACGGCGCGAGATGATGGTCAGATCCGTGGGAAAAAGGACACTGCTGGCGGGATGGCGTCCAATGGAGATGATTCCCTCGGAAAACTCCTGGATTTCACCCTTCCCGGGGCCGTGGATGTGGATCAACTGCACGATAATGGTCGGGCTCTTCATGTCATATATACCCGGAATGCGGCTCTCCCACGGCAGAGCCGAAATTTCATGAAAAATTGGAAGGATAGAGGATGAGTCAGCTGATAGCGGAACGGATTGCCGACAGATTCGCCTCACTCGCCGGAAACAGCCGCACCCCCATGATCCGCCCAGTAACCCCACAGCCATACAAAACAGTGTTTGTTCCTATAAGTACTGAGAATAATAATATAATTCAACATTCTGTCAAGTTATTTCCCGCATGCTTCACCAGGAGATAACACAATAGGTCGCTATCCGTGATTTCTCTCGCGATACTGCAAAAGCGCAAAACCCTTTGTTTGACACGACACGTATATTTGCCTACATCCCCTTCCGGTCCAGACTCCGATACTGGATAGCCTCGGCAAGATGCTGCTCACGGATAGATTCGCTTCCCTCCAGATCGGCGATGGTGCGGGCGACCTTCAGGATACGGGTATAGGCTCGGGCCGAAAACCCGAGCCGTTCGGTGACCAGTTCCAGCAGCCGGTGACCGGCGGCGTCCGGCTCACAGAACTTCCGAATCTGCCGTGGGCTCATCTGCGCGTTGCTATGGACCTTTGTCCCCCTGAAGCGTTCCCGTTGAATCTCCCGCGCCTTCTCCACCCGCTTCACGATCTCCGTCGAACTTTCTCCTTCAGCCCGGTCCGACAGGTCACGATATTTGACCGCCGGAACCTCGATATGGATGTCGATCCGATCAAGAAGAGGTCCGGAGATCCGGGAGCGGTACTGGTGGATCTCACGGGGGGTACACGAGCAGCTTTCCGGGTTAGAAGAGCTTCCGCCGCACTTGCAGGGATTCATGGCGGTTACGAGCATGATGCGGGACGGGTAGGTGATGGACATGAGTGCGCGGGAGATGGTGACCCGACCATCCTCCAGGGGCTGGCGGAGCACCTCGAGGACATGCTTCTTGAATTCGGGGAGTTCGTCCAGGAACAGCAGACCGTTGTGGGAAAGGGAGACCTCACCGGGGCGCGGGGTGTTCCCTCCTCCGATGAGCCCGATGTCCGAGATAGTATGGTGGGGTGAACGGAACGGACGCTGGGTGATGAGCGCCCGGTCACGATCCAGGATTCCCATGACGCTGTAGACCTTGGTGGTCTCGATGGCCTCGTCGAAGGACATGCGCGGCAGGATGCCGGGAATGCGGCGGGCAAGCATGGTCTTGCCGGAGCCGGGAGGTCCGATCATCAGGATATTGTGAGCCCCGGCAACCGCCACTTCGATGGCCCGCTTGGCGTGGTCCTGACCCTTCACCTCGGAGAAGTCATCCCCATGATCGGCGGTTTCACGGAAGATCTCCTGCAGATCGACACTACAGGGCGGGATCTCCCGCTCGCCGTTCAGGAACTGCACTACCTCGGCAAGTTCCGATACACCGATGACGGCTATCCCTTCGACAACGGCGCCTTCGCGGGCATTCTCACGGGGCACGACAATTCCGGCGAACCCGGCGCGCCTCGCCGCCACGGCCACCGACAGGCAACCGCGCACCGGCTTCACCCCCCCGTCCAGGGACAGTTCGCCCAAGAGGAGATAGTCCCGGGTCTTCCGTTCCTTCACCACCCCGGTGGCGGCGAGGATGCCGATGGAGATGGGCAGATCGAAAGCAGCGCCCTCCTTCCTGATATCGGCGGGAGCGAGGTTCACCGTTATCTTGCGGC
>CAYSPF010000019.1:0-13344 GCA_964432775.1 uncultured Geobacter sp.
AAATAGAGAGCGAACTCCATGGGAACCGGACGCATGCGGATGGGGTTTACCTCCGCCTCGGTCTTGTACTCAATCCACTTCTCAATAACGTCAGGAGTGAACACATCCCCTTTCAGCAGGAACTCGTGATCTTCCTTGAGAGCCTGGAGGGCTTCTTCGAGACTGCCCGGCGCTGAAGGGATACCGGCAAGCTCTTCCGGGGTAAGTCCGTAGATGTCCTTGTCGAGCGGCTGGCCCGGATCGATCTTGTTTTCGATACCGTCGAGACCGGCCATGAGGATGGCGGCAAAGGCAAGATAACCGTTACAGGATGGGTCCGGAGTCCGGTATTCAACCCGCTTGGATTTAGGGTTGGTGGAGAACATCGGAATACGGAGCGCCGCGGAGCGGTTCCTGCTGGAGTATGCCATGTTGACGGGCGCCTCAAAACCGGGTACCAGCCTCTTGTAGGAGTTGGTAGTCGGGTTGCAGAAGCCGCTCAGCGACCTGGCGTGCTTGATGATCCCACCGATGAAATAGAGAGCCATCTTGGAAAGGCCGCCGTAACCGTCGCCTGCGAACAGGTTGGTGCCGTCCTTCCAGATGGAAACGTGGGTGTGCATGCCTGAACCATTGTCTCCGTAGAGCGGCTTCGGCATGAAGGTAACCGTCTTGCCGTTGCGTACGGCAACATTCTTGATGATGTATTTAAACCACTGCAGCTTGTCGGCCATGGTAACCATCGAGTCAAAACGCATGTCGATCTCGGCCTGGCCGCCCGTGGCAACCTCGTGGTGCTGACACTCGACACGGATACCTACGTTTTGCATCTCCATGACCATTTCGTTCCTCAGGTCATTCAGTGAGTCGGTCGGCGGTACCGGGAAATACCCTTCCTTATGGCGGGGTTTGTAACCCAGGTTGGGGAATTCCTCGCGACCGGTATTCCAGGTACCCTCGGAAGAGTCAACAATATAAAAAGACTGGTTGGAGCTGGAATCGTAGCGCACGTCGTCAAAGATGAAAAACTCTGCTTCGGGACCGAAATAGGCCGTATCACCGATACCCGATGATTTCAGATACGCTTCCGCTTTCTTGGCGATGTTTCTCGGGTCGCGGGTGTATGCTTCTTTTGTGATCGGGTCGAAAATATTTGCAATCAGGCTCAGGGTCGGAATGGCGGTGAAGGGGTCCATCTTGGCGGTGGTCGGATCGGGAAGAATGATCATGTCGGAGGCGTGAATGGGTTGCCAACCGCGGATGGAGGATCCGTCGAAGCCGAGGCCTTCCTCGAAGATGTCTTCTTCGAATTCACTGATGGGTACGGTGAAGTGCTGCCAGATGCCGACGAAATCCATAAATTTGAAGTCGACCATGAGGGCGCCGTTGTCTTGTGCAAACTGTACTACTTGTTGTGGTGTCATTCGTTCTCTCCTTTGTTTGGATATAAGAGTGACGCTTAAATCGCGTCCTGTCCCCGCTCACCTGTTCTGATTCGCACTACTTCCTCGACGTTGGTCACAAAAATTTTCCCATCGCCGATACGGCCGGTTTTCGCGGCTAACTCAATGGTCTCGATGACCTTGGTTACGAGATCATCTCCGACGATTATTTCCATTTTAATCTTGGGAATGAAGTCGACAACGTATTCAGCGCCGCGGTACAGCTCGGTATGCCCTTTTTGTCTGCCGAATCCTTTAACCTCACTAACCGTTATCCCCTGGATCCCGATCTCGTTGAGAGCTTCCTTTACTTCGTCCAGCTTGAACGGCTTAATAATTGCCTCGACCTTTTTCAATCAATCACCCCCTTGAAAAGATTATCTTAGCCACCTTAGAGCGTTATAGAGATGCGTTACAGTGCACTTTTAATAAATGCCACTTTTCGGACCCATTAAAGCAAATAGCTTGCCAAACAAAACAGAGAGTTACTATGTCAGTAATTTCAAATCGATACAAATATTTCACGGAAAGTTGCTTAAGTGGTCAGCCTAAACAATGAGCAACATAAAGCGCTTTTGATGAATTATTGGGCACCACCCCCCTGTTGTCCAGATGAACTGCTTCGACCAGATGAATCTTTAACCGTTTTCGGTCAGTTGAAGAAGCGCGAAGAGAACCTCGACGCGCGGCATCCGTATCCCTACACTCTTCGCAACGGAGAGCGGAATACCGAAAATCGCCTCAAGTTCCAATGGTCGGCCTTCCATTCGGTCGATAAGCATGGAGGGCTTGTAGGGGCCAAGGGTCACGGAAGAGGATACCAGTTTCTCCGCGATAGATACGGGAATGTCTTTCATAAGACCTTGGGCGTTGCCACCTGCAATCACCTCCAGCATCATGTCGATAATCAGGCGACGGGACGCGTCCTGATGCAGCAGCGAGTCAACAGGCTTCATCATGAGTGCGCAGAGGCCATTGAAAGGGATATTCCAAACCAGCTTTTCCCATCGTGCTCTCTTCAAATCTGGTACGACTCGACACTCTACGCCGGCTGCCTGAAAAAGGGGCGCAATTCTCTCTGCCTTCGCGGTCTCTCCCGGACGATATTCGCCAAGGATGATACGACCTTCCCCCATATGGTAAACGACCCCTGGAATTCCACGATTTGAGCGGATAATGGCAACTCCTCCCAGTATCCGTTCTTCACCGAATATCTCCGCCAGGGCTTCTTCATTTCCCAGGCCGTTCTGCAACGTAAGAATGAGGGTTTTCTTTCCAACAAGAGGTCCGATAAGCTCCCGATAACGGTGATTGGCAAAGGTTTTCAGTCCAACCAGAACCAGATCCGCCTCACCAAGTTCTTCCGGCGTACGGTACCCCTTGATCTTCGGCAATCGAAAATCGCCATGTACGGAATAAACCGTAAGCCCGTCAGCGACAATTGCCTCATAATCGCTACGAAGTAGAAAGTGTACCTCACTCCCTGATTTTTGCAGCATGGACCCATAGAAGAGGCCTACTGCGCCGGCGCCAACAACTGCAATCCGCATCGAGAATCTCCTCCTATCCTTGAATGTCAGGAATTGTCTCTCCGGGGTCGCGTCTTTCTTGCAAAAATCCGGAGAACCGGATATAAGTACTGAGCATTTGATGATTTCCGGTAGTGGTGAGGCCGGTGTAAAATCCAAGTTCTTTCAAGAATTGATTCATAGGACTGGATGTCGCGGGCACAGGAGGAAGCGAGGGGGATGGTCTTCTTTTTGCTGAGTATCGCAGCTCTCTTGTTCGCGCATGAGGCGCATGCCGATTTTTATAAGTATGTCAACAAAGACGGCGTGGACTGTTATACGGATGCACCGGCTTCCAGAAAGGCGGTTCTGGTTTTGAGGGAATCACGGACTGCCGTGAGAGCGTCGGCCGGCTCTCCTGCCGTACTTCCTCCAAGCCTGCGGACGAAGCCTTCCTCTTTCCCCCCGAAACAGCGGGTTCGGAATTCCAAACCATCGCACTTTCCGGTGGACGGCACCATAACCTCCGTGGTCGGCCTGCGCTACGATCCTATTAACGGTATGCTCAGAAACCATAACGGAATTGATATCGCCGTCCCTGAGGGTACACCGGTAAAAGCAGTTGCACCTGGTATCGTATCCTATAGCGGCAGCCGCAACGGGTATGGAAATATAGTGATCGTGGAGCATGACGATGGGACAACCACCCTGTATGCCCACAATCGCGAAAATATCGTGGTAACCGGGACACATGTCGACAGGCATTCAATCGTCGCGCACTCGGGTTCTACAGGGAGATCTACCGGCCCTCATCTCCATTTCGAGGCTTGGCACGGGGGAGAAAACATCACCCCGGAATTTCTCGGAGACAAATCCATTAAGCAGCGGTACTCCATCGGATTTGCGTCGATACGGAGACAAAACCCGATTCGCAAGGTTGTCATGGCCGACGGTTCAATCCTCCTTACCAATATCCCCCTGGTCCACCCCTGACAATAGGGAAAAATCAATGTGCATTCTCTACAATCCGAATGAACTCAGTGATGCTTGCCGATTCCAGAGAGTCGGTGATTGAGACAGCGCCCGCAAGCCGTTCGGCAGGATAACTGTTGGTCACCGCAAGCACAAGGAGACCTGCTTCACATGCGGAAGCAATCCCCGAGGGGGTGTCCTCTATTGCAAGGCAGTGTCCCGGCAACACCCTTTTCTCGGGAAAAATCGCAGCAAGGCGTTCCAGTGTCAGTTGGTAACTTTCCGGATCCGGTTTGCTCGCATGAACGTCATCCGCTGTTACAATGACATCAAATGCCTCCCTGATTGCCAATTGATCCAGGATAGGCCATATATCCCGCGCAAGTGCGCCACTACAGATTGCAAGGGGAAGGACACCGGAAAGGGATGTAACGAGCTCGACGACACCCGGGTAAGGTTTTACGCCCATTTGGACGATTTCTTCAAAGACATCTGCCTTTCTTGTAATCAAATCCTCCAGCACCCGCTCCTTCAACTCTCTTCCTGCCGTTTTGAAAACTTCGCGGAATGCGTCACGGTCATCAAAACCGATGTAGCGTTCGAGATATTCATCCCAGGAATAGCCGAGTTCCAACGGTCGGAGCACTTCCTGAAATGCCCGAAAGTGAATCGGTTCCGTATCAACTATTACCCCATCAAAATCAAAAATGACCGCAGTCAGCATGGTACCTTCCGTATACATGATTAAAAATAAGTCAGGAGACTACTGGACGTGACGTCATCAGTCCAACGCCGTCCAGTAATGTTCCTGAAGGAATAACAGTGAGACATCACCTCTTCCGGTTATCGATAACCCTGACTGCCTTGCCTTCATGCCGCGGCAAGCTGCACGGCTCCACGAGCTTGACCGAGGCGCCGACGCCGAGCATCGAGTGGATCTTTCTTTCTACCTTTTCCAGGAAGGCCTTCTGCTTTTTCATCTCGTCGAAGAAGATATTTTCCGTTACCTCGATACGCACCTCAAGGACATCCTTGTCCCCTTCCCTCTCCAGGACCAACTGGTAGTGGGGCTCACACCCTTCGATGGCGAACAGGATCTCCTCGATCTGGGAAGGGAAGACGTTGACTCCCTTGATGATCAACATGTCGTCGGAGCGCCCCATGGTCTTCTTCATCCGTACCAAAGTCCTGCCGCAGTCGCATTTCCCATACTCAAGACTCGTCATATCCCTGGTCCGGTAGCGGATCATGGGAAACGCCTCCTTTGTGAGGGTCGTCAGAACCAGTTCTCCGACGCTCCCCCGGGGAAGAACCTTCCCGGTCTCGGGATCGATGATTTCAGGGATGAAGGCGTCTTCGAAGAGGTGCATGCCGCATTTGTATTCGCAGTCTCCGGCCACGCCCGGGCCGATGATCTCCGAGAGGCCGAAATTATCCGTCGCGCTGATGCAGAGGCGGTTCTCGATCTCCTTGCGCATCCCCTCTGACCAGGGTTCCGACCCGAACAGTCCCACCCTCAGGGAGAGCGATTTCGGGTCAATACCCATCTGTTCCATGCGGGAGGCGATGGTAAGGGCATAGCTGGGCGTGCAGACCAAGACGGTCGTCTTGTAGTCCTGCATGATCATGATCTGCTTTTCAGTATTTCCGGCGCTCATGGGGATAACGGAGGCGCCGATAGTTTCGGAGCCGTAGTGCAGTCCGAATGCTCCGGTGAACATACCGTAACCGAATGCTATCTGGACCACATCATCCTGTGTGACCCCGGCTGCTGTCATAAAGCGGGCAACCAGGTTCGACCACATCCTGAGATCGTTTTTCGTATAGCCGACCACGGTCGGTTTTCCCGTGGTGCCGGAGGATGAATGTATGCGAACAACCTCACGCAGGGGAACGGCGAACATCCCATAGGGGTAGTTCAACCGAAGGTCTTCCTTTGTCGTGAACGGGAGTTTCGCCAGATCGTCGAGAGAGCGGATGTCTTCCGGAACGATCCCCCCTTCGTCAAACTTTTTCTTGTAGCAGGTAACAGATTTATAGACACGATTAATGGTTGCCTGCAATCTCTCCAGCTGAAGCTGTTCCAGATCTTCCCGCGGCATGCATTCGTATAAAGGATCCCATATCTTCATAACGTAACCTCACTAACAGTTATTACCGTTCCCAGATTTCCTTCTTGTCCTTGCCGAGATATGCCCGCTGCACCTCTTTGTTTTCCAGCAAGTCGGAAGCCTTTTCTTCAAGCAGTACTTTACCTGTCTCCAGCACATATCCCCGGTCTGCAATCTTCAGCGCTGCCTTGGCGTTCTGTTCCACCAGGAGTACCGATGTTCCCTTCTCCTCTCGAAGCCGCGTAATTACCCGGAAAATCTCCTGCACCACCAAGGGAGCAAGCCCCATGGACGGTTCATCCAGCAGGAGCACTTTCGGTTTTGCCATCAAGGCGCGACCGATGGCAAGCATCTGCTGCTCCCCTCCGGAAAGGGTTCCGGCCATTTGCTTCCTCCGCCCGGAAAGCTGTGGAAACAGGGTGAAGACATCTTCGATATCCTTTTTTATACTCGCCCGTGCCTCGTGTGCGCGAAAACGGAGGTAAGCCCCCAGTTCCAGATTGTCAGCCACGGAAAAGTCCTTGAAGACCTGTCTCCCCTCGGGGACCTGGGAAATTCCCATCTCCACAATCCTGTCGGGAGCAAGGCCGGTGATGGGTTTACCTTCGAACAGGATTTCTCCGTCACGGGGAGGAATGATAGCCGAAAGCGAGTTCAGTATGGTGGTCTTGCCAGCGCCATTGGCGCCGATGAGCGAGACAATCTCTCCTGCGTTCAGGTGCAGCGAGACGTTCTTCAAGGCGTGGACTTGGCCGTAATATGTGTTTATGTTCTTTATTCGCAGCATGATAGTAGTTACAACCTTCCGCCTTTATGCATTGTACCGAGGTTTACCCTTCCCCGAGATAGGCTGCGATAACCACAGGATTCGCCTGAATCTCCCGAGGGGTACCCTCCGCGAGTCTTTGTCCCAGGTTCAGCACCAGAATGGTGTCGCAGATATCCATGACCAGTTCCATGTCATGCTCCACGAGGACAACCGTTACCCCCGATTCGCGAATCTTCCGGATCAAGCGGCCGAGTTCCGCGGTCTCGCGGCTGTTCAGGCCGGCAGCCGGTTCGTCCAGAAGAATGATGCGAGGCTCAAGGGCCATTGCGCGGGCAATTTCCAGCATCCTCCCTTTGCCGAAAGGGAGATTGCCGGCTTTCAGGGATGCATCTCCTGCAAGGCCGACGAAGTCCAGCCAGGCCAGCGCTTTTTCCCGGATGCGCCGCTCTTCCCGAAGGTGATTGGGAAGTTTCAGACAACTGGAAAGGATACCGCTGCGGCTTTTCGTATGCAGGCCCACCATGACATTTTCCAGAACGGTCATGGCGCCGAAGAGTTCTACATTCTGGAACGTACGCACCATTCCCCGCCGCGCCAGCTTCTCCGGCGGCAAGTAGGAAATCTTGTCGTTATCAAGAAACACACTGCCGGAGGTCTGGCGATAGATACCCGTGATTATATTGAAAAGAGTGGTTTTACCCGCTCCGTTCGGGCCGATAACGCCCTTTATCTCACCCGGCGAAACGGAAAAGCTCACGTCCCTGAGCGCGGTGATGCCGCCGAATACCTGGGTAATTCCATCGACCCTAAGCATGTTTTCCGACTCCTGCCTTGATTTTTGTCAGCATCGGCTTAAGAAGCGCGGGAATACTCACCAGTCCGCCGGGCATGTACATGGTCATCAGGACCAGAAGAAGACCGTAGGCCACGATATCAAAGTCCTGAAAGGTGCGCAGGAATTCGGGAAGCAGAGTCAGAAGAGCAGCGCCGAGGAAAGAGCCGTACACGCTCCCCAGACCTCCGATTACGACCATGGTCAAGAGCTCCACCGAAAAATTGAAGCCGAATGAAGCGGGAGATATAAAGGTCATGGTGTGGGCATAGAGGCTGCCGGCAACAGAAGAGATCACCGCGGAAAGGGTGAAGATTTGCACCTTCAGCAACCGGGAATTGACCCCCATGACACGGGCCGCGACCTCGGAGTCGTGAATTGCCCGGAGAGCCCGTCCGATACGGGAATTAACGAGATTGACACTGAGGAGGATCGTAATCAGGGTAAATCCCCAGATGAGATAGTAATTCTTCATGTCGCCGTCGAACTGGAATGAACCGGCAGAAAAGCAGGGAATGCCGGTAAGCCCGGAAGGACCTCCGGTCAGCTCGACCGTTTCATTAAAAACAATGTACAGGATGATGCCGAAACCAAGAGTGGCCATGGCCAGGTAATGACCCTTAAGTTTCAGGATGGGAAATCCGATGGCAAAAGCCGACAGTCCGACGAGCACCGCTGCAAGGGCCATCGCCGCCCAGGGGTTCATCCCGTACGAGGTGGTCGCAACTCCGGAGATATAGGCGCCGAGGCCGAAGAAAGCCGCCTGTCCCAGGGATATCTGGCCGGTATAGCCGAGGAGGAGATTCAACGCCACGGCCAGCATGGTGTTGAGACCGATAAAAACCAGCACGTTCATCAGGTACCCCCCGGAAAACAGGAGCGGCGCGAGAAGCACGGAGCCGGCAAAGAGAAGATATTTCAGGAGAGTAGAACGTTCGGTACCCATGGTTCCTGTCAGACCCTTTCCGTTTCGGCTTTTTTAAAGAGACCCTGGGGCCTGATAAAAAGTATGAGAAGAAGGATGATAAAAGCAATTGCGTCCTTGTATCCCGAGGAAATCATCCCGGCGCCGAGTGATTCGAGGACCCCCAGCAGAAGACCGCCGAACACCGTTCCGACACCACTGCTCATGCCGCCGATGATGGCGGCGCAGAAACCCTTCAGGCCCAGCATGATGCCCACATCGTAGGAAGTCATGGTCAACGGCGCGGTGATTATGCCGGCGACCGAACCCATGGCAGAACTGATGGCGAATGAAAAGAGAACCATCCGTTTCACGTCGATGCCGACAAGGCTGGCGGCTCTCCGGTTATGTGAACAGGCGCGCATCGACTTGCCGCTGATGCTGTGATGGAAATAGAACCTGTTAACGGCAATGATGAACAGGGTAATGCCGAAGATCCACAGGTGCTGTGGCAGGAGGGTAGCCCCGGCAACCGTTAACGGCTCACTGCCGGTAAACATGGGAAGTGAATGGGTGTCCTTGCCCCAGACAAGCATGGCGATGCCCCGTATCAGGATACTGGCGCCAATGGTGATGATAACCAGGATCAGCGGGGAGGCGTTTTTCAGGGGACGGATGGCGAGACGTTCGAAAATGACTCCGGCAGCAGTGGCAAGCGCGATGGCGATCAGCATTGCTAAAGGGAGCGGAAGATTGACCACCGTCAGAAAGAACCAGGTCATGATTCCGCCGAGCATGACGAACTCTCCCTGGGCGAAGTTGATGATTCCGGTAGAGTTGTAAATTATCGCGAATCCTATCCCGATCAGCGAATAAATAGCGCCCGTGGAAAGGCCCGACAGGATGTATTGGAGTATCTGATGGGACATGATGTCTGCTTTTGTTGTAGAGTGTCGCCGTTCCATCCGGCGAGAAAAAGAGACGCCCGTTACGGGCGTCTCATCCAAAGCGCATTGTACTGGAAGAAAACCGTTATTTGACCAGGACCCAGTCCCTTCTTTTCACCTCCACCAGTACGAAGGCATCTTTCGTAAGACCACTGTGGTCGGTTGGGCTGAAATTGAAAATCCCTCCGATACCTGCAAAGTTTCGAGTCCTTTCCAGTTGTGCCCGAATCCCGGCAGGTGTCGCGCCGCCTCTTTCAATTGCACCTTTCACAAGCATCATTGCGTCCCAGGCGTGACCGCCGAAATGATCCCCTTCGGCCTTGTAGCGCTTCTGATATTGCTGGACAAAGGCAAGGAGGGATTTCTTCTGTCTGTCGGATTTGGGCAGCAGGTCCGCTACGAGCACCCGACCGGAGGGGAGGATGATCCCTTCGGAGGCATCACCGGCGAGTCCAATGAATTTTTTGGACGAGACACCGTGACTCATGTAGAGAGGTATCTTCAGACCAAGCTGGTGCGCGTTTCTCGCCACAAGCGCCGGGCCGGGGTTCGTTCCCCAACAAATCAATGCCTGTGCTTCGCCGGCGCGAATTTTCGTCAGTTGCGGTGTCATATCGGTGTCTTTCGGACCGTAGGTGTCGTCCGAGAGAATCTTGATCCCGTATTTGGAGGCGAGTGCCTTCAACTGCTCCCGGCCGGATGACCCGAACGAGTCGGAAACGGTGAGAAGCGCAACCTTGGTCAGCTTCCTTTTCACCAGGTTTTCATAGATCTTCGCCACTGCCAGATAATCGTTCTGGGCCGTCTTGAAGATCCACGGTTTAACCGGCTCGGTAATCTTGATTCCTGCAGCGCAGGAAATGAGAGGGATTTTGGCCTTCTCCACGATGGGAATTACCGCCATGGAGTCTCCGGTCGTGCTGGGGCCGATAATGGCCACGACCCCTTCTTTCACCAGACGAGTCGCCGCCTGAACGGCCTTGGTAGCGTCTCCCTGGGTATCGTAGGCGACAAGTTCAAGCTTGATTCCCTTGATTCCCCCGGCAGCGTTGATCTGATCCACAACCATCTGCGCGGTATTCCGTTCAGGTTCACCGAGAAATGAGGCCGGTCCCGTCACCGAAAACAGGGCGCCTATCTTGATGGGTGGCGCCGCAAACGACGTACCCGTTGCCAGGATAAGGAGAACCGCGAGAAACAGTAATGCCTGAGTTGCATTTTTTACCATTATTCCCTCCGTTGCATCTATGGGGTTGCGGACTAGCGAGCCAGCATCCAGTCACCCTTGGAAACTCGAACCATTTCAAATGCCGAGAGATCCAGTCCGTTATGGTCGGTCGGCGACAGGGAGAAAATCCCTGAGACACCCACCATCTTCCGGGTCTTTTCAAGTCCGCTCCGGATCTTGTCAGGTGTGGCGCCCGACTTTTTGATCGCTTCCACAACCAGTCGGTACCCGTCATAGGCATACCCGCCAAAGGTCGACGCTTCGACGTTGAATTTCTTGCGATACGCTTTATCATACTCCCTGAGGAGCTTCACCTGGGGATCGCTCTTCGGCAGGAGATCAAAGACAGCAAGTTTACCCGCGGGCAGAGTTACTCCCTCGGCAGCGGCAGCACCCGCCAGTTCGATGAATTTTTTTGACGCTACGCCATGGCTCTGGTAGAGAGGAATCTTTATGCCGAGTTGCTGCATGTTACGCGTGACGACCGCCGGTCCCGGATTCGTCCCCCAGCAGATAATGGCATCCGGTTTGGCGCCCCTGATTTTGGTAAGCTGGGGAGTCATATCGGTATCCTTCGGCGAATAGACCTCATCAGCCACGATGATGATTCCCTTTTTGGCGGCAAGGGCCTTAAGCTGCTCCCGTCCGGAGGAGCCATACGAGTCGGATACCGTCATCAGAGCGATTTTCTTCTGTTTGAGCTTTGCGGCGAAGTTGAAGATCTTTTCCGCGGCGACATGGTCGTTTGCAGGGGTTTTGAACACCCATTTTTTTGCCGGTTCAGTGATCTTGATACCCGCGGCGCAGGATACGAGAGGAATTCTCTCCCTTTCAGCCACCGGTATCACCGCGAGGGATTCCCCGGTTGTACTTGGTCCGATAATGGCGACGACCTTGTCATTCTTGATGAGTTTCGTGGCCAGCTGCACCGCTTTGGTGGCATCCCCCTGGGTATCGTAGATGAAGAGTTCGATTTTCGAGCCGTTCACGCCGCCACCGGCATTGGTTTCCTTCACCAGCAGCTCCAGGGTATTTCTTTCCGGCTCTCCCAGAAAAGATGCCGGACCGGTAACCGCAAACAGGCCGCCAATCCTGATAGTCGACGCAGCAGGCGCCGTTGTCGCGCACACCAGTAAACCCAGTAGCGCGACCGCATACGTTTGAAACCTTCCCATAGATCCTCCAATTCAATAAAAAATAAAATTGTCCCTTTTCCGGGCAGCTACATGCGATACAGCCGTTCCCCTTCCAGGACGTTAAAGCCTTTTCCCACCAGAGTCTGAATCGCCTTTTCCGTTTCGTCGAAACGGAAGATGATGACTGCGTTCTCACCACACCGCTCCACAAAGGCATACATATATTCAACGTTAATCGATGCACTATCGAGAGCATGGAGAATATCGGACAGCCCGCCGGGCCTGTCCGGCACCTCAATGGCAACCACCTCGGTCTTGCTGACGGTGAAACCCTTTTCCTTCAGCACCTTTTTTGCCGTCTCACCGTCATTGACAATGAGCCGCAGGATACCGAAATCGCTCGTATCCGCCAGTGACAGGGCGCGGATATTCACCCCGGCCTCACCCAGAACGGCGGTTACTTCCGCGAGGCGCCCCGATTTGTTTTCTATGAAGATGGAGATCTGTTCGACTTTCATTGCAACCCCCTTGTGACTGCGTTGGCTGATACCGATCCTTATCAAACAGCACGTGCGGAATACTGAACCGTCAGGCTTACAAAAAGAACCCGCTTCATTTACTGTTGCCGCTTATCCAGTACCCTCTTCGCCTTTCCCTCGCTCCGCATGATGGTCTTCGGCTCGACCAGCCGCACCTTGCAGCTGACGCCGAGCAGATCCTTAATCTCCTTCTCGATGGTCTGGGCGAGAATCTGGAGCTTTTTCACTTCATCGGAAAAGATCTGCTCGTCCACCTCTACCTGCACCTCGAGACTATCCAGATTGTCCTTGCGGTCCACTATCAGCAGATAATGTGGCTCCACGCCCTCTATTTTCATGAGGATAGACTCGATCTGTGACGGGAACACATTAACACCGCGAATGATGAGCATATCGTCGCTGCGGCCGCTCATACGGGCGATGCGGGCATGGGTGCGGCCACACCGGCATGGCTCATAGGTTATGCTGGTGATGTCGCGGGTACGGTAGCGGAGGAGCGGAATCCCCTCCTTGGTGATGGTGGATATGACGAGCTCGCCCTTCTCCCCTTCCGGCGCCGGTTCACCGGTTTCGGGATTAATGATCTCGGGAATAAAATGGTCCTCCCAGATATGCAGGCCGCACTTGGCTTCCCGGCATTCGATGGCAACCCCCGGGCCCATAATCTCGGAAAGGCCATAGATGTCAATGGCGCAGATGTTCAATTTTTCCTCGATCTCTCCGCGCATCGCTTCCGACCAGGGTTCAGCGCCGAAGATGCCGACCCGCAATTTGAGGGAACGGAAATCCACGCCCTCCTCCACGGCTGATTCCGCCAGGTAGAGGGAATAGGAAGGGGTACAGGTCAGCACCGTAGAGCCGAAGTCCTTCATGATGAGGATTTGCCGCTTGGTGTTGCCACCGGACATGGGGATAACCGAGGCGCCCAGCTTCTCCGCGCCGTAATGGGCGCCGAGTCCGCCGGTAAAGAGGCCGTA
>CAYSPF010000019.1:13444-23023 GCA_964432775.1 uncultured Geobacter sp.
GCCGGCCTTTTCGAATGACTCACGGTAGAAGGGGACGTTCACGTATACCCTCTCCACCATCGCTTTCAGGCGTTTCAGCTGAAGGGCCTCCAGCGCGGGTCGCGGAAGGGTTTCGAATTCCTCGTTGTAGTACATCTTCATTACCTCTCGTCAGGATAGACATAGTATGACGATTTCCGGATCGCTTCGTAGGGGCGGCCCCCTGTGGCCGCCCTGTGTGACCGCCCAATCAGGGCAACCACTGGGGGTTGCCCCTACGACAATTCCCTGCCCAGCATGAATGCCCTCCTGTTAACCTCCAGGGCCTTCCGGGGCACCATCCTTTCGATCGCCTGAAGCCAGTAGTCCTCGGCCACGTCGAGTCGTCGGGAAACCGCTCCCAGGAGAACCGTATTTGCTGCGCGCCGGTTGCCCGCATCAGCGGCCAGTCTCTCGCCGTCAACCAGTAAAAAGTCGGGGAACTGGCTCTTGATCCGCTCGGCAATGCCCTCGGGGTAGCTCTCACGCCCCATGAGCACAGACGGCGGCGCTATGCGCAGATCGTTGACCACCACCGTGCCGCCGGGTTTCAACAGCGGCAGGTAGCGGCAGGTTTCCATTATCTCAAAACCGAACAGTATATCCCCTTCCCCCTCCGGAACAATGGGAGAGAATACCTCCCGGCCGTAGCGCACGTGGGAAACGACGCTGCCGCCCCGCTGGGACATGCCGTGTATCTCGCTCTTCTTCACGTCGAAACCGGCCAGCATGAAGGTCTCGGAAAGGATCTCCGACGCCAGCAGGATCCCCTGACCGCCGACGCCGACCAGGAGAAGATTGGTTACCCGTTCACTCATTTAACCCTCCCGATCGCGTCAAACTTGCAGAGCTGCCGGCAGACGTCACACCCGGTGCAAAGGCCCGGATCGATATACGAAACGCCCTTTTTCCCGTCAGTAGGCCGCCACTGGATCGCCGGGCAACCCAGGCCGAGGCAGGCGCGACACCCCGTGCATTTTTCCACAGCCACCTCTAAGGTCGCCCCCCGCTGAAAGACGCCTTCACGCTTGATGAGCACGCAGGGCTTGTTGGTAATGATTACCGACGGTTCGGGGCGCTCCATTTCTTCTTTCAGCGCCTGCCGGGTTTCCTCCAGGTCGAAGGGATTCACGACGCGGACATGTTTCACACCTAACGCCTTGCAGAGGAGAGGAAGATCGATCCTGTGCGCCGGCTCATTCATAAGGGTGTACCCGGAAGCCGGATTGTCCTGGCGGCCGGTCATGGCAGTGATACGGTTATCAAGAATGACCACCGTTGACGGGGCATTATTGTAGACCATATCTATCAGGCCGGTGATACCGCTGTGAAAGAAGGTGGAATCCCCGATCACCGCCACCACCCTCTTTCTATCCTCCTCGGAAACCACTTTTACCGCACCGGTAGCGTTGCCGATGGAGGCGCCCATGCACACACAGGTTTCCATGGAGGAAAGGGGAGGCAGAAATCCGAGGGTGTAACAGCCGATATCGCCGGTAACATAGGCTTTGAGTCGGTTGAGAGTATAAAAGACACCCCGGTGCGGGCAGCCGGGACACATGTTCGGCGGCCGTCCGGGAAGATTTGTCGCGCAGGCCTCTTCAGTCCGGATGTCACCCGAGACCTCGCCGATACCGATGGCGGCAAATGCGGCCCGTATCCTGCCCGGCGTCAGTTCGCCGCAGATGGGCAGGAAATCCTTGCCGGAAACAGGAATGCCGAGAACCTTCACCTGTTCCTCGATAAAGGGATCCAGTTCCTCCACCACGAACAGACGGTCGACCTTTGCCGCGAATTCACGGATGAGAGTGAGAGGAAGCGGATTGACAAGTCCCAGCTTGAGGGTGGAAACCCGGGGAAATACCTCGCGCACATACTGGTAACAGGCGCCGGACGTGATAATGCCGATTGACGCCTCACGCATCTCCATCCGGTTGACGGACATGGTGTTTGCCGCTTCGGAAAGCTTCGTCATCCGCGCCTCCACCAGGGGATGGCGCACCCGGGCATTTCCCGGCAGCATGACCTGTTTCGCGGCGTTTGACACGAGCGCCGGAGCAGGGAGTCCGGTGACAGGATCTTCCAGCCCGACGATGGATTTACTGTGGGAGATACGGGTGGTAGTGCGGAGCATGACCGGTGTGTCGTACTCCTCGGAAAGCTCCAGGGCGAGACGGGTGAACTCCTTGCACTCCCGGGAGTCGGAAGGCTCAAGCATCGGCACCTTTGCGAACCTGGCGTAATTGCGGTTGTCCTGTTCGTTCTGGGAGGAGTGCATTTCCGGGTCATCAGCGGTAACGAGTACGAGTCCGCCCTTGACGCCGGTGTAGGAAAGAGTAAACAGAGGATCGGCAGCCACATTGACCCCGACATGCTTCATGGCAACCAGGGTGCGGGCACCCGCAAAAGAGGCCCCGATAGCAACTTCGAGGGCCACTTTTTCATTAGGTGACCAGGATGCGTCGATTTCCTTGTAGCGAATGATGTTCTCAAGAATCTCGGTAGAAGGCGTACCCGGATATGCGGTGGCGACCCTGACGCCGGCTTCAAATGCGCCACGGGCGATCGCTTCGTTTCCGGAAAGGATTTCTTTCATGAAGAAGGTGCCTCCTGAAACAAAAATACGGGAATTTCTTCCCGAAATCGCTGTGAAATATACAGACAAACAGGGTTTGCTGTCAACTGCTATCTGGCTTTACTCCCGGCGCAAAGACATTCTCAGGGCAACTCCTTTCCTCGGCGAGCATGAGGAACAACGATTACGAGTTAGCGGCCCGGATTCCATGAAGGGTAACGCAGGCCTTCTATCTGAATCATCCTGCGGCATCAATTGTCCCTACCTCCGTAGTCAATTCAGACGAGTGATTCTGCCAGATAGTTGTAGAGTGTGCTTTTGGAAATGCCCATCATCGCGCAAATATCGGCGATGCTGTGCTTTCGTTCGCGATGCAGGCGAATGGCCAGTTCTCTTTTATCGGGCGCCAGCAGTTTCGGTCTGCCGCCCTGTCGGCCATGGGCGCGGGCTGCGTTAACGGCTGCCTGGGTGCGTTCCCGAATCAGTGTACGTTCAAATTCGGCAAGTGCTCCGAAGAGATGAAATACCAGCCGTCCATCGGAGGTGGTGGTGTCGATGTTCTCTTGCAGACTTTTCAGACCGACTTCCCGTTTGTCGAGTTGCTCAATCAGATGGATAAGGTGTTTCAAAGACCTCCCCAATCGGTCGAGTCGCCAGACAACAAGGGTATCGCCGCAACATAACACTTCCAGAACTGCGGAGAGACCGGTACGTTCGTAGATCGCTCCGCCTTCCTGGTCGGAATAGACCTTCACGCAACCAGCTTTTTGCAGGGCTGCATGCTGCAGGTCCAAATGCGGGTCGTCGGTTGAAACTCTTGCGTAACCAATTAGCATACATACTCCAAAATGTGCAGAAACTCATTTTTCTGAAGTATAGCCGGAAATTGTTGGCGGCAAAGCATTTATGGAAATAAGTGAGGAATATCAGCAGGAAAGAAGCGACACTTCATCAGTCCGGAAAATAAAGTACTCCGGCTGCCTAACGCCTGACAATCGATGGACAAAAGCACGAAGTTCAAGGTATAACCTGTAGTAGTGGAGCACTGGCAAGGCAAGGGTATCAGTGTTTCCTCAAAACCCGAGCAGTTTATTTCTCATCCATATTGAGGTGCCGCAAATGAAAATGAGAACCGTGTATCTATTTATGGGTATCAGCATATTTATTATTGTCCTCTTTTTCGTCTCCGTCCTTTTAGCGAAGTTGCTTAGCGGAGAAAACAACTCCTTTTCCCTGGGCGAAGAGATAGGGGTTGTCGAAGTAAAGGGTCTTATTGTCGATTCCCATGAGTATATCATTCAACTGAATAAGTTTCGTGACAACAAAAGGATTAAAGCTGTTGTGTTGAGAATTGACTCACCGGGAGGCGTCGTCGGCCCAACTCAGGAGATATATGAGGAAGTCAAGAAGTTTGTGCTGAAAAAACCACTTATTGTTTCCATGGGGAGTGTTGCAGCCTCAGGTGGGTACTACATTGCCGCGCCTGCCACTAAAATTGTAGCCAACCCGGGAACAATTACCGGAAGCATAGGGGTTCTGATGAAGCTCTCCAATATCCAGGGTCTTTTGGGAAAAGTTGGCCTGAAATCGTTCGTCCTCAAAAGTGGCACGTTCAAAGACACCGGTTCACCAGTACGTCCAATGACCAAAGAAGACAGAAGAATCCTTCAGGAAGTCATTGACAGCCTGCACGGTCAATTCGTCACTGCCGTTTCGGAAGGACGAAAGATCTCCATTGAAGAGGTAAGAAAAATTGCGGATGGAAGAATTTTTTCCGGTGAACAGGCACTGCAGCAAAAGTTAGTCGATCGACTTGGGAACTTTCAGGACGCCGTTGCCGTAGCAGCAAAAATGACGGGTATAAAAGAAGAACCCAAACTCGTCTATCCTCCAAAGAAGGATATATCTCTCCTGGATTTTCTGATAGAGGGGTCGAGCGAAATAATTGCAAACAAATTGAAATCAGAGTCCGGCATCAGCGTCAGGTACGAAATTCCGGAATAGATCATGGCGCCCCCGGCCCATGCGGCGGGGCCCACGTAAACAGGTTTGACTGCCGGAAAGATAGAACCTGCAACTCGGAGGAGAATCTCGAGATGAATCACTCGCGGGAAGAAATGCAATGGAATACAACCGTACTCTACCGTTCACCGGCTGCGCCTGAACTCGAATCCGATTTTTCCTCGGTAGCAGCAATGACGGATGAATTCAGGAGCAGCTACTTCGGGAACGTTGCAAAACTGGACGCACGTAAGATGAAAGAGGCCCTCGTTCAACTGGAAAGGATCCGGGAGACCCTGGTGAAGCCCCAGTCATATGCGTACCTGCTTTTCGCCGCAGACAGTGAAGATACGGGAAACAAGAAATTGTCGCAACGGTCCATTGAGTTTGGTAACCGGATGGAGCAGGAACTCCTCTTTTTCGATCTGGAAGTAATCACACTGCCTGATGAGCGCTACAACGAGCTGTTGGAGGATGAATGTCTCGCCCCATACCGCCATTACCTACAAAGCCTTCGGCTCTATCAGCCGCACACACTGCCGGAACGCGAGGAACGGCTCCTCAAACAAAAAAGCCTGACAGGTGTGGAGGCGTTTACCCGTTTATTCGATGAGCTGTCCTCCTCGTTCCGCTACGATTTCGAGTTGAACGGAGAAATGCGGGAAATGACGGGTGAAGAACTCCTCGGACTGCTTCATCACCCTGACAGCAGTATCCGGGAACGCGCATTCACTACGTTCATCATCAAATTCAAAGAACAGGGCATTACCTTCAGTGCAATTGTCAATAATGCGGCTCTCGACCATTGTCAGGAATTGGAGATCCGTAACTACCGGAGTGCCATGGAGCCGACTCACCTGGCAAACGAACTGGCCCCCGAAATTGTCGAAGGATTGATGCAGGTGAGTGAGGAAAACTTCCATCTGGCCAGGGAGTATTTTCACCTCAAAGCCCGCCTTCTCGGAATCCGGATGCTTAAGAATACCGATATCTATGCCCCTGTTTCCGGCGCCGACCGCAAATATTCATTTACTGAGGCAAAAGAACTGGTAGGAGAAGCGTACGGGATATTCTCCCCGGAGTTCAGGGAGACTATCAACAGCTTTTTCTCGGAAGACAGGATAGATGTTCTGCCCCGCCCCGGCAAGAGTGGCGGCGCTTTTTGCATGGGGATCTCGCCGACGCTCCCTCCCTACGTGCTCCTCAATCACACCGGAAATCTTCGTGACGTGGCCACCCTTGCCCATGAACTGGGTCACGGGCTCCACTTTGTCCTCGCGCAGCGCCAGAGCATGCTGAACTACCACCCTCCCCTCCCCCTTGCGGAAACTGCGTCGGTATTTGGAGAGATGTTGCTGACCCGGCTCCTGCTGGAACGCGAGAGCGATCCGAAGGTAAAAAATTCTCTCCTGTGCGCCAAGATAGAAGACGTAATTGCCACAACGTTCCGGCAGGTCGTCCTGACACGATTCGAGGAACGTTTCCACGCAGAGCGGAAGAATGGCCTGCTGTCATCCGAAGAGATCTGTTCGTTCTGGTGGGAAGAGAATGCCGCACTCTATGGCGACTCGGTGGAAATGATTGAGCCGTACCGGTGGGGGTGGAGCTACATATCGCACTTTATTCATTCACGCTTCTACTGCTATTCATACGTTTTTGCCGAGCTTCTTGTGCTTTCCCTCTATCAGAAATATCTTTCGGAAGGGCCATCCTTCGTCCCGCTCTATACCGCCATTCTTGAGAGTGGCGGCTCCCGATCACCGGAAGCCGCACTGCGGGAGGCAGGCATCAATCTTCGTGACACCGGTTTCTGGCAGGAAGGGTATACCTGCCTGCGAAACATGATTGATGAACTGAGGGACCTTCTGCGGGAAGAAGCTGACGGAAAATAACCGGCGCTACACTACTCGTTCTCCCTGCACCGCAACCAGTCCCGCACGACCGGGTATTTCCCCCATGGTGAGCACGCAGTGCGGAGGCGTGGAGAGAGTTGCGGACTGCGCGGCATCACGCAGGGAACAGAACCGGGCGCCGGCGTCAACAAGACGGCGCAGAAGATCGGTGAATGCCCCCGAGAGGCAGCCTCCTTCCATCTCGGCGTGGATGGTGTGGACATTCAATCCCGGCTTGATGAGTGACAGATAGTAATCGTTGATGTTCTCCGTCGTTATGCCTTCGGTACCGAGCACTTCATCCGCTGTCGGCAGGGTTGTGGGTATCTGCAGAGTGGTAAACCGTCTGCCGTCGAAAACCGGATAAAACGGCTCATACCCCCGTGAGTCGCTGCTGTAGCGAAGGCCGAGGGTATCCTGCAACTCCAGTGAAGCAGCGGACACCGTCCAACCGGGCGCAGCCGTTGTTTCGGCCCTTTGCCCGACAATTTCCCGAAAAAGACAGCAGGACTTCTCAAATTCACCGTGCACCTCGTCCGTGCGCATCTTCGGCAGATGATCATGCCAGTGGACATGATCCCAGCAGTGAATTCCCACCTCATGCCCGGCCTGGAGCGTTCGTTTCAGAACATCGGGAAAGGAGGCTGCTATGCGGGGCGCGGGCAGGAGGGTTCCGTAGAGAAGCGTGCGGAGACCATACGCGGACGGCGCCTTGGTACGGAGCATCTTCTTCAGGAAGCCTTTGCGGGTAAAGATGCGGCGTATGGCCTTACCGGAATTGTCCGGCCCGATGGAGAAATAGAATGTGGCGTGGATGCCGTATGCATCCAGTCTCTCCAGGAGACGGGGAACCCCGTCGCGGGTACCGGAATAGGTGTCCACATCCACCTTGAGGGCAATCATCGGCGACGTCATAGGGAGATAAACTGCTCTATCTTCTCGCCTTCATGCACCAGGTAATAATCCAGCGTCTTCTTCAAGGCTTCGTCGATCCCGGTCACCGGCGCCCAATCGAGTCGTTGCGCCGCATTTTTGATGGAAGGAACACGGGTCACGATATCCTGGTAGCCGCTGCCGTAGAATTCTTCCGAGGTGACATCAAGAATCCTGCACGATTCGGCACGCGACCGGTAGTGCGGATATTCCTTTACCAGGTCGCGCAGCCTGAACGCAAGCTCCTTCACCGACAGATCATTCGCCGGATTCCCGATATTGAATATTCCCCCGTCAGCGCACCCGTCCAGATTTTCGATGATTTTCATGAGGCAGTCGATACCATCTTCCAGGTAGGTAAAGGAGCGGCGCTGATTGCCGCCGTCCACCAGGTTGATGGACTCACCCATCACAATATTGTAGAGAAACTGGGTAAGGACCCGCGAACTCCCCTCCTTTGCGGTATTGATGCTGTCCAGGCGCGGCCCGATCCAGTTGAACGGGCGAAAGAGGGTGTAGCGCAATCCCTCATGCTTGCCGTAAGCATAGATGACCCGGTCCAGCATCTGCTTGGCACAGGAATATATCCAGCGCTCCTTGTGGATGGGACCAAGGACGAGTGTTGATTCTTCCTCGTCGAATTCCGTTTCCGGACACATGCCGTACACCTCGGAGGTGGAAGGAAATACCACCCGTTTCCCATATTTCACGCACTGACGGATAATGGTCAGATTTTCCTCGAAGTCCAACTCAAAGACCCGAAGCGGCTCCCGAACATAGGAGGCCGGCGTGGCAATAGCCACGAGAGGCAGGACCACGTCACATTTCTTTATGTTATAGGCAATCCACTCCTTATTGATGGTAATGTCCCCTTCCAGGAAGTGGAAGCGGGGGTTTCCGATGGAATGCTCCAGCTTGTCGCTGCTCATATCCAGACCGTATACCTCCCAGTCCGTTGTGGTAAGGATGCGGCGGGTCAATGCGTTGCCGATAAAGCCGTTCACGCCGAGGATGAGTATTTTCATTGTCATGGTAACTCCGGTTCTTTGATTGAAAGTGCCTGTCGATTGCTCCGGGACGCAGCGAATCGCCCTTGTTCAGCTACGTTGCTTCAGGATGAAAAATGCCGAATCGTCTCCCGACGAGCGGGAACAAAGAAGAAATGTTTTCAGCGGTCAGCTCGTCTTCCCCCTCGAGCTGCAGGGACCTGAGTTCCAGCAGACCGTTTCCGGTGCCCACCCGCAACGGGCGTTCGGAAACTATCTCCCCCTCCCCTCCGGCTCCCGGACCGGGCCATGCCTTCCAGATAAAGACCTTTTTCCCGTCCAGAAAGGTGAATGCTCCCGGGTAGGGGTGGGTCACTCCGCGGATCAGGTTGTAGATTTCTTCTGCGCCCTTTCCCCAATCAATGAGACCGTCGGCCGGTCTGCGACCACCGAAGTAGCTTCCCGCGCCCAGGTCCATCGGTATCCGTCTCGCTGTTCCTGAAAGAAGCAGCGGCCAGGATCGTGAGAGAACGCGGACTGCTGCGTCGGTGACCTTATGGAAGACATCGAGCGAGGTGTCGGTAAACTCTATGGCAATCCGTTCCTGGTCGACACTATCGCCCGCATCCGGTTTCTCGACCATGTAGTGGAGTGTTGCTCCGGTCTCGGTCTCTCCGTTGATGACCGCCCAGTTGACAGGAACACGTCCCCGGTACTTCGGAAGAAGAGAACCGTGCAGGTTGAGCGCCCCGTTTCGCGGAATGTCCAGCACTTCTTTCCGTATCATGAACCGGTAATAGAAAGAAAAGAGAAAGTCAGGAGCGAGAGTACGAAGAAATTCAACATTTTCCGGCAGGTTGATATCCGTTACCCGGCAGGGGATGCCGTTTCTTTCCGCAAGTTCCCGGACCGAAGCAAACCAGATTTCCTCCGTGGGAGAGTCCTCATGGGTAAAAACCGCCGCTATGTGCGCCCCCTGGCGCAGCAATTCCCGCAGACAGGAGTAGCCGACGTTATGATACGCGCATACTACCAGTGTTGTGTCACAGGGTGAAGACATATGCTCCTCAGGAGAGGCACGGAACCACTCCGCACATTTTTTCTTAGCAATAGGTAGATAACAAGAGAGTAGCAGAAGGGCTGAAACTGGAGAAAATGCCAGGGTTCATGCTTC
>CAYSPF010000020.1:0-2332 GCA_964432775.1 uncultured Geobacter sp.
TTCGAGGCCCCGCTCAGCTCGGCGTAGAGCTTCTTGTCGTTCACCAGCTGGCCCATGGTCCCTTCACCCCGGTTGATCTTGCCGGCAATCTCATTCATATCCTTCATGCCCTTGTTCATATTCGCCAGAGCGCCCTTTGCCTCGACGTAGAAGGCATCATCCTGTACCAGCTTGCCGATGGTTCCCTCACCTTTTTCGATCCTGGCGGTGATGTTTTTCAAGTTCGCGGTCACTTCCTTGGTGTTTCTATAGAGAGACTTGTCGTTCAGCAGGAGGGCCAGGGAGCCATCACCCCGGTCGAACTTACTGGTGATGCTGTTCAGGTTACTCAGCGAACCTTTCAGGTTTCCGCGATTCTCATCCAGAATGGAGGAGAGCTTGCCCACCAATTCCTGCTGGTTCCGGTTCAATTCCGTTACCAGGCTCTTCGCATCGGTCGCCAGATCGCCCATGGTGCTCATGACGGTGTCCACGCTGGCGGTATCCTTCCCCTGAACAGCAGCCCCGGCGGAAAGGATGGGCGCCGTGGGCGTTCCGAAGGAAACGCCGAGAAACTGACCTCCCAGGAGGTTGGTCATGCGAAGGCTCGCCACGCTGTCGGTCCTGAGTCGGGTACCCTTCTCAACCTCGAAATCAAGGCGCACCCTGCCGTCGAGCACCTTGATACCGGTGATTTTTCCCACATCCACGCCGGCCAGACGCACGGAATCTCCCAATTTGAGGCCGGTCACACTGGAAAGAAAGGTATGGTAGGGAACGGATTTCCCAAAGGGGTTCCATTGCCCCCCCAGCTCCATCATCACGCCAAACAGGATGAGACCGAGTATGAAGAAGAGACCTACTTTTTTTTCCGTTGAGAGCGCCATGGTGTCTGCCTCCTGTCTCTAGCGGGGCCGCACGGTCGTCGCTTCAGCGAGTCTGTCCGGCGGCGGATCGAAAATTGTTCGGGTACGGACGTCGAAATGTCCGGAAATATCGGGGGTACCTGCTACAACAGCAAACGGGTCAGAAAATAGTCGGCTATCAGGATCAGCAGGAAAGAGAGGACCACCGCCCGGGTGGTGGAACGGCCGATCCCCCGCGCGCCTCCGGTCGTCATGAAACCCACATAACAGGCAACCAGCGAGATGATGCCGCCGAACACGAAGGATTTAATCAACCCGGAGCCGATTTCGCTGAACTTCAACGCTGTCTTGAGACTTTCGTAGTAGGTGGCGTAGGAGATGAATATCCTCGGGTGGAGGTGGCTGATCAGGGCGCCGCCCGCCATCCCGACGCAGTTCGCATACAGGGTCAGCACCGGAACGCAGATGAGGCAGGCGATAAGCCGCGGCATTGCCAGGTAGCGGACCGGATTGATATCAAGGGTCTTGAGCGCATCAATCTCCTCATAGACCTTCATCACCCCGATTTCGGCCGCCATGGCGGATCCGACGCGGCCCGCCACGAGAAAACTGGTCATGACCGGTCCCAGTTCCCGTACCATGGAAAGGCCGACAATGGCGCCGATGATGTCCTGGGTCCCGTATTTCTGCAACTCGGAACCGGTCTGGAGCGCCAGGACCATGCCGACGAAAAAACCCATGACCGAGGCAATGGGCAGGGTCTCGTATCCCATGATGGCCATCTGGGAGAAAATGCTCTGCAGATTCCTCGGCGCCTCACGGAAGAAATACACCGTCTGGCAGAGAAGACGGAGCATCTCGCCCACAATCTGAAAGAAACCGAGAATTTTCCCACCGATTTTCTCCAGGATTCCCATCACATCCCGCTCCTTGCACCCATCCGATCCCTCCGTCCATCCGGCAGCACCGCCATTCCCCACTCCACGCCGAAAGGCAACCAGAAGAAGCTGAGCTTGCTCTCGTCAAGATGTTTTCGGTAGCGAACCAGCCCCTTCAACAGGGCAAGGTCGGTACGCTGCTTTTCCGAACGGTAGTAGAGAAAGGGGAAAAACTCGATGGCCAGATCGTCGCCTCGCCGCTCATGCCAGTACAGGTTCCACAGGAAAGAAACCGCCGAGTCCCCCTGGTCGTTCCACTTCTGCACATAGAGTCGCCACAGGGGCGCCCAGTTTTTTTCGATGCCTTCCTTGTTCAGAATCGGCTCGACCGGAGCGGGAAAGGTGACCGTTTTCACCCGACGCTCATCCTTGCGAAAGGTGAACAGCGGCCAAAGCGCAACCCGCCGCCGCTCCGCGCCGTCCACGGTCCAGGTTTCCCGGTTGTCCGAATAGAGGAAAAACAGGAACCGGTCCCGTTCCTGCAGAAAACTCGCCGAAGTCAGCTCCTCGTGGCTATAAAAGGGCCAGAGGTACCAGCGTTTCACCCTT
>CAYSPF010000020.1:2432-23003 GCA_964432775.1 uncultured Geobacter sp.
TGTCGAGCCCGCTCTCTTCCCGGAGAAATACCGGCCACAGGGCGAATCGCCTGCGGTACACCCCTTCCTTCTCCGCTTCACCGTACAACGGCCAGAACTGGAAACCGCTCTCCTTTTCGCCCGATATCAGGGAGAAAAATGGATACAGGTAGTTTCGGGTCTCGGTGCCGTTCTTCACGGTCCGCCCGTAGAGCGGGAACAGGACATAATGATACTCGTCCCGCCAGAACCGCTCGTAGATATCCCCGTAGAAAGGAAAGATGGAGGTATAGGGTCCGTACTTCTCCGACGTGCCGGAAATATAGAAGGGAAATACCATGGTTCCCCGCCGCTCCACCTCTCCCGGACGGGGCGTTCGCTTCTGGTACAACCTCAGGACCTGCAGATAGTCTCCGTCAAGGCCGTTCTCATCGGACGCGATGGGATACAGGTAATCGCTTCGCGATGCATCACTATTCCCTGACCGGTAGAAAAAGGGGCGGAGGGCAACATCCGTGGTATCGCCGCTCTTCTGCAGCTTGAACAGGGGACCAAGGATGGAGAGATTGCTGAACCCTTCCCGCGGGCTCTCGCGATAATCGAAGAGCGGCCAGAAGGTGATGATGGAACCTTCGTCCTGCAGCGGCGCACTCTCTTCGGCGCGAACCGGAGCGGTGACGGCAAACAGTATCAGGAAAACGAGAATATAGGCTTTTCCGTGCATGAACTCATTCCTGCAACCCGGGACAAGTAGAAAGAATGCGATTATTTCCCATGGATTCAGTGGAGTCAAGGGGAAAGGCGCGCCGCACACCTCTCCAAGAGCGCGAGGAGTGGGTGTGCGGCGAAAGGAGGTCTGCAAATCCCTCAGTATTTCGTATCGGCGTAGTCGACCCAGCCGCCCGCAAGAACAAGCGCCTTGTCAAATGGTGCAATTTCAATGGGAAATGATTCTTCCCTGCCGCCGCCCCTGATAGTGAGCGTTCCTCCGTCAAGGTCAAGGGAAATGGCGGCATCTGCACTCCCCTGGAAGGAAAAGAGGGCATCGATAACCGGCTTCGGAAGCTCAACGGCCGCCATTCCGCAATTGAACATGTTCTGGCGGAAGATGCGGGCAAAAGATTGGGCCACTACCACCGTGATTCCGTTCACCTCCAGAACCCACGGGGCATGTTCACGGGAGGAACCACAGCCGAAATTGGCACGTGTCACGATCACCCGGGCCTGCTTCGTCGTATCCCCCTTCGGGTCGAACCCGGGAAGCTTCAGGTCTTCCAGGATATAGGGCTTCAGGTCTTCCTTCGTGATTTCCGTAAGATAGCGTGCAGGGATTATCTCGTCGGTATTTATGTCGTCACGGTCAAGAAATAGTACGGGACCGCCAAAGGTTTTCATACATCATCTCCTGTTCATCTAAGTAGTTGATTTTTTCCTTTTCGGGCAGGCAAAGCCCGGTTTGCCTTCAGGGAAGATACTTTCTCGGGTCCGCTATCTTCCCTTCGATGGCCGCGGCGGCACTGGTAGCGGGAGACAGGAGATGGACCATCCCCCCCTTGCCCATCCGTCCCTGAAAGTTTCGATTGGTGGTGGATGCGCAAACCTCGCCTTCCGCCAGGACGCCGGTACTCATGCCGAGACAGGCGCCGCAGGTGGGGTTGGTCACGCAGAAACCGGCTTCCATGAAAATATCGATGAGTCCCTCTTTCAGGGCATCCTGGAATATCTTCGGCGTGGCCGGGGAGAGGATTGCCCGGACGGTCGGAGCGATCTTCCTTCCCTTCAACATAGCGGCAGCGACACGCAGGTCTTCCAGGCGTCCATTGGTGCAGGATCCCAGGTAGACCTGATCGATGGGGGTACCGGCCATTTCCGTAACCGTCTTCACCTGGTCGGGTTTATAGCCGAAGGTAACGAGAGGCTCCAGTCCGGAGAGATCGAAGTCATAGACCTTGTCGTACACGGCGTCCTCATCGGAACACCATTTCCGGTACTCGGCAAGGGCGGCCTCCTTTGAGGGGAATTCACCCTGAATGAACGGCCACAGGTAGTCGACCGTCACCTGGTCCGGCATGCAGATACCGGAGGTCCCCCCCGCTTCGATGGCCATATTGGTGAGAGTCATGCGCGACTCCATGGTCATGGCGTCCACAACCGGCCCGCGGAATTCCATGACGCGGTCGGTGGCGCCGTTCACCCCGAGCTGGCCGATTACATACAGGATCACATCCTTGGCGTAGACACCCCTTGGAAGGGTACCGGAGAGGTTTATGCGGATCGTCTTCGGCTCCCGGAATGCACAGACCCCCTTCAGGATTCCCACCTCCAGGTCCGTGGTGCCGACCCCGGCGGCAAAGGCGCCGAATGCCCCATGGGTACAGGTATGGGAGTCACCCATGATGATGGTGTATCCCGGACGGATGAAACCCTTTTCCGGGAACAGGGCATGGCAGACGCCGTTGGCGCCCACGTCGAAAAAATCGGGTATTTTCTGGCGACGCGCCCATTCACGCAGGATTTTCGCCTGGGTGGCGGTCTTGCTGTCCTTGCTCGGGGTCACGTGGTCGATGACAGCCTTGATCTTCATAGGGTCAAACACCCGATCCTTTCCCCGCGCAATGAGATCGGCAATGGCGATGGGCGTGGTTATCTCGTGGCACATGACCACATCAAGCCGGAGAACCTTGGCCCCGGGAAACGGCTCATCAACCAGATGGCCGGCAAAAATCTTTTCCGCTGTTGTCTTCCCCATCAGTTCAATTCCTTTCTTACTTTCGTCTCTTGTTCGGCAACCTGCCGCATGACGGGTTTCAAACGGACTAGAACCCCGTTCCAGGAACTATCGCCGCGGACCCGTTGTGCAAACGACCGAAACAGTTGTAACTAAAGGCACAATCTAAACAAATCGCTTCGAGAAATCAAATTAAATAATGAAAAACCGGCTTCACGTTTGTCAGGGCAACCGAGAAGTGCTATAATTCGACACCTTTTTCACAGGAGTATCCCCTGCGCAATGGAACTTACTTTTACACGCGATAACGGCGAGATTGACGCACTCATCGACGACATCCTCGAAAAGACGGGTGGCATCCACTATCCGGGTTACATTCGGGAAATGATCATCACGGCGCTCAAGGCGGGCCAGGAGAGCGACTATCCGGCCGACCTGAAACTGCTCGGCAGCGCCATGAAAGAGATGCGCTATACCAACAAGATTTTCGCACCGTCGCGGCGCAAGAAAAAGGTCACCATCTTCGGCTCGGCCAGAACCGAGCGGGATGACCCCATGTTTGGGAAATGCGTCAGGTTCAGCAGAAATCTCGCCGCGAAAGGATACATGATCATCACCGGCGGAGGGGGAGGCATCATGGAGGCCGGGAATCAAGGGGCCGGAGCCGAGAACTCCTTTGCGGCAAACATCAGGCTCCCCTATGAACAGGCGCCGAACTACGTCATGCTGGCAAATCCCCGCCTGATAACCTACAAGTACTTCTTCACCCGCAAGGTGGCGTTTGTCAAGGAAACCGATGCAATCGCGGTTTTCCCCGGCGGGTTCGGCACCCTGGATGAGGCAATGGAGGTCTTTACCCTCATCCAGACCGGCAAGACATCTCCCAAGCCCTTGGTGCTCGTCGACGACGCGGATGGCTATTGGAGTACCTGGCTGGAATTCGTCAAGGAATGCCTTCTGGGGAAAGGGTTCATATCCGGAGAGGACTTTTCCATCTTCACCATCACCCCGAATGAGGATGAGGCGGTCAGAGTCATCGAGGATTTCTACCGGAATTACCACTCACTTCGCTTCGTCAATGGTCATCTCATCCTGCGGTTGACCAGGGAACTGACCAGGGAAAATCTCAATAGCCTTGAGGATGAATTCCCGGAACTGCTCATGCCCGGATCACGGATATCGTCCTGCTCTCCCCTGCCGGAGGAATCGGACGAGCCTGACCTCCTGAAACTCCATCGAATTTCCCTGCGTTTCGACCACCGTCACTACGGCCTGCTCCTCGCTTTTATCAGGCGGATAAACACCTTCTAAATCTATCCGGACAGATTATTTCGCCACAAGAAAATTTTCTTGACATCTCCCTTGCTCCTTGCTATCTCATAGCCTACGTAAGTTTCGGAAGTTATCGCTGAGTAGAGAAAGCACGGCGCAGGATTCATAACCTCGGTGTTTTTCTGCCTCAAGACTCCGGAAACTTAAGATGAAGCGTTCCGTGAAATTTCGGGACTGAAGTTCCGGAAGCAAGAAAGGAGGTAGGAAAATGGCTCAGGGTAAAGTGAAATGGTTCAACGACGCAAAGGGATTCGGTTTCATCGAGCAGGAGAACGGGGAAGATGTTTTCGTCCACTTCTCCGCCATCACCGCTGATGGCTTCAAGACCCTCGCTGAAGGCGAGTCGGTAACCTTTGATGTGGTCAGTGGTCCCAAGGGGCTCCAGGCCGCCAACGTCAAAAAGATGTAACATCCTCCCCGGCTGTTCCATCCGGCAAGACTGAAAAAACCCGTCGGTCATGTACCGGCGGGTTTTTTTGTTCACCTTCCCGTCAATCATTCTTTCTCTCAGGCAATCCCCGCAAGTTCCAGCCTGCCACCCCAGCGCCTCAGCAGCTCATCCCGGAGCAGGGCATTCTCCGGGGACGACAGTCGCGGGTCCCGTTCCACGATGGCAAAGGCTTCACGTCGGGCCTCCTCCAGTATCCGGCCGTCGCGCAGGATGCTTGCCACCCGGAAATCGGGCAGCCCCGCCTGCCGGGTGCCAAGGAAATCACCCGGACCGCGCAGTTCCAGATCCGCCTCCGCGATGCGGAAACCGTCGGTGGTCTCTTCCATGACCCGCAAGCGCCGCACAGCTTCGGCGGAAAGATTTCCACCTGTCAGAAGGATACAGCGTGACCGGTCGGCCCCCCTCCCCACCCTCCCCCGCAGTTGATGAAGCTGGGACAGGCCGAAGCGTTCTGCATGCTCCACCACCATAACCGTGGCATTGGGAACATCGATCCCGACCTCGATCACGGTGGTTGCCACCAGAACGTCGATGTCCCGGGCCGTAAAGGAACGCATCACGGCCTCTTTCTCCTCCGGCTTCAGGCGTCCGTGGAGGAGCCCGATGCGCAACGAAGGAAAGACGTCCGTGGAAAGGTGCTCCGCCATGGCAACCGCCGCCTTCAGTTCCGACTTTTCAGACTCCTCCACCAGGGGATAGATGAGATAGGCCTGCCTCCCGGAACGCACTTCTTCGTTTATCATCCGGTACACCTGTGAGCGCTGGGCCTCTGTACTGACCTTTGTCGCCACCGGACTCCTCCCCGGTGGTAGCTCGTCGATCACCGAGAGAGAGAGGTCGCCGTAGACCGTCATGGCAAGGGTTCGCGGTATGGGCGTCGCCGTCATGACCAGTATGTGGGGATTCCGGCCCTTTTTCTTCAGGAAACCCCGCTGAAGGACGCCGAAGCGATGCTGTTCATCGATGATGCCGAGGCCGAGACGGTGGAACTCAACTTTCTCCTGGATCACCGCATGGGTGCCGATAACAATCTTCACCTCACCCGATGCAATCGCTTTCAACGCAGTTGTCCGTTCCTTCCCCGTGACCCCTGACGTGAGGAGCGCAACAGGGATCCCCAAGTGCTCGCAGGAGCGGCGGATATTCAGAAAGTGCTGCTCGGCGAGGATCTCCGTTGGGGCCATGATGGCGGTCTGGCACTCGTTTTCCACCGCGAGCAGAGCCGCGAGGAGCGCCACGATTGTCTTGCCGCTGCCCACGTCACCCTGCACAAGGCGGTGCATGGGATGGGACGCGGCCATATCCTCCTTGATCTCCGTAAGAACCCGCTTCTGTGCCGCAGTCAGGGAAAAAGGAAGGGTCTTCAGGAGCGGGCGGGTATATTTATGGGTTACCGTAAAAGGAATCCCCTCCTCAAGGGAGTTGCCGTGCTGCTTCAGGGCCAATCCGAGCTGGAGGAAAAAGAATTCGTCAAAGGCAAGGGTTTGGTGGGCCTGTGTCGCTCGCCCGTTCAATGACGCGATATCGGCTTCATTGCCGGGAAAATGGACCTCACGGAGCGCGTCCGAAAGCGGCAGCAGGGAGCGCCTCTCCCGGACCTGCAATGGAACAAAGCTGTCAACCGCCGGGACAAAGGAATCAACCACGGCTTTCAGCACCTTGCGCAACACCTTCTGCTGGAGGCCCTCGGTAAGGGGGTAGACAGGGACGGTCCGTCCGAAATTAACGGGGTCACCGGCCATGATAGCGGCAAGGTCGGCATTGTCGTCGAGCCAATCCACGTCCGGGTGGTGAATCTCCCGGCGCGATCCGTACTGGACGATCTCTCCGGTGAAAACCCCCCTCTTCCCGGTTTTCCATATTCCCTTCATGTAACGGGGGTTGAAATTGAACCACTTCATGACGATGGCGCCGCTGTCGTCTTCTACCAGCGCTTCGAAAAACCGTCGCCCCCCCTTGCCGGCCACCGATTCGGCGCTCCGCACGACAGCGTAAAAGACCTCGGTGAATCCCGGCCGCAACTGGGCAATTGTGCGCAGCATCCGACGGTCCTCATAACGGTTCGGGATGAGGTACAGGGCGTCCTCGACGGTGGTAATCCCCTTTTTCGCCAGGAGGTCGGCCATTTTCGGCCCGACTCCCCTGACAAACCGGGTCGATGTCTCCAGATTTTTCCGGTTGATGGCAACCCGCAGCGCATTCCCGTTTCCGTGGTCCGGCGGTGGCGGTGCGGGTGACAGGATTCCCTTCCCGTCACTCACTTCGATCAGGACTTCATCGCCCGGCTTCAGACCAAGCTTGTCCAGGATGTCGTCGGGCAAACGCATCGCGCCATCCGCTGCGATTGTGAGAACAGCCATTGAGAAACCTCTGTCTTGGAATTCAACCCTGAATCTGAATCTTCGGAGCGGGAAATCTTCTGCCCACGATGGTTCGGTAGCGTTCGCGAAGACCCGCCATATCCCCAAGCAGAAAATCCGGGACGGCGGCGGGATCCAGCATTTTCAGATACTCATCCACAAGCCCGGCCATCACAGCGTTATAGCGTTTCCGGGAAGAGCCGTGGGCATAGTTCCTGCCCGGAAAGCGGCGGATATCCCCATCGAAACCGGGGGAAACGTGGTACAGCTCGTGAAAGATCGTGATCAGCTTCTCCCGGAGCGGAAGATTGAAGAAACGGGGTACGAGAAAGTAGACGATGTAGAGCATCTCCACTCCCTTGTGGGTCACTGACGGCATGGTGCAGATACAGCTCTTCCTGCCGCGTTTCACCTGAATGGAGATTTCTCCGCCCCGGAAGCGAAGGGGATGTATCTTGGCGAACGTTCCGTGAATACCGCCCCCCCGGGTGGAGGCAACGCAGATGAGGAGCCGTGAAGGATCGATGTGACCTAACACATCGACACGGCTGACGATATCCGTCACCAAGGATTCCAGTTCACGGGTCAGATTGAGAAGGCTCATGGCGTCGGCCGTTTCATCTTATGACAGAAAAGGCAGCGATTCTTGGGGGGATGGTTCCTGGGGAAGGGAATCTTCGCGTCGTTATGGCAGCGTTCGCACCCCTGTTCCGCTTTCACTTTGCTGCCGGTGGAGCGCAAGACCTCATACATCGGGCGGTGAGTCTCGTTATAGGGAACTTTCTTTGTCGTTTCTTCACCGGATATCAGGAAGATAAAGGCCAGAACGGCGCAGACCAGAGCAAGGAACAGCCAGTCTTTCGGAGAAATCTTCATGCATTCACCCGACTTACCGGATCACCGCGCAGCCTATGGCGCCGTTATGCTGGGGCTGCTCCGGCACGCTAACCGCACAACCTTCACCTTCCAGAAGCTTTACCAGTGCACTGTTACGGGCCACCCCGCCGGTCAGCACGATCCTGTCCGACGGGAAACGCCTCAGCATGGGGATCACCCGTTTCACCAGGGTCTGGTTCACTCCGGCGCAGAGACGGGAAACGGGGTACCCCCGCAGTATCTGGCCGATAAGCTCGGACTCGCCGAAAATTCCACAAGTTGCGTCAAGCCGTACCGGATCCTTCCAATGGGATGAGAGCTCGTCGAGCTCCACCTCAAGGATCGCCGCCATATTCTCCAGGTAGCGGCCGCTGCTGGCGGCGCACTTGTCGTTCATGACAAAATCCTGCAGGGTTCCGCTGCGGACAAGGGCAACCTTGGTATCCTGCCCCCCCATGTCCAGAAGAGTAAAGTCCCGGAGCCCGGTCTGGAAAATCGCCCCTGCCACGTGGGCGCGGATCTCGGACACGACTCTCGCCCCGGTCAGGTTGAGGGTATTGCGTCCGTAGCCCGTGGCAACGACGGAGGCAGCGGCAAGCTCTGCCGGGGAGAACAGCCCTGAACCTGCCAGATCAAAACTGAGCTCATCCCCCCGCATTCTGCCGAAGCGTTTGTAGAATGAGAGGGTATCAAAGTCGCCCAGCCTCTCGATTCGCCCTTCCGCCAGCAGGGCGAACTTTACCTTTCGGCTCCCCAGATCGATACCGATCTTCATTCGTGCCCTCCCACCATCTCCAGGAAACTCTCGATGCGGATCCGCGACCGTGCGTCCAGGGGCCCCGGCTTGTCCCCTTCAAGGGTCAGAATCGGAAGGGAAAGCGATTTCCGCACAATCAGATCCTCTATCTGGCGGAAACAGAACGACTGGACGTAGTGGATGACACCGTCCACCCTCCTTTTCTCCAGTTCCAGCTCGATATCGGCCAACCGGAAAAAGATGTCGTAGGGGTAGGTATAGGCCCGGTACCTTTCCACCAGGTCGGTAATTCCGTAGGGCATGGAAAACTGCCGCTGGGTCTCGTTGAACACAACCCGCGCCCCGTGTGATTCGAGAAATGGATACAGGCCGTCGATAATGGGGGGTACGCCGATATAGGCAAGCCGGATAGTCTCGTGGAAGGGGGGGCGATGACAGACCTCCTGAAGAAAAAGGTCGAGCCCGGCCTCGAAGGTGTCAGGATCTCCGTTCATGTCCGACGAAGACACCTGAAAGATATGATTTTCCTCTCCCGAAACGAGATTGTCCTCCCAGGTCAGCCGGTCAATCTCCCGAATCTTCCGCCTGATGCCTTCCAGGCGCTCTCCGGCCCGATGGACCGCATCCCAGCCGACCTCGAAGCTCGCCATCATCCTCTCAATCTCTGCACGGAGAGCATCCGGATTCCGATCATGGGGATAGGCAAAGGGAACGGTCCTGACACCATGGAGGGAGAGGACTTCCATAAGTGCTCGGGTATTGCTGCAATCTCCTTCCGTGACCGCGACGATCTCACGGAGACCGCTTTCCTGCGCGGCGGCATAGATTCCCTTGATCCAGTTGCAGACATTGCGGGGAAACCCCTCCGCCTCTGCCGTTTCGATAAGGTCCAGGCTCTTGCCGCCGGTGATGAAGAGATTATTCAGATCGACCGGGGTTCTGCCCGCGGCTAGAAGGATTTCAAGGGGGATAGTAGTGGTAAAACCGGTTTTACGCACGCTTCCTCATTCGGTCTTGACAAAATTGAAATACAGGAGCACCCCGCCGATAAGCAGCCCGCCGAATACGAAGGGAAGGGTGGAGGATAGGCCCATTTCTTCACCCGGCGGCGGAAAGGCATAGCGGATCATGACCATAACAGCGATAACAGAGAAAAGGGTAAGAAGAACGAATTTGGAGCGCTTGACAACCGCGTAGAAAAAGATTATCAGGAACCCCCCGATGAGCCAGGGATTTTCCATGGCGCTCTTGAGACTCAGATTCTGCAAAAACTTGATGATATTCTCCGTTTCCATGGGGGTCAGGGCGTCTTTTGTTTTCGTAATCAGATCCTGCTTGTCCATACCTCCTCCTTTTCCGTTCAGCAATCGTATCAATAGCAAATTTCCCCATGTAATTAAAGGATAATCTTGATAGTGACGAGTTGCGTGTCCACTTCCCGCCCCCAAATACCTTGACAAAAAGAAATGCTGCAAACTAAACTAATCAATTCTTCATTCAGTCCCTGCAACAAAAACTGTGGCGGCAACCTCCCCCGTGAGAGTCGATGCGACGCGCGACTGAGGTAGGAAAGCAGGTCACACTCCAAAATGAGGTATGCTGCAACGTGTCCTGGAAGGCAATCGGCATATTTGACTCGGGGGTCGGCGGACTCACGGTCCTGAAAGAGGTCATGAAGGCGCTTCCCCAGGAGGATACCATCTACCTGGGAGATACCGCCCGTGTACCCTATGGAACAAAGTCTCCGGAGACGGTTACCCGCTACTCCATGGAGATTACCTCATTTCTCGTAAAACGGGATATAAAACTCCTGATTGTCGCCTGTAACACGGCCTCCGCTTTCTCCCTCGAAGCGCTGAAACAGCATTTCTCCATCCCCATCGTCGGTGTTATCGAACCGGGGGCACGGCGGGCGGCTTCCACGACGAAGACCGGCAAGGTCGGGGTCATCGGTACCGAGGGCACCATCAGGAGCAGCGCCTATACCAAGGCCATCAAGCGGATCAATCCGGAGATAGAGGTGATTACGCGCGCTTGCCCCTTGTTCGTCCCCCTTGCCGAAGAGGGGTGGGTTGACAATGAGGTGGCCCGCCTCACAGCAGAGACATACCTGAAGGGGCTGAAAAGTGAAGGAGTCGATACCCTCGTGCTCGGATGCACCCACTATCCGATCCTGAAGGGGACCATTGGGGAGATCATGGGTGACGGCGTTCAACTCGTTGACTCTGCGGAGGAAACTGCCCGCACCGTTGCCGCAATCCTCCGCAATTCGGGCCTGATTCGACCGGCTTGTGAACGAGGAAATCACCACTACTTCGTAACCGACGTACCCGCGGGTTTTCTTAAGGTCGGTAATCGATTCCTCAACGGCATCCTGGAGGACGTCCACCAGATTGCCCTTGAGAAAGAGTGCCAATAGGATGAGATGAAGATGGTTAAACGGAAAAAAACCGTTGGTGGAAAGTTCCTGCTGATTGTCGCGTTTCTCGCGGCGGCAACAATTCTGGGCACCCTGATGTTGCACAAATATCTGGCAAGGCATCCTTCTACACCGGTTCCTGTCCCGCAGGCTCCGGTTGGGACCGTTTCGGTGTCCCTCTTCTTCGCCTCTCCCGACTCCGGTGGTCTTGTCCGGGAAACGCGGGAAATCGGGGCTTGCGGCGGTGACCTGTCATTGTGCGTCCGTGACGTGCTTGATGAACTGACAAGCGGGCCTCTTGGAGATCTTGCGCCGACCATCCCGGCAAACACCATTTTTCGTTCCGTGAGCATCCAGGGCGATACCGCACAGATTAATCTCGGAAAAGAGTTTATGGAAGCCCTGCCGAAGGGGAGTTCCGCTGAACTGATGGCCGTCTACTCAATGGTCAATTCGATATCGCTCAACTTCCCATCCATCAAACGGGTAAAATTTCAGGTTGAGGGTCTTGACGTAACCACTTTCAGTGGTCATCTGGACCTGCGCAAACCATTGGAACCGGATTTCAGGCTGGAACAGAAGCAGGGATAGCTTTGCCTGCTTTCTTTTCGTCGGAGACAGCCCTTTAATTCCGCACCGGAGGACACGACAGATGAAAACCCTTTTTTTAGATACTATCAGGGAGAGAGTCCTTGTACTGGACGGCGCCATGGGGACCATGCTCCAGGAGAGAGGCCTGAAAGCGGGCCAGTCTCCGGAAGAGCTCAACCTGACACTGCCCGACGTGGTAGCGGGGGTACATCGGGCATACCGAGATTCGGGAGCCGATATCATTGTAACCAACACCTTTGGCGGCAACCGGGAAAAACTTTCCCACTACGGCCTGGAAGGGAGACTCCGCGAAATTAATCAGGCCGGAGTAGCACTGGCCCGGGACGCGGTCGGAGAGGATGCCTACGTTGCTGCTTCCATCGGCCCGACCGGCAGGTTTGTCGAGCCGGTAGGAGATCTGCCCTTTGACCGTATGGCGGCAATTTTCCGCGAACAGGCCGAAGCGCTCATCGAGGCCGGCGCTGACCTGATTACCCTGGAAACATTTCTTGATATCAAGGAGATTCGGGCTGCGGTAATCGCTATCCGGGAAATCTCCGCCACTATACCTGTTATCGCGATGCTTACCTTTGACGATAAGGGACGAAGCGTACTCGGCACCCCCCCGGAGGCCGCCGCAATAACCCTGGAAGCGGCCGGAGCGGATATCATCGGCTCCAATTGCGGCCTCGGAGTTGACGGCGTGTACGAAATTCTCCAGTCCATGCGCCGGGTAACCTCACTGCCCCTTATTTGCCAGGCAAATGCGGGACTGCCTATCCTGAAGGATGGAAAGACTATTTTCCCCGGCACACCGCAGGAGATGATCGCATATCACGACCGGCTCCTGGAACTGGGCGTCAGGGTCATCGGCGGGTGCTGCGGCACAACACCTGCGCATATCCGGGCGATCCGCGATGCCCTGACCGGCAAGAACCGCTCATTTTCTCAATCAGTGCAGGGAGAAGGCATAACCTATCTTTCCAGTCGCTCCGGTTTTACCGCCATCGGCGGTGATCACCCCGTTGCAGTTATCGGCGAGCGGATCAATCCGACCGGCAAAAAGGGTTTCGCCGCCGAGTTGCGGGAAGGGAAGGTCTCGTACATACGGCGCGAAGCAATGGACCAGACCGCCGCCGGGGCGACAATGCTCGATGTCAATGTCGGAACGCCCGGGATAGACGAGCCGGCTGCCATGGAACAGGCGGTATTTTGCATTACAGGGGCCGTAACGGTCCCCCTTGTCCTTGACTCTTCCAATCCCGAGGCCCTGGAGCGGGGGCTGAAGGCGGTTGACGGCAAGGCTCTGGTAAATTCAGTCTCCGGTGAAGAAAAAAGTATCAGCCGAGTCCTTCCCCTGGTGAAAAAATACGGTGCCGCCGTCATCGGACTCACTCTGGACGAAAAGGGAATCCCGGCAACCGCGGAAGGAAGAATTGCCATTGCGGAGAAGATTCTGTGCGCTGCGCAACGGTTCGGAATCCCCCGTGAAAATATCTTCATCGACTGTCTTGCCCTTACTGTAAGCGCCGAGCAGAAGCAGGCAACGGAGACCCTGAAGGCTATCCGTGAGGTAAAGGCACATCTCGGTCTGAAAACGGTCCTCGGGGTGAGTAACGTCTCGTTCGGTCTCCCCTGCCGTCCGCTCATCTCCTCGACGTTCCTCGCTATGGCATTGGAAGCGGGCCTGGACGCGGCGATCATCAATCCGAAGGAAAGGACGATGATGGATTCCTTGCGAGCCTCAATGGTCCTTCTGCAAAAAGACCCTCGTGCAGCCGCCTATATCGAGGCCTATCGGGACAAGACGACCGGGGAAGCCGCAACGGAAAAACAATCTCTCACACCACTCGATATCCGCGGTATCCTGGCACAGACAGTCATTGATGGCGACCGGGAAGGTATCATACCCCTTGTAGAACAATCCTTGAGGGAAGGATTAACACCTCTCCAGATCAGCAACGAGGGTCTCCTTCCCGGCCTTGAGGAGGTCGGACGGCGTTTCCAAAAGAACCAGTTCTTTCTTCCCCAGGTCATGCTCTCCGCTGAGATTATGCAGGCGGCTTTCTCCCGACTGAAAGAGGAAATGCGTCAGGAATCCTTCGCGTCCAACGGAAAGATCCTCATGGCAACCGTTGAGGGGGACATTCATGACATCGGTAAGAACATCGTCTGCACCCTTCTGGAAAACCACGGCTTCGAGGTAATAGATCTCGGAAAAAACGTCCCGGCAGGAAGGATACTCGCGGAGGCGAGGGAACAAAAAGTTGATGCAGTCGGCCTTTCCGCCCTGATGACTACAACCATGGCTGAAATGGAAAACGTAATCCGGAAACTTCGGGAAGAGGGGATTAGAACCTTCACGATGGTTGGCGGAGCTGTTGTGACCCAGGAGTACGCCGAGGAGATCGGCGCGGACCTTTATGCACGGGATGCCATGGAAGCAGTGGCGAAAATCAAGAAACTGCTCGGAAAAACAGCCTGATGAGATGACGACTCTCACGTTTTCTCCCTTGCATCAATCAGCCCGGCATGCTACTTTTCTCAGCATCAAACGTCCGGTGTATAGCCTCCGGATGCTGCACATTTTCAGTTTTAGGAAGCGGAAATTTCAATGGTACCAGGATACAACCATAATATTGTCTACAAGGGTGTCGCTTTCCACATCCAGACCGAGGACAGTGGTACCGGCAAATCACTGATCACGACCCTCCTCTATCGGGAAGGAACTATCATTGCTTCGAAAAAGACCGATTATTCGGATATCATAAAAATTGAAATGCTTGAAAATGTTGTGGAAGATCTCATGAAGGAGCAACACAAGGAAATGCTGCGACGACTGAAATCCGGTGAATTCGACGGTCGTGCCTTTCCAACCGATCCCGACACCGGAGGTGATCTGGAATCCGGCGAAAACGCTGCGCCCCTGCCCCCGGAAGCGGCCGATCCATCAAAAAAAGAACTTACTCCCGGGCAGAGCCTTGACGATATGATTCTCGAATACCTAGCCTCTGATAAAGACTGACAGAGGGAGCACCAGCAGCAGGAAAGGAAACGTTTTGGACAATGAAAAAATAGCATTCCTCGAAGAGAAGGCCCGCACCCTGCGGGTCTCAATCGTTAAGACCCTTCACACTTCCCAATCAGGCCATACGGGAGGCTCACTTTCGGCCATTGATATGATAACGGCCCTCTATTTTCATGTCATGCGCCACGACCCTGAAAATCCCGGATGGGAAGAGCGGGACCGTTTCATCCTGAGCAAGGGGCACGCGGCGCCCGCCCAGTATGTGGCCTTGGCTGAGGCAGGGTATTTCCCGAAGGAAGATTTGATGATGCTGCGCCGGCTCGGGAGCCACCTCCAGGGACACCCCGACAGCAAAGGTACGCCGGGCGTTGAAGTCTGCACAGGCTCCCTCGGTCAAGGCCTGTCCATGGCCAACGGCATGGCTCTGGGACTGCGGCTGGACAATCGGAAAAACAGGGTATATGCCATTCTTGGAGACGGAGAACTTCAGGAGGGCCAGGTTTGGGAGGCTGCCATGGCTGCCGCCCACTACCGTCTGGACAACCTGTGCGCGCTGGTAGACGCCAACGCACTCCAGATTGACGGTGAGGTGGAGCGGGTCATGAACGTTGCGCCGATTGGCGATAAGTTTCGGGCCTTCGGCTGGAATGTGATCGAGATCGACGGCCACGATATGGACGCAATTATCGGGGCGCTGGAAACCGCGAAACGAATACAGGAGAAACCGACCGTTATTGTCGCTCGAACGGTCAAGGGGAAAGGGGTCCCCCGTTTCGAACACAAGGCATCATACCACGGTGTTGCCCCCAATGACGACGAACTGAACGAAGCCCTCCTTTGCCTGGGCTGTATCGAAGACTGAGAAAGAGAGGAGAGCACCATGAAGGCAACGAGGGATGCCTACGGAGAAATACTGGCGGAGTTGGGTACCGCCAACAAGGATATCGTAGTGCTGGACGCCGACCTGTCAGGGTCGACGAAGACAGCCGTTTTTGCACGGAAATTCCCGGAACGTTTTTTTAACATGGGAATTGCGGAGGCAAACATGGTGGGGACCGCGGCGGGACTTGCGGCCGCAGGAAAGATCCCGTTCGTATCAACCTTTGCAATCTTTGCCGCGGGTCGCGCGTGGGAACAGATCCGCCAGTCGGTAGCCTATCCGAAGGCGAACGTAAAGATAGTTCCAACGCACGGAGGGATAACGGTCGGCGAGGACGGGGGGTCCCACCAGTCGGTTGAGGACATCGCAATCATGCGGGCCATCCCCAACATGACGGTGATCGTCCCGGCAGATGCTATTGAGACACGCGGCGCGATTGCAGCCGCCGCTGCCCATAAGGGGCCCTTTTACATCCGGCTCGGACGCAATAAGGTTCCTGCTGTCTTCGACGAAGGACATGATTTTGTACTCGGCAAGGGGAGTGAATTGGCGTCCGGAAATTCCATAACCTTCATCACCACAGGGATAATGACATCACAGGCTCTCCGGGCCGCTGCCCTGCTCGGAAAGGAGGGGATCTCCGCACGGGTGGTGCACATCGGCACGATTAAACCGCTTGATCAGGAGATTGTAGTGAAGGCCGCCCGCGAAACAGGGGCCATCGTGACTGCTGAGGAACATTCGGTAATCGGGGGACTTGGCTCTGCTGTTGCCGAGGTTCTTTCGGAACACCACCCTGTACCCATGAAAAGGGTGGGAATTCACGACAGGTTCGGCACCTCAGGCAAGGCTGAGGAACTTATCAAGTATTTCGGCCTCACGCCCGACGATCTCGTAGAAGCGGCACGGGAGATTCTCGATAGGAAATGTATGTGATACATTGTTCACCTGAACTTCGCACTACGTCAGGTGGAAACTCAAAGACCTGCCAGGTTTTCAAAACCTGGCAGGTCTCCGTGCATTAGCTTCCAAGTGATATTGATTTCAGGTTGCGGAATGACCTGCCCTCGAAGGCGTTACCCTCCGCAAAGCGATCTTCTCGCTACTCTTTATTTTCTACAATCTCTATCGAATCGTTATTCCTGATAGTTCCACCGCGCAGAACCTTTACAAATATACCTTCTCGCGGCATAACACAGTCACCTGCCTGGTGGTATATAGCGCAACGAGTATGGCACTCCTTGCCTATCTGGGTAACTTCCGTGAGAGTATCACCGATCGCAAGCCTGGTGCCTATCGGAAGAGACGGCAAGTCTATCCCTTCCGTCGTAATATTCTCCGCGAAATCACCGGTTGTTACATCGAGACCCTTGGCCTGCATTTTTTTGATGCTCTCCATGGCCAACAGACTGATCTGGCGATGCCAGTCTCCGGCGTGCGCATCATCTACAATACCGTAGTTTTCCCTCACAGAAACCTCTCGTACGGGTTTCTTTCTCTCACCTTTTTTCTCGCTGATACAGACGGCTAAGACTCTTCCCGGCATAGAACGCACTCTCCTTTTGAATATTTACGACTATCCACCCACCTTCGACATGTCAAAAGGTTTATGGCTAGGTTCCGTTTGTGAAATAATATGCTTCCCCGGTTTTTCTGAAACAATTTTCCGTAATACCTGTTGAAGTTTCTCCACATCCCCTTCACGCAACAACGGTTTCAGGTCTACCTCTGTTTCCGCGAAGAGGCAGTTTTTCGCGAGTCCTTGAGAGGTAACACGGATACGATTGCATTCACTGCAGAAATGACCCGATACGGGTGTAATCACGCCAACAGTACCCGCCGCGCCCGGTATCTTGAAATCGCGCGAAGGACCTGCCATTTCACCACGCACGACCGGTTGCAGTGCATATCGTTCCGCAATACGTGCAAGGATATCTTCCCCGGCTATTACCCGTGACTGCCAAGTTTCCTCACCTCGGGTCGGCATATATTCTATGAAACGTACCGCATAGGGCTTATGGAGAGTTAACTCGGCGAAATCGACAATCTCTTCATCATTAACCCCACGCATCGCTACCACGTTAATTTTTATGGGAAATCCGGTTTCCTCGGCTTTCCGTATCCCGGCTAACACCTTTTTGAGGTCACCGCCGCGTGTTATGGAGGAAAATGACTCCGGTCTCAACGAATCCAAGCTGACATTCAGACGTTGAACTCCCGCTTCTCTCAGTTGCAGAGCCATATCTTCCAGCAATGCTCCATTCGTGGTAAGCACCAGTTGGCGTAGACTTGGTATTCGCGCAATATCAGAGAGAAAACTGATAATCCCATTTCTGACCAGCGGTTCGCCACCCGTCACTCGTATTTTCTCTATACCAAGTGGAACAACCGATCTAGCCAGCAACAACAGTTCTTCATAGCTCAGGATATTATCATGGTGTACCTTGGCCACTCCGCCTTCCGGCATGCAGTACATGCAGCGGAAATTACAGCGATCCGTCACGGAAAGCCGAAGATAGTTAATTTTTCGTCCATATGAGTCGACAAGGGAGGACATAGAAAAGCCTTTCACAAAATAATCCGACAGCTGGAGAGGGAAACTGTTCACATATTCATAAGGGGTGTCAATTCATCCATATTCAAATGCTACCTGAAGAGAAACAATTTCTGCGGCCCTAAGAGGGCACACACTACATCGCTGAAATAAAAGCGCGGGCATACTTTTCAGTATGCCCGCATATGTATAAATCTACAAAATATTTTTTACATTTATCTTAGAAATTCCAGAATTCGTCGATTTCCTCGCCGGAGAAATCCCATACTGCATTGTGCGGCGGGATCTCTTCTTCAAAGAACTCAGGGAGTCGGTCGTCCTTATTGGTCATACCGGCTGCCTTGTTGAACTCATGCTCTGTCTTGAGTACGTATTTGCCAAATTCAACAACGCCATTTCCATCAAGGTTACCACCGTAGCGTGCATTAATCATTTCAAAGATTGCCGTGAAGCACTCGGGGATATCAAGTGCCGGGAAAGCAACAAAGATACAGAGACCGCAACTGTCAACGGCAGCAGTGGCGATCTGCAGATTACGTGACAACTCAACCTGGCCGACCTTCGTGAGAGGATCTACATACCCGCCGACCTTCAGGATGTTGGTGGCAATGGTGTAACCAGCGGTGTGGTCGGCGCCCATGGTAGAGGTAGCGTAGGTGATGCCGATACCTTTTACGGAACGCGGATCGTATGCCGGGATACCCTGGTTTTTAACTACCGGAATCCTGGTCAGGCCATAGGTCTTACCGACAGAACCTGCTCCGTTGCCAAGAATACGGCCAAGAGGCGTTCCCTTTCGGATATCTTCGTCAAAGAGACGGTAGGTTGCTTTACCGTCGCCCCAAGGAATAATCCCGGCTTCCATGGCAACGCTCATCAATACAGCGCCTTCGATTGAGTCAATTCCCACATCGTCCATAACCCAGTCGTTCCTCGCGATATCGTCAAGGTCCTCGATGTTGCAGGCGCAGCCAAAGCCCCAGATGGTCTCATACTCGAAACCGGAGGTGATATAGTTGCCGTCCTTGTCCACATAAATCTGTGAGCACTTGATGATACAACCGGCATGGCAGCCGTGAGCGGTTACGCCGTTCGGACGAGAAGCGATGGTGTCGTGCACTGTTTCACCACAGATCTTCTCCGGGTGCTTCACGGTTCCAAAGCGGAAGTTCTGGGTCGGAAGACCACCAGCCTCGTTCAGGATGTTGATCAGGACGTCGGTGCCGTAAGTGGGCAGGCCCTGGCCGGTAACAGGGTGGTCGAGCATCGCTTTTGCGAAGATTCTTGCCTGCGTCTTGAATTTTTCCGGATCGGCAATAGTGACGCCCGGTCCGTCGGTGTCGTCGATGGTGATGTACTTGATCTTCTTGGAACCCATGACCGCGCCGCCGCCGCCACGGCCGTGGCTGCGGATGTTGCCGTCAGGATCTTTTACCGAGATGTTCGCTGCAGCCATCTTGAACTCACCTGCGGGTCCACAGATAAGAATGCCGGTCTTCTTTCCGAGTCTTTCGCCCACGGTTTTTATCAGCGCATAGTTACCCATGCCGTTGCCGACAAATTCCGAGTCTTCCTTGATCGCGGCGCCATCCTTATTGATGTGGATGCTGTACCACTTGTCTTCCTTCGGCAAACCTTCGATGATGACAGCTTTGATACCGAGTCGTTCCAGGTTCTGCGCAGCGGTACCGCCGGCATTACTTTCCTTGATGCCGCCGGTCAGCGGACTCTTGAAACCGGCGGAAAGACGGCCGGAGTTGGCGGCTGCCGTCGCGGTCAGAAGACCGGGGGCGAAAACCAGTTTGTTGTACTTGCCCAGCGCGTCACAGGTCGGTGGTACTTCCTTGGCAACGACGGTCGAGGTGAGCGCACGTCCACCGAGGGCTGCCCACTCCGCAGGTACTGCCTCAACAGCGGTAGTGAGATTCGTCATGTTGATACGGATAATCTTGTCTCCCATTCCTTCCTCCATTCCCATTCTTTTCAATTTTTGAATCTGCCCGGATACAACGTTATAGAAAAACCATACCATAAGTCAATTAAAAAATATCACTCCTATTCGCAAGCTGAAAACCAAATTTTACAGGAGATCAAAATGTCTTTTAACTATCTGTTTTAGTGTATTATTTATTACTGAGGCCCATAACACTCACTATTCATGTCGGCAAGAAATCAGAACTTGTCGTTATAGATTATAAAATATAACGATGTGTCAGATTATGACAAATCAATTTCTAAATAAGACGTCGTTCTAAATTAGCGCACAGGGAATGCTGTTAAGAAACGATATTGCTCTCTCCTGAAAATGTCGTCTTCCGTATGTAGTAGAAGGAAACCACAAACTATCACGCCTTTCTCATAATTCTAAAGTACGTCCAGGTGTGGCTCGTTGAACACAAAAATAGGGGGGGCAATAAAATCACCCCCCCTATTCTTACCATGTGAACTTGCGTTCAATTACATCGCGTTCTTGAAGATATCAATAACCTGATCAAGAGTTGCAGTGCGAGGATTCATGAGCTGACAAACGTCTTTCTTCGCGTTTTCGGCCATGACCTTCAGGTCGCCTTCTTTTACGCCGAGGACGGTGAGGTTCGGCGGGATGCCGATAGAAGC
>CAYSPF010000021.1:0-22296 GCA_964432775.1 uncultured Geobacter sp.
ACCTTGCCTTTGACGAAGGCGACGTTTCCTACCGGGAGCTTAAGGCTATCCTGGAGGGGGGCATCGAGGCCCGCCCGGAAAACGTGCTCCTCTACGCCACTTCAAACCGCCGCCATCTGATGCCCGAACCGATGAACGACAACCTGGGCGGGGAGATCCATCCGGAGGAGGCCATCTCGGAAAAGCTCTCCCTCGCCGACCGCTTCGGCCTCACCCTCAGCTTCTATTCCTTCTCCCAGGACACCTATCTGTCCATCGTCGAGCACTATGCCGAGCGGATGGGTCTGGCAATTGCCCGTAAAGACCTTCGTGCCGCTGCCCTGCGCTGGGCACTTTTCAGGGGGCAGCGGTCGGGCCGCTCCGCCCGGCAGTTCATGGACGACCTGGCCGGGCGCCTCGGGATGGCTGGACAAGCGCCGCTCCCCTGAGGAAGAAGGTGTTACGCCCGGATCATGACGAGAAGCATCTTGAATCTCTCCCTTGCCATGACGGAATGGGGCTGATGGGCCGGCATGATGATCATCTCGCCGGCCCGCACGGTTGCAGCAACGCCTGAAATGGTTATCTCCGCCTCGCCGTCGACAATCTGCACAAAGGCATCGAACGGCGCGGTGTGCTCACTGAGGCCCTGCCCCGCGTCAAACGAGAACAGCGTTATCGTCCCTTTGCCTCGATCGACGAGGGTCTTGCTTACCACGGACCCGTCCTGGTATGCGACAAGTTCCTTCACTTCCAGCGCCCGGCCGATGATGTCTCCCTGAATGTCTGCCATGGGGTTTCTCCTTTTCCGTCGTAGTGATGCTCACTTTATCCCGATAAGGCGGAGCAGGCACATGATCCAGGTCAAAAAAAACCGGTTCGCCCGCTCCTGTCGTGGATCCCGCGATTGTACAAACGTGAGGAATCGGCTACTATTGTACCACGTGTCCGCCCGGCCCGCCCGATGCGGCCGCGGTAACCCCTGAAACAACACTTTCCCCCTGAAGAATGAGGCAGTCAATGACTCCGGTCCATGTAGTTCTCGGTATCGACATCGGTGGAACAACGACCTCATTCGCTCTTGTGGATAGAGGCGGAAAATGTTTGGTACAGGAAGTCATCCCCACCAGGGCGGAGGAGCCTGCATCACACCTTGTCTCCCGTATCTGCGACTGGTTCCGGGAAGCTTTTCCCCCCTTTTCCGAGAGCTATGCCCTGAGAGGCATCGGCGTCGGCGCCCCCAATGCGAACTATTATACGGGAACCGTGGAGAATCCGCCCAACCTGAAATGGGGACAATCGGTAAACCTGGCCGGGCTGTTTCGCGACTGTTTCGCGCTCCCCGTGTCCATCACCAACGACGCAAATGCCGCGGCCATCGGCGAGATGGAATTCGGCGCGGCGCAAGAGATGCGCCACTTCATCGTCATTACCCTCGGAACCGGCGTCGGGAGCGGGATAGTGGTGAATGGTGAACTCCTCTACGGGGCCGACGGATTTGCCGGAGAGATCGGCCACACGGTCGTGGACCCCCAAGGCCGCCGCTGCGCCTGCGGCAAACGGGGATGCCTGGAGGCATACGCCTCGGCAGCCGGACTGTGCCGGACCGCCATAACCCTTCTGGCGGACCAGGTGGAGGAGAGCGAACTGCGTCGATTCAGCATCCGCGATCTGACGGCACGTGATGTCTTCGAAGCGGCCCAGCGGGGCGACGCCATCGCCCGGGACGCCTTCCGGGAGACGGGGCGCATCCTCGGCATGAAGCTGGCGGATGCGGTGGCATTCACCAGTCCCGAGGCGATCTTTCTGTTCGGCGGACTTGCCGCTGCCGGCGAGCTTCTCTTTGAACCGACACGCCGTTCCCTGGAAGCGCACCTGCTGAACATCTACCGGGGCAGGGTGCGGCTCCTCCCCTCGGGACTCCGGGAAGCAAACGCCGCCGTTCTCGGCGCGGCGGCCCTTATCTGGCGGGAACTGGAGACGGGCGGACGGCGCCGTAATTTTGACACAGGAAGCACAGGAGACCCCCATGGAAAACACGGATCTTGATTTTTCCGTCGATCGGCTTGATGAATGTCGCATCCCTTCTCCCCTGTCCATGGTCCGCTTCGTCGATGACGGGGACCATGTCCTGTACCACTCCCGACTCTACGAAGTCCAGACGTATCTCGATCGGGGGACACCGCCACCGGCATTCGAAGCGGCCGGCCCCCGGGAGCGGATCCTCTTCGACCCGAAACGGCTCTCCTGCGGGATTATCACCTGCGGCGGCATCTGCCCCGGGCTGAACGACGTAATACGAGCCATCGTCCTCAGCCTGTTCCACCACTACGGGGTTCGCACGGTGTTCGGTTTTCGCTACGGGTACGAAGGGCTCACCAAGCAAAATCGCAACCACCCCATGATCCTTACCCCGGACGCCGTGGAAGGTATCCATCTGCAGGGAGGAACCATCCTCGGCACCTCACGGGGTCCCCAGGACATCGGCGAGATGGTGGATACATTGGAGCACCTGGATGTGGGCATCCTGTTCGCCATCGGAGGAGACGGAACCCTGAAAGGGGTGCGGGACCTTGCCGGAGAGATTAAACGTCGAGGGCTGAGGATAGCCGTTATCGGCATTCCGAAAACCATCGACAACGACATCCTGTTCGTGGAGGAATCATTCGGATTCGAAACCGCCATCTCCGAGGCCAGAAGAGTGATATCGGCCGCCAACTGCGAAGCCATGGGAGCGCGCAACGGCATCGGACTGGTAAAGCTGATGGGGCGCCAGTCGGGCTTCATCGCCACGTATGCAACCCTTGCCGACAGCGATGTCAACTTCTGCCTGGTTCCCGAAGTCCCCTTCACCCTTGGGGGATTTCTCTCCGCCCTCCGGGGCAGGCTTTCTGAGCGGGGACATGCCGTCATCGTGGTCGGGGAGGGCGCCGGACAGAGCCTGATGGAAAAGACCCTTGAACGGGATGCCTCGGGGAATGCGCGCCTGGGAGACATCGGCGTATTTATGCGGGATCGTATCCGGGAGCATTTCTGCAAGGCCGGAATGGAGATAAACCTGAAATATATCGATCCCAGCTACACCATCCGCAGCACCCCGCCCAATGCCCGTGATTCCGCTTTCTGCCTTCTGCTCGGGCACAATGCCGTGCATGCGGGAATGGCCGGACGGACCAACATGGTGGTGGGGGTCTGGAAGAGCGAGTTCACCCACCTGCCCATCGAGTATGCCGTATCGGGCAGGAAACAGATTGACCCCCAGGGGAAGCTGTGGAGCAGCGTCCTGTCCTGCACGGGACAGCCGAGAGAGATGTAATGAACGCCTAAATCTTTTCACCTGTCCACAGACGTTGAATATTATCGAAAAAAAGTGTACTATCCTTTTTTATTTTTTTCTGCCTGCCTACACGATGGAGATTCGCGCCGCCGGCGCCGGTTGACACCCGGAAACGCATGCGTCAATTTTTGAAACGGAGTCTGAACACATGAATAATGAGCAAAGGTTACGGATTATTGAAGAAAAACTCAGCGCCAGCGGAATGACGATAAACGTATGGGCGAAGAATGCCGAACTGGATCACCGGATCGTTGAGGACCTGATTTACGGCAGACTGCGCGGCACCCACGGCACCGCCCTGAATGCCCGAAAAAAAATGGAGGAGTTTTTCGGACCCCTCTTCGAAGCGTGATCGGTCCGGTCCTTCCGCCGCTCCCCGGCAAAGGAACCACCATGACGGGACGTAATCTTCTCCTTCCGCTTCTCTTCTCGATGCTCCTCCCCACGGCATGCGCACAGGACGCAACGCGTCGCACACCACCCCCCGACACGGTTCAACGCGTGGATCTGACGCGCTATGTCGGCGTCTGGTATGAAATAGCCCGTTATCCGAACCGTTTTCAGAAGGAATGCCGGGCATCAACCGCCTCCTACAGCATAAGGGACGACGGCGCAATCACGGTGGTGAACCGTTGCAGCACCGATTCCGGCGACAAAGAGGCGCGGGGAATCGCCAGGGTTGTGGACCCCGCCACCAATGCAAGGCTGAGGGTATCCTTTTTCCGCCCGTTCTACGGGGACTACTGGATTCTTGACCTTGGAACCGATTATGAGTATGCCGTTGTAGGAACACCCGACCGAAAATACCTCTGGATCCTGTGCAGAACCCCGATGATGGATACACGACTCTACGGGAAGCTCCTGGAAAAGATACGCGGACAGGGTTTCGACCCGGACCGACTGCTGCTGACGGGAAAAGTGGCGGGATGAGCCTGACGCCCTTCCCTGCGCGGCGTCCGCTTCGCGCCGTAAGCAACCCGTATCCCTGTTCTATCTGCGAAAAGCAGACAACACGACGCCTCTGTGAGGAGTATCCCTTTCTCTGCCGGAAAGAAAGAAACAGGCAATGAAGGCTTTTTTCTCCTGGTCCATCCGAACGCACCTGCTGCTGCTGGTGATGCTCGCCATTCTGCCGTCCCTTGGAATTGTCCTCTACTCGGGCCTGGAAAGCCGTTCCCATGCGGTGGATCAGGCAAAGGCCAGCGCCCTGAGGACGGGACTGACTCTGGCCTCTCACCAGGAACGAACCCTGGAAAGCACCCGCCAGCTCCTCATGACGTTGGCGAAACTGCCGATTGTCCAGGACAGGGTTCCCCCTGCATGCAACTCCCTGCTCCGCGCCCTGCTGTCCCAAAATCCCTGCTATACCAGCCTGCTGGTTGCCGACCCGTCGGGAGCGGTTTTCGCCTCGGCACCTTCTTCCCGCGGAGTGAGCATCGCGGACAGGCCCTATTTTCAGCAAGCGCTGGCCTCCCGTGATTTCTCGGTGGGCGGCTATGCCGTAAGCAGAACCGCGAGGAAACCCGTCATTCATTTCGCCTATCCTGCCCTGGATTCCGCGGGCAGGGTAAGGGCAGTGATTGTTGCAGCCTTCGATCTTGAGTACTATGGCCATCTTTTCTCGCAAACCAGGCTTCCCGAAGGGTCGGCGCTGGCAATCACCGACTCCTGGGGAATCCGCCTCTTCCGCTACCCGGAAAACAGGAAATATCTCGGGGTACCCGATCTGGACGTAATGGTCGGTCGAATGTCAGGCACTGAGGAAGAAGGGACCTTTCTGGCCCCGGGCGTGGACGGGATAGTTCGCCTCTATGCATTCAAACGACTGCAGCTTGACAGAAAAGGCTCCTCCCTCTTCCTCCGCGTCGGGATTCCCGCCGGAGCGGCGGTTGCCGAGGCCCAGGCCGCACTCGCCCGCAACCTGGCGCTGATGGGATGCGCCGCCGTCCTGGCGCTCCTCTGCGCCTGGCTGCTCGGGGAGATACTCATCGTCCGTCGCCTTACCAGGCTTGTCGGAGCTTCCCGCAGGCTCGGGAAAGGAGAGTTGAACGCCCGCACCGGACTTCCCCACGGAGAAGGGGAACTGGGACAACTGGCGACTACCTTCGACGAAATGGCCGCGGCCCTGGAGAGAAGGGAGAGTGAACGGACCCAGGCGGAAAGCGCTCTCATGGAAAGCGAAGAACGTCTGAAACTGGTTCTGCAGGGAAGCAACGACGGCTTCTGGGACTGGAACATGAACACCCGGGAGGTGCGCCACAGCGACCGCTGGTCGGAGATGCTCGGCTATCATCCCGATGAACTGGAATGCCATGTGGGCACCTGGAAGTCGATGGTGCACCCCGACGACATGCCGTACGTCATGAGCATGTTCAGGAATCATATCGAAGGAAGAAAGTCCCGGTATGAAATAGAATACCGGATGCGCAATAAATCGGGCGAATGGGTATGGATTCTCGACAGGGGCAAGGTGGTCGAATGGAATCAGGACGGAAGCCCCCTCCGCATGTCCGGGACCGCAACGGACATCACGGAACGGAAGAAGGTGGAGGAGGAGAAAAGGATACTGGAAGCGCAACTCCTGCAGGCCCAGAAGATGGAGGCCGTGGGCCAGCTTGCCGGCGGCATCGCCCATGATTTCAACAATATCCTTACCGCTATCGTGGGGTACGGCAACCTGCTCCTGCTGAAGACCGAGGACGCTGATCTCTTCCGACAATACGGGGAGCAGATACTTGCCGCGGCCGACAAGGGCGCGGGACTCACCCGGAGCCTCCTCACCTTCAGCAGGAAACAGATCATGACCCCCGAGCCGATCAGGCTGAACGAGATCCTGGCACGGGTCGAGAAACTTCTGAAGCGTCTCATCGGAGAGGATATCGAGTTGCTAACGGATCTCTCCGCCCGGGATCCGATCATCATGGCTGACGGCTGCCAGGTCGAGCAGATTCTCATGAACCTTGCCACCAATGCCCGGGACGCCATGCCGTCAGGAGGAAGGCTCTTCATCAGGTCCGACCTGCTGGTGGTGGACGGGAAATCCATGGAATCCCATGGGCTCGAAAAACCCGGCCGATATGCCCTGATCTGCTTCACCGACACGGGAACCGGTATGGACGCAGCAACCAGTAAAAGGATCTTCGAACCTTTCTTCACAACCAAGGAGGTGGGAAAAGGCACCGGTCTCGGACTTGCGATGGCGTACGGCATCATTCAGCAGCACGCCGGTCACATCGCCGTCTCCAGCGAACAGGGTTCCGGAACGACCTTCTCCATCTACCTCCCCATTCATGACGGCGTTCTTCACGTAACCGATGAACCGGAACCGCAGGCCGTCATTGGCGGAACCGAGACCATCCTCATCGCCGAGGACGATGACTTGACCCGCAGACTGGCAAGGATACTGCTCGAGAGGAGAGGCTACCGGGTTATTACCGCGGTTGACGGTGAGGATGCCGTACGGAAGTTTCAGGATCATAGGGAGAGCGTCGGAATGCTGATTCTCGATTTGGTGCTGCCCATACGAAACGGAAAGGAAGTCTATACTCTGGTCAGTGAATTGAAACCGGGCATCAAGGTCCTGTTCACCAGCGGGTACACGGCGGACAGTCTCGCTGATAACGGGTTGAGAGAGGGATCCTACGAATTTATCGCCAAACCGTTTCCGCCTGACATGCTCCTGCGACGGGTCAGGGAAATCCTCGACAGTTGTCACGATCCGGTTCCCGTCGAAGAAGGGATTACAGCAGATTGACATGACCATCCATGAAACCCTGAAAACCGTCTTCGGCTACGGCGTCTTCCGACCCTATCAGGAGGAGATCGTAGCGGGACTGATCCGTGGTGAGGACGCATTTGTACTGATGCCGACCGGAGGGGGAAAATCCCTCTGCTACCAGATACCGGCACTTCACCGGGAAGGAACGGCGCTGATCGTCTCCCCTCTCATCTCCCTCATGAAGGACCAGGTGGACGCCCTGAACGCCAACGGCGTGGCAGCCGCCTTCTACAACTCAACCCTCGGCGAAGCGGAGTCGCGACGGGTGCTGGCCGAACTCCATGCCGGCCGACTCAGCCTCCTCTATGTGGCGCCGGAAAGGCTGATGACCGAGGCTTTCATCGAGCGGCTGCGCAGCATCCCCGTCTCCCTCTTCGCCGTGGATGAGGCCCACTGCATCTCCCAGTGGGGGCACGACTTCCGGCCGGAATACGTGCAGCTGGGCCGCCTGCGCACCCTCTTCCCGGACGTTCCGCTGATCGCCCTGACCGCCACCGCCGACTCCCAGACCCGCGCCGATATCGTCCGCCAGCTCGGTCTGGAGGGCGCCGCCTGCTTCGTGGCCGGTTTCGACCGGCCGAATATCCGCTATACGGTTGTGGAAAAGGCAAAGCCGTTCGCCCAGCTGAGCGCATTTCTGCGGGAGCGAAATGAAGGCGACCCGGGCATCGTGTATGCCCTGTCACGAAAAAGGGTTGAGTCCGTGGCGGCACGCCTTGCCGAAGCGGGTTTTCGTGCCGCGCCGTACCATGCGGGACTCCCGGACCGGGAGCGCCGGCGCGTGCAGGAGGCCTTCCAGCGTGACGACCTGCAGATCGTGGTTGCCACGGTCGCTTTCGGCATGGGTATCGACAAGCCGAACGTCCGTTTCGTTGTTCACTACGATCTCCCCCGCAACGTGGAGAGCTTCTATCAGGAAACCGGAAGGGCCGGACGCGACGGCCTGCCCGCGGAAGCGCTCCTCTTGTTCGGTTATGGCGATGTTATGGTCGCCAAATCACTCATCGAAAGCGGTGGAAACCAGGAGCAGAACCGCATTGAACTGCACAAGCTGAATGCCATGATTGGTCTGGCCGAAGCCCAGAACTGCCGGCGAAGGGTGCTCCTCGGCTACTTCGGTGAGAGGATGGCCGACGACTGCGGCAACTGCGACGTCTGCCTCGACCCGCCCCAGCGCTTCGACGCCACGGAAGAGGCGCGCAAGGCCCTCTCCTGCGTATTCCGGGTCGGCCAACGGTTCGGTGTGGGGCATGTGATCGACGTACTGCGCGGCTCCACCGGAGAGCGGATCCGGCAGTTGGGGCACGACCGCCTTACCACCTACGGCATCGGCCGGGATCTACCCGCGGAATCATGGGGGAGCCTGCTGCGCCAGTTGGTGCACCTGGGGTATCTGGAACAGGACCTTGCCAACTATTCGATTCTGAAGCTGACCGAGGCCGCCCGGCCCCTGCTGCGCGGTGAAGAGCGGCTGATCCTGGCCCGGCCGCTGGTAAAGACGGCAGTTCCGAAGAAAAGCCCCGGCAAAAGAAAGCTGCCGATGCTCGGCGGTGAACTGTTTCAGACACTGCGCGCCCTGCGCAAACGCATCGCGGATCAGGAGGGGGTGCCGCCGTTCGTGGTGTTCGGCGACGCCACCCTGAACGAGATGGCGGCCCGTCGTCCCGAAACAGCTGAGGAGTTGCTGCAAGTGAGCGGAGTGGGGAAGCACAAGCTGGGCAAGTACGGGCAGGAATTCCTCCAGGCAATTGCCGGGTTCGGAAGCGGGATACAGGAAAAGGGATAGCTCCTTTCTTCCCCGGGCACGTGACATAGGTCACCTTCAATGCCTGCGGCAAAGCTCGGAGCGTAGGCATCCTGCCTGCGGCAATGGCAGGCTTGAAGCCTACCCTCCCGTGATGATAGCAACGTGAAAGAAAAGCGGAATCAACTTTAGAAAAGGCGGCGCCCGTGCTCAGAAATATTCCGAAAGTCGACAAGGTGATGGAGTGGTCGGGGATCAAGGGTCTCCTTGAAAGGCACCCCCGGCCGGTTGTGGTGGAAGCGGTGCGAAACACGCTGGAACTGTTGCGCAGTGAGGCGCTCCGAGGGAACGCAGCCGCTGATGCCTTTGGGGAGCAGGCGTTGACGGAACAGGTGCTCAACGCGCTGGAAAGGGCGAGCACGCCGGGTCTGCGGAGGGTTATCAACGGCACCGGGGTTATCCTGCACACCAACCTGGGACGGGCGCCGATGTCAGAATCGCTTCGGGAATCCATCCTGGAGGCCGGCTTCGGCTACAGCACCCTGGAATTCGACCTGGAAAAAGGTACGCGCGGCAGCCGCTCCATCCATGTGGAGGAACTGGTACGCCGCCTGACCGGCGCCGAGGCTGCCGTGGTGGTGAACAATAATGCCGCGGCAGTGCTGCTTGCCCTTTCCTCCCTTGCCAGGGGAAGAGAGGTGATCGTCTCCCGCGGTGAACTGGTGGAGATAGGCGGCTCGTTCCGCATTCCCGAGGTGATGGAGCAGAGCGGCGCGATCCTGCGTGAGGTGGGCGCCACCAACAAGACCCATCCGCGGGACTACCGGGCGGCCGTCACCCCGGGCACGGCGCTCCTCCTCAAGGTTCACACCAGCAACTTCGCCATAGTCGGATTCACGGCGGAAGTCACCGTAGAAGAAATGGCCGGGATCGGCGGGGAAATGTCACTGCCGGTAATGGTGGACGCGGGGAGCGGCTGCCTCGTGGATCTGGCCTCCCTCGGCATCTCCGGCGAGCACACGGTGCGGGACTACCTGGATGCGGGGGCGGATGTGGTGACCTTCAGCGGAGACAAGCTCCTGGGTGGACCCCAGGCAGGGATCATCGTCGGAAAACGGGCCTTCCTGGAACCCATGAAAAAGCATCCCCTGCTCCGGGCGCTGCGCGTGGACAAGGTTACCCTTGCCGCCCTTGAAGGAACCCTGCGCCTCTATTGCGACGAACGGCAGGCCCTCTCCCGGATCCCCACGCTGCGAATGCTCACGGTGAGCGCCGACGAACTTGCATCCCGCGCCTCGTCCATGGTACGGCGCATGCGGCGGGCTCTCCCCACCGGCCTGAAACTGAAGACGCTGAGCGGCGTCTCCCAGGTGGGCGGCGGAACATTCCCCCTTCTGGAACTGCCCACGACCCTTATTTCCGTGGCCATCACGGGGATTGCCCCCCAGCAGTTGGAGGAAAGGATGCGCACCGCGCCGGTACCCATCGTGGGAAGGATCGGTCACGGGGAGTATCTCCTCGACCCGCGCACACTGTTCGACGGCGATATACCGGAAATCATCGCCGCACTCAGGACCATCGCGGAATCGGGAAGCTAGGGGTGAGATACCGCCTTATTTCTTTCTGGCCAACCGCTTGTCCCCCACCCTGATAGTCAGTTTTTCCTGATCGAAATACTCCAGCAACGGCATCATGAACTTGCGGGACAGCCCGGTGATCTCCCGGAATTCCGGCGGGGTCACCTCTCCCTTGGCCTCCAGGTGGCGGAGGAGCCGTTCACGTATCTCAGCCAGGGGTTGCGGCGCATAGAAAATATCGCTTTTCACCTTGATTGCCCTGCCGGTGCGGACCAGCAGATTGAGGTGATCCAGCAGTTCCTTTTCACCCAGGCCGAGACGCTGCCCCATTTCCTTCAGGTTCGGGGGCTCCATTCCTCCATCCCGAAGCGTGGTCTCAATCTTTTCAAGCAGATCCTCGCCGCTGGGTTCCCCCCCGGCCTTCCATCCGGGTTTCTTGACCAGGTCCCTGTCCACAATCGCCTTCTCTTCCTTTTCCAGAGACGCCAGGAGCGGACCGAAGAAACGGAGATCGGACCTCCGGGGGATGCGCGCCTTCAATTCTTCCTTGCCGATGCCTTCCTTCAGGGGATTGTCCCGCAGATAGCCGTCCAAACCGGCAAGCAGCAGCGACTTGAGTGCGACGACCGACTCCCGTGCCAGAAAGATGCGCGGCTCGCGCACCATCTGCACCAGGAGCCCCTGGGACAGATGGCCGGTGAGCGCGGCTTCGGTCCTTTTTACCGAAAGGCCGCTGCGAACTACGAGTTCCTCCAGGGTAATGCCGGACAGCAGGCTTTCCTGCGTCAGGAGCCGGAGTCTCTCGCCATCCTCGCCCCCTTCCAGTGACTGGAGAAGTTCCAGGGCCTGGGCCGAGCGACGTCGGCGGCGCGGCGGCGCGGGATCGAGCACCAGTCCACCCCCCACGGTAATCTCGGGGGAATAGCTGCGCACTATGAACAGGTCGCCGGGAAGAAGCAGCACCCGGTTTTTCAGGCGCAGCTGGACAAGGGCGGATTCCCCCGGTCGAAGGGTATCCCGGTCGAGCAGGATCACCTGGGCAGACACCTCGTAGGTAGCCGAATGGAGACGCAGGGTTGCACGATGCTTCAGCTCCCGGGGGGCGGAGGGGAGAAAGGTGAGACGGGCATCCACGGCGCGGGTGGAGCGGAACGCACCGCGGGGAACAACCACGTCGCCGCGCGTGATGTCGCCGTGTTCCACCCCCTGAAGATTCACCGCCACCCGTTGCCCGGCGGAACCAAGGTCCGCTTTCCTGCCGTGTGTCTGCACGCTGCGCACCCGCGTATCAAGGCCGGAGGGGAGGAGCTCCACCTCGTCACCGGTCCTGATCTCCCCGGAAAGGAGCGTACCGGTTACCACCGTGCCGAAGCCGGAAACCGTGAAAACCCGGTCCACGGGGAGGCGGAACGGGCCGTCCGCGGATTTCTCCTCTACCTGGTCAGCCAGCGTCGAGAGACACGCCTTCAGATTTTCAAGCCCGTCACCGGTCCTTGACGAAACCGGGACGACCGGCGCCCCTTCCAGAAAGCTGCCGGTCAGGTACTCGCGCACCTCTTCAGCAACCATCTCCAGCCATTCCGCTTCCACCATATCGCTCTTGGTAAGGGCCACGAGCCCTTTCTTCACCCCAAGCAACTGGCAGATCTCCAGATGCTCCCGCGTCTGGGGCATTACCCCCTCATCAGCGGCAATCACCAGCATCACCAGGTCCATCCCTCCCACCCCTGCCACCATGGTCCGGACGAATTTTTCATGACCCGGTACGTCGACGATGCCGAACCGGATATCACCCGGCAGTTCCATGTGGGCGAATCCCAGTTCGATGGTGATACCCCGTTCCTTCTCTTCCTTGAGACGATCGGTGTCAATTCCTGTTAGTGCCCTGACGAGGGAAGTTTTTCCGTGATCGATGTGGCCGGCGGTACCGAGAATGAGGTGTTTCATGAAGGACCCCTATGTGCTTAAAACATTTGGCATTTCACGTACAAATCGGGGAGCGATTATAGCCTGAATCATCTTCGTCTTCAAGTTTAATACTGAATTACTACTATATACATCCGTTAAATTTTTTCTTGACAGAAGCTATACAGTCGGGTATTTTTATCAAAATTCAAAATTCACTATATCCTGATATACGACAATACTAAACCATCCGCGAGGATGGGGCGGAAAGCCTACAGGGTCTTTATGAGACAGCCGGGTTACCGAATTATCCCCCATGATATGAGGTCCCGGCTTTTTTTATGTATCTCTGAAAAACTGAATAAACTATTGCCTCACCGCAACCGGCGCCTTTAGCTACCTTTTTGACAACGACCCTCCTCTCCCGTGTCGTCAAAAACGCACGAGTCACACATCGAAACACCTCTTTTTGCAACAAAACCCATTGTCCGGATCTTGAAGTACGTACCGTAGCAAAATTTCAGCGGATTTGAGCAACCTTCTGAAAGACGTATTTTTTACAACGTATACATTTCAAAATGGTAACAGGTTTGGGCTGTACAGGACTCGCATCGGCAACAAGCATCTTGATCAGTCATGTGCTTTTGATCATTCACTCCAGGCGGCCCACCGCCTGAATCCCGGCTGTCGGCCTCTTGTTGTCAAACCGGACGAACTGTCCGAACGCAGAGAGGAAAACAATCCTGAAAAACACGGAGGAAGAAAATGAAGGTATCTAGACGAGAATTCCTTAAGTACTGCACTGCATCAGCGGCTGCGCTGGGACTGTCGTCCGCGCTCGGCCCACTGGCGAAGGCGCTCGCGGCGGGAAACGGTCCCCCCATTATCTGGCTGTCGGCCTCCAGTTGCACCGGATGTTCCGTCTCCCTGGCGAACCTCATATCGGGCAGCGCCCCGGTCGATGTCGCCGACCTGCTGATTAACACCATCAACCTGGCCTACCACCCCAACCTGATGGGCGCGTCGGGGGACCTTGCGGTCCAGACGCTGCGCACTGCTGCCAACGGGTCGTTCATCCTGGCGGTTGAGGGCGGGATCCCCACCATTTACAACGGCAAGACCTGCATACTCTGGTCCGAGAACGGCGTGGACGTCACCGCCATGGCCGCAGTCAATCAACTTGCGGCAAAAGCAGCGAAAATCATCTGCGTCGGCACCTGTTCATCCTTTGGCGGTATCCCGGGCGGCGCTCCCAACCCGACCGCCATCAAGAGCGTCAAGGCGCTCACCGGCAAGACAACCATCAACATCCCGGGCTGTCCTCCCCATCCGGACTGGATCGTCTGGACCATTGCCCAGCTCCTGGCCGGCGTAACACCGACCCTGGATTCCTCCGGCAGGCCGACCGCACTGTTCGGCAAGACGGTCCACAGCCAGTGCCCCAGACGGGAAAAAACCTGGGCAACCTCCCTGAGCCAGACCGGACTATGCCTGAACAACCTGGGATGCAAGGGACCCCAGACCTACGGGGACTGCGCATCGCGCAAGTGGAACAACGGCGTAAACTGGTGCGTCGCCGCCGACTCCCTGTGCCAGGGGTGCACCCAGAGCACCTTCCCGGACAAGTTCGCACCCTTGTTCAGCACCATGGGGGCGATTCCCCGAGGCCATGACAGCGTATCGACAAAGGTCAGCTGCACCGCATGCCACGGCCAGAATGTTGACGATTAAAAGATGAATTGGATATACATCCTTTTTCTGCATGAGATTTCCCATGAAAATAAGCCAGTACGATAGGAGGCCATAGATGGCAACCATAACGATTGTTGACCCGGTAACCCGGATAGAAGGACACCTGAAGGTCGAAGTGACCATCGATACCGTTGGAGGAGTACAGAAGGTTACCGATGCGAAATGCACCGGCACCCAGTTCCGGGGTTTCGAGAATATCCTCAAGGGACGCGACCCCAAGGACGCCGCCTACCTGACCGAGCGCATCTGCGGCGTCTGCCCTGTCTCGCACGGCATGGCGGCGACCAAGGCGCTGGAGAGCGCGGCCGGCCTGGGCATCCCCTCCGACGCGAGACTCCTGCGCAACCTGGTGCTCGGCGCCAACTTCATCCAGTCGCACATCCTTCATTTTTACCTGCTGGCTTCCCTCGACTACATTACGCCCCCGGCCAGCGCACCGTGGACCCCTTCCTGGAATGTGGACCTGATGAGGAGTTCCAGCCTGCAGCAGATCGCCAACAACTTCACCACCGCGGTCACCATGCGCAGGAAGGCCCACGAGATGGGCGCCATTTTCGGCGGAAGAATGCCCGCGCCCCCGGCGTTTCAGGCCGGCGGGTTTACCACGAAACCGACATCAGCCATGATCAGTTCCTTCGGCAATTACCTCGATGAGCTGACCCAGTTCATCACCAACGACTACCTTCCGGACGTACAGCTGCTGAAATCGGTATATTCCGACTACAGCAAGATAGGCAAAGGCGCCGGAAACCTGCTTGCGTACGGAGTATTCGACCTTGACGACACCACCAATCCCAACAGGCTCCTGAAGCGCGGCCTGGTGTACAATACGGCGCCAACCAGTGTACAGTCGGTTGCAACGGGCAGCATCACCGAGCAGGTCACCTATTCCTGGTACTCGGACAGCACCAACAACAAGAATCCGGCCAGCGGCAGCACCGTGACCGTAGACCCTGCCACGAAGACCAAGGCCTATTCCTGGCTCAAGGCGCCCCGGTACAGCGGCAAGCCCATGGAGTGCGGCCCGCTCGCCCGCATGTGGGTAAACGGCGATTACCGCGGCGGCATCTCGGTCATGGACCGGCACATGGCGCGCGCCCTTGAAACGCAAAAGGTCGCTAATGCCATGAACGACTGGGTGAACCAGTTGGCGGCCGGCGGCGCCGTCTATAACAACTTTACCACTCCCTATGGGAAGTCCGGCATCGGACTCACCGAGGCGCCCCGCGGCGCCATCGGCCACTGGTTGAGCATCGCCTCCTCCAGCACCCATTCACCCAGCGGCGGCCCGGCTATCGGAAACTACCAGGTGATAACCCCTACCTGCTGGAACGCCTCGCCGAAAGACACCAACGGCGTTCGCGGACCGATGGAGCAGGCATTGATCGGCACACCCATCATCAACGCGAAGCAGCCCGTCGAGGTATTGCGCGTCATCCATTCCTTCGATCCCTGCCTTTCCTGCGCGGTGCACGTCATGCGTCCCGAAGGAAAGCCGGTTGTCGTGGTGAACGCGGGAGTCAGGTAAGAACCGTGAGAACGCTTATTCTTGGAATAGGCAATCTTCTTCTCTGCGACGAGGGCGTGGGCGTGCATGTCGCCCGCGCCCTCCAGCAGGAACAGTTGCCGGAAAACGTACTTTCTCTCGAGGTCGGAACCGCCTTTCTCGACGCCCTCCCCGAGATCGAGCGGGCCGACCGCATTATCATTATCGATGCAATGCAGGCCGACCATGCGCCGGGCACGGTCTACCGGGTGCCCTTTGATGACTGCGTCAAGCCCGAATGCATCGCATCTCTTCACGGGTTCGACCTGTCGCGGGCGCTCTACCTTGCCGGTCGGGAAAAGTCACCGGAAGCGGTCGTCTTCGGAGTTGAACCGGCCCGGATTGATTGGGGCACCGACCTTTCACCGGAAATTCAGCGGGTCATTCCCGCAGTTATTCAGGCAATAAAGGCTGAACTGGCCTGCTGAGACACAGGGTCTCTCTGTTTCCTTCAGAGGTTCTGCCGGCTGTGACACTACTCTTTACACCGGAATTTGTTTATCCGGGAAAGAATCAGGTAGGAGAAATCGTATGTTTGGATTCGGAATGCCGGAAATAGTAATCCTCCTTGTTCTCGCGCTCATCGTATTCGGCCCGCAGAAACTCCCGGAACTCTGCCGCTCCCTGGGTAAAGGGATGGCTGAATTCAAGCGGGCATCAAACGATTTCCGAAGAAGGATCGAGGATGAGGCAAGGACTGCCGAGGAAAAAGAGCCGGCAGTCAAAGAATCTTTGGCGGGTGAGACCATGCAACCGGCCCATCAGAGCGAGGAGGCCCCGGGTAAAATGCAGTAGAGATACAGTCTGGGAATATTTTCAACCGTAACCTCCCGGTGTTCGAAGCCTTTCCGGGAAAGTATTCATGAGCGCATCGAAGATTCAACAACCAATACAATCGTTTTTTGGAGGTTTACATGTTCGGATTCAGCATGCCTGCTTTAATGGTCGTTCTCGCTATCATACTCGTGGTATTCGGCGCCCGCAGGCTTCCGGAAATAGGAAGCGCCTTCGGCAAGGGCATCAGAAATTTTAAAAAGGCTACCGATGAAACGGACGAGATTGAACTTAATCCTAAAGAAGAAAGCGGCAACAAAAAGTGTTAAAGGCTTCCTCGACGCCCAGCAAGCGAACGGGAATCGAATCAATCAGAAAGTTCCGGGGTCTCTATGGTTTTTGGCCCGGCTTTTTCTCTGCCGTCTGAGAATTCACTGTTCAGACTTGTTTTCTTCGTTATGCTCCTCAAAGGAGCATAAGCCCATCAAGCGCAAAGCCACAGCGTTCTCAACCGTAGTGGAATACCGCCATGTGTATTGATTGTGGGTTGTTTTCCCGGTTTCCAGGCAGATGCATTTCTCCCGGAGTTCGTGAGGCATACTCCTGAGCCTGTCTCTCTGGATGAAGTTGAGAAGAATTATTTTCTCCATTTTTTTCTCCGGGGCCTGACGTGGTTATCGGCTGAATATGGGCTCTTCGGAAAGGCATCACTAGCATGTGACAGCGGTTCCAGCGTGGCTATTTTCCCGAATTTCGGATGATAGCAGTCAGGCAGTTCCCGGTCTTTGGTTGTGCTGATCCACAGGGTTGGAATGCCGGGGTCAACTTCAGGACTGGCGCCCTTGAGATCGGTCAGGTAGATTATGCAGCCGGCATCGGGCACGTTTTTTATTGCCCAGTCAAAGGGCGGGCGCAGATCGGTTCCGCCGAAGCCGGCAGCTTTCAGCTCCACCGGGTATTCGTCCGGGGTAACGGTATGGGTGCCGGATATCCGGCTGTCGCAGTACACCACATGTACCGTAGAGGGATAGCTGTACAGGATGTCGTTCAGCTCGGCCTGAAACTGGTTAAGATCCCCTTGTCCGATGGAGCCGGACGTGTCTACGGCCAGAACAAGGGGCTTCAGTCCGTTCGAGCGAAAACTGGGCAGATAGATCCCGCCGGCTATGTGCCGCCGGTTGGGATGGAGCCACGTATAGTCGTTACGGGCCGTGTGATCGATGAAGGTCCTCAGCATTTCGCGCCAGTCAAGAATGGGATGGACCAGTTCGTCAACCAGGCGCTCAAGGGAGCCGGGCAGTTTCCCCTGTGCCTTGGCAGCCATGGCTGCTCGCTGTATCGCGATGGCAACCTTCGCTTCTTCACGTTGCCTTTCAGCCTTTGACAGCGAGTTACCGTACTCGTCTCTGGCATCTTCGAAGCCGCCGCAACCGCCTGGGTCATCATACAGCTCGTCGTCGCCCACTTCGCCGGCGCCGGTGCCCTTGTCGGACGATCCGGGCAATCGTTCGTAGATCTGTTCAGCGGCAAGGTTGTCGAACTCTTTTTTGTACAAAGCGCCCGGCAACATGCTGAGACCGGCTTCTTTCAGGATGCCGTTTATTGCGTAATCGCCGGCCTTGTTGAATCTGCCGAGTTTCCGGGCACAGCGCCTCAATTGATGGTGATGGGCAACATGCATGACCAGGTGGGCGAAAACAAACACCACCTGGTCCACGTGCAGCGAATCGATGAAGTCCGGGTTATAGCGGATTTCCCTCCCGTTGGTGCAGGCGGTTCTTGCGCCGCTGTCCTCACGCAACCGCATGCCGAGCAGCAGGCTGGCGAAGAACGGGTGATCCAGCACCGTCCGTGCAATTGCTTTTGCCAGCTTTGAGGATTTTTCCATCGCATTTCCTTCCCGAGCAGGTTACCTGGCGAATGCCCATGCGTCCTGTCCCTGCTTACGGCGACTCGCGGTCACAGCAACAGGTCGGCGTTGACTTTGGCCCAGTCGGTGAATTCCCTGGTGGTGGCAAGCATTGGATCGGCCTGTAGCGCATCGCGCAGCCAGACGACCTGAAATTCGGAAGGCAGCCGCTTCATGTAGCGAAAAGCAGGCGAAACGTTACCTGAAGATACTTTGCGGCTCATTGCCCCGCAAAGGGCGTAGAGTACGGATGGCTCTTTGGGAACATCCGATGTGTCCGGGTTGAGCATGATGGCCTCTATGTCCGGCAGATCGCGATATATCTGCAGGTAGGAAGTGAATTCGGCGGCCGGGCCGAAACCCAGCGCCCCTGCGAAAAAAGGCAGTTCCGCTTCGAGAGGCAGCTTGCCCATAAACTGGCCGACATTCGCCCAGACGCGTGGACACGGAAATGAATTGCCCTGTGCCTTGGGATCAAAATGGTGAAGCAGGTCCGGCCGCAGACGCAGGAAGCTGATAATTTCCGCCGGTACGTTGTTGTCAATCGCCCAGGCGCACCACTCGTCCAGATCAACGGCCAGTTCCAGATGCGTAGCAAAACGGGAACCTAACGCCTTGCTTATCTTTCTGCTGAACGTGCCGTCAGTCACCCTGTTACCGGCTGCCAGAATTCTCCAACCATAAGGCATGCGGTATTCGCCGAGTTTACGGTCAAGAACAAGCTGCAGCAGCGAGCTCTGCACCGAATCAGGCGCCTGGGAAAGCTCATCAAGGAAAAGCACGCCTTCTCCTTCCGTTGGCAGGAAGATGGGCGGATTCCAGCGGGTAGTGCCATTCACGACAGACGGTACGCCGCGCAGATCCACAGGATCCAGCAGGACCGCGCGAATATCGATCAACGGCAGCTTCAGGTCGGCAGCTACCTGGGCCACGATTTGGGATTTGCCGATTCCGGGCGGCCCCCAGATGAACATGGGGACATTAACGCTCAGACCGCTCTTGAGAATGGCGATTGCCAGCGATGGTTTAACAGTTACCGAAGTCTCCATACATCCTCCCTTTGAGGCAGACCGAACTCCTCACCACACTCCCGAAGGCCTGAATGCCCGTAAGCGTCTTTGCGTATCATAAGCTTACATCGCCTGAATAAATTTGACCTGCCTCAAATATTGTACCAAATTTTGAAGCAGCTCTACCTTGTCACATTGCCAAAATAACAATAACTATCTGATAATACATGAAAATTATAAGCGCAGCGCCTAATCCGAACCGTTGAATCATGCCCTTTGAATACGTGCCCACCTTTGTATGTTCCCTGCCCTGCATTCCGAACAATTCGACGATGCGACTGCATTGATCCATTGCATCGGCCCGGCTTATATCCGATAATTCAGTACAGCGCAGCAGGCATTGCCACCCTGAAAAACATGCTGGAATATGGTGGTTTTCGGCCGGATAACCGATTGCTGATCGACATACTGACATCAGATTTGAATTGCAGTCTACGGGTGAGAAGTGGCCCGCAAGGGTCAAGAGCGGGTTCAGCGCCTGAAAGGTTTGATACATGGGAAAAGTGATAATTAGGGGTGAAAGGAAAACCAAATCCGAGAGGAGTTGCGTAATGCCCGAAGGAATCGAAGTCACACGGAAAAGCTGCACGAGACGATAAAAGAGGAACTAGAGCATGAGGGTGGTTCTTTTCTCAAGATGATTGCTCTCATAACTGATCTCTGAAGCGAACGGAGCTGTCATGGCAAATCAGGCTGATAAAACAAGCCCGGCTTTCTGGCAAGTCCCCGTGTCAGCGCTCCTGGAAAAGTTGGACGCAAGCCCTGAGGGGCTGAGCATCGAAGAGGCTGCCGAGCGCCTGGCCCGTTTCGGCCCAAACCTGATCCACGGGGAGCGGAAACGGGCGTTGATCCTGCAATTTCTTGCCAAGTTCCGCAATCCCCTTGTCATCATCCTCCTCGCTGCCAGCGCCATCTCGGCCTTCACCGGTGATGCTACCAGCTTCTTCATCATCGGCGCCATTGTCCTGATGAGCGTAACCCTCGATTTCGTCCAGGAATACCGCGCGGGACAGGCGGCGGAACGCCTGCGTCAGTCGGTGGCGATACGCGTCCACGTGCTGCGCGCCGGCAAACAGGGCGACATCCCCATGGCGGAACTGGTGCCGGGAGACGTGGCACTCCTTTCGGCAGGCGACGTGGTCCCCGGCGACGGACGCCTGCTGGAGGCAAAGGACTTCTTTGTCAACCAGGCCCTGCTCACCGGAGAACCGTATCCGGTGGAGAAATCCCCCGGCGATCTTTCCGAAACCACCGACATGACCGCGGCAGGCAACGGGGTCTTTCTGGGGACATCGGTAATCAGCGGAACGGCCAGGGTGCTGATTTGCCGGACGGGACAGAGTACGGCGATGGGTGAAATTGCCGACAGCCTCATGGCAAAAGCTCCGCCGACTTCCTTTGAACAGGGGACCCACCGTTTCGGGTTTTTCATCATGCGCATGACGATCCTTCTGGTCCTGTTCGTCCTTCTGGTCAATGCCTTCTTCCACCGTCCCTGGCTCGAATCGTTCCTGTTCGCCATGGCCCTGGCAGTGGGCCTGACTCCCGAACTGCTCCCCATGGTAGTCTCCGTGACCCTGTCACGGGGCGCGTTGCGCATGGCGGCCAACAAGGTAATCGTCAAACGGCTGGCCTCAATCCACAACCTGGGTAGCATGGATGTATTCTGCACCGACAAGACCGGCACCCTGACCGAGGCCCGCATCCACCTGGAGCGCCATGTAAATCCCCTGGGCAAGGAAAGTCGGCGGGTCCTGGAACTGGCCTATTACAACAGTTATTTTGAAACCGGTTTGAAAAGCACCCTGGATGACGCCATTCTTGAGCATACGGAGATCAGTGCAACCGGCTGGAAGAAAATTGATGAGGTACAGTTCGACTTCGAGCGCCGCCGGATTTCGGTGCTCCTTGACAACGGCACGAGCAGGATGCTGGTTGTCAAAGGGGCGCCCGAAGATATCCTGCGGCTATCGGTCAGTTACGAGGGGGATGGGGAGAGAGGCCTGCTGCCACTGGATGATGCGGCGGCCGTGACTATCAATGCGCAATTCGAGGCGCTGAGTAAAGAAGGCTTCCGGGTGCTGGGAATCGCCTCACGACAGGTTGGGATGGACCATCCCCATGCCGTGGTGGGCGATGAATCGGAACTGGTCTTTGCGGGCTTCGCCGCCTTCCTCGATCCGCCCAAGGAGAGCGCCAAGGCGGCCCTGGCAGGACTTGCCGCCGACCGGGTCAAGGTCAAGGTCATCACCGGCGACAACGAACTGGTGACCCAGCATGTCTTCTCCCAACTGGGCATCCCGGTAACAGGGGTGCTTACCGGCGCGGAAATACGGCAGATGGATGATCCGGCACTGGCGGCGCGGGCGGAACAGGTGAACCTCTTCTGCCGCGTCACGCCTGTCCAGAAAAACCGGATCATCCTCGCCCTGAAACAGCGCGGCCATGTGGTGGGGTATCTCGGCGACGGCATCAATGACGCGCCATCGCTCCATTCGGCAGATGTGGGCATTTCCGTGGACAGCGCCGTGGACGTGGCGAAAGAGGCGGCAGACATGATCCTTCTGGAGCAGGACCTGGGGGTCCTCCATGCCGGGGTCCTGGAAGGGCGGCGCACCTTCGGCAACATCATGAAATACATCATGATGGGCACCAGTTCCAATTTCGGCAACATGTTCAGCATGGCAGGGGGCTCGCTTTTTCTTCCCTTCCTTCCCATGCTGCCGGTTCAGATCCTCCTCAACAACCTTCTGTACGATGTGTCCGAGCTGCCGATTCCACTGGATCGCGTGGATGATGATTACCTGAGTCATCCGCGGCACTGGGATATGAACTTCATCCGCAACTTCATGCTGATTATCGGCCCCATCAGCTCAATTTTTGATTTCCTCACCTTCTATGTTATGCTGGCTATCTTCCATGCCG
>CAYSPF010000022.1:0-1463 GCA_964432775.1 uncultured Geobacter sp.
GATACCGAAACTCGCCGGGATGCTCTCTGCGGCGGGGTATCCGGATACAACCGTGGAAGGGATTCTGGGGGGGAACTGGTTCAGGTTCTTTTCGGAAGTGCTGGCGGGGTGATTGGAGCGGTCAACAACCGGCTATAGTGAGTTCTATTCTGATTTTTGCACCGCTGCCCATGTTCGCAACGCTCAATTCTCCCCCCATGTTCTTTTCAATGATGTTCTTCGACGCGAATCAAATCCATTCTTACTTTCCGTACAACATGAGATCAGATAATTCCGTGCAGCGGCCCGCCCGGGGCGCCAAGGGCGTCAACCCGCTTTTCGATCTCCGGGTCGTCCATGAGTGACGGCGCATGGTGGGGTTTAATGCGGGCATCGATGACAAGGGGGCCACGGCATCCCCAGTGTTTGCAGTGCTGGAAAGCGCCGATGCCGTAAAGATCGGCGGCGGGGTTGGAGCGGGTGAAGGTCACCCAGAGGAAGTTGTCGATGGTGCGGGAAGTGAACTCGCTGTCGTCTACGATGACAATCAGGGGGAACCCGGCCATGGGTCCGTTCTCCGAAAACGAGGCGCAGAAGGCGGCCATATCGATGGCGGCGCATTCCCGGTACTCCCGGCTCTGCGGCCCGCGAACGGCGAGAACTCCGGGAAGGCAGATGCGCGGATCAGCGAAACCTTCGGGCAGGCGGAGATCGCCCGGAACCTGCGTGGAGAGCGGGCGAATCGGCGGTCCGGTAGCGGCGATCACCAGCTTGGAGCCCTGGTTGAAGCCGCTTCCCGTATAGTCAAGGGTGTCGATGGTGGAACAGGTCTGGAAGTGGAGGTCGCGTTGCCAGTCGACCCGTTCCAGAATGTGACGGAAAAAGGACGAGATATCCTGCAGGCCGAGGGAAGGGTCATCCTCCCCGGCTGCCATGAGCAGGTACTTGGAAAGGGAGAGCTGACCCTGTCCGAGGATTGCGTTGGCAAGGGTCAAAAGCTCCATGGGCCGGCTTTCACGGCAATAAGGGACATAGCGCTCGCTCCCCACGGCCAGGAGCAGGGCATGAACGCCTGTCGCGTCGACCGCATGGACCCCTTTCAGGCCAGGGATCACGGACGGTATCACCGGTCCTGTCAGCTCGCGGATAAACGCGCCGAACTCTGAATCCTCCTGGGGCGGCCTCCCCACCGTGGTGAACGGCCAGATGGCGCCGTCCCGATGGAAGACGTTCTCAACCCGGATAACGGGAAAATCGTGTCGCAGGCTGTAGTAGCCGATGTGGTCACCGAACGGGCCTTCCGGCAAAAGCCGGTCGGGTTCGATGACGCCGGTGATACAGAAATCAGCCTCGACCGGTATCGGAAGCATCCCCGCGCGCTGTACCATCCGAACGCGCCTGCCTCCCAGCAACCCGGCGAAGGCGATCTCCGGCATCCCTTCCGGCAGGGGCATCACCGCCGCCACGGTCAGGGCCGGCGGACC
>CAYSPF010000022.1:1473-21259 GCA_964432775.1 uncultured Geobacter sp.
GACCGCCGATAACGATATTCACCCGTAACGGCACTCCCAGCCGGATCGCCTCGGCGTGGTGGGCGGCAATGCCTCGGTGGATCTGGTAGTGGATGCCGACCTCTGCGTCGGGTCGGTACAGCCCGCCCGAAAGCTGTACCCTGTACATCCCCATATTGGAATGTCGCCACCCTGGGCTTTCCGGGCTTTCAGAATAGACCTGGGGGAGTGTAATAAAGGCGCCGCCGTCGGCGGGCCATGATTTCAACTGGGGGAGACTGCTGACGGCTGTCCTGTTGGCCAGTACCGGACCGGAGCGGACCATTGCGGGAAAAACATGCAGGGAATTGCCAAGCAGACCCAGGAAGCAGACAGGACTCCGAACTGCGGACAGCGGGTCACTTTTCAGCTCGATGATTCTCTCCACAGCCCGCAGGGTGTCGCGGAACAGAAAGCGCATTCGTCCACGTGTGCCGAAAAGATTTCCGAGCATCGGGAATCCGCAACCCGTAATCCGCGTGAAGAGGAGTGCGGGCCCACCGGCCCGGTACACGCGCCGCTGAACGGCGCCCACCTCCAGAGCCGGATCGATTTCCCGGTCGATACGGACAAGTTCTCCGTGACGCTCAAGGTCCCTGACGCACTCCTGAAGATTACGGTACCCCACGCCGACACCTTTTCCCCGCGGACGACGTCATCTATAAAACGCCGTTATTGCGGATTCCCTGAAGATATGATATGTGTAATCGATTTTTAAGTCACCCCTTCCGCCAAGTCAACACAAAATCAGGGAACAGCGCCCAGTACGAGCCGGGAACACCGAAGAAAGCACAGTCATTTGCCCATGTCTTGATTCCAATGACGGACAAAGGTCCGGACACGATTACCATACCGTAGTCAAAGGAGATTACCGTTATGAGAATGAACAGCGCATTATTGCTTGTATCCCTTTTTCTGGCTGTCCCTTCGCTCTCTTTGGCCGCCCCCGTAAAGATAGGCGTGATCAATTCCATGACAGGCCCCGAAGCCCCCATTGGGGAGAACCTGACGAACGGCATCAAGCTCGCGCAGGAAGACCTGAAAAAGAAGGGTATTGCCGTTGATCTGGCATGGGAAGACGACACGGGCAAGCCGCAGATCGCCATGAGCGCCATGGAGAAACTCGCGACCCGTGACCGGGTTGTCGGCGTGGTCGGTCCCTACACCTCGGCCTGCGCCAACGCAGTGGCAAAGCTGGCCGGGAAATACAAGGTTCCCCTCCTGGTCCCGGCGGCGGCCAAGGAAGAGATCACCCGACAGGGTAACAAATGGGTCTATCGGTTGAATGCGCCTGCCGACGTGTATGCCTCGGTACTCATCGATACCATGTTTACGCTCGGCAAGCCGAAAACCATGGCCCTGATCTACGAGAATACCGACTTCGGAACATCCACCAGCAAAACGGCCAAGGCATACGCCGCACGAAAGGGTATCCAGATAGTCGCCGACGAACCATATTCGAAGGGTTCCCCCGATTACCGCTCCACCCTCACCAAGATTAAATCGAAAAACCCGGACCTTGTCTTCATGGTCTCCTACGTGGCGGACGCAATCCTCATCATGCGCCAGTCGAGGGAAATCGGTCTCCAGCCGAAGGCGTTCCTCGGCGGAGGAGCGGGCTTCACCACAACCGAATTCGCCCGGGAAAAGATAATTTCCAGCAATGTTTTCTCTTCCACCCAGTGGACTGACGACGTGAACTGGCCGGGGGCGGCAGACTTCGGACGAAGATACAAGGCGAAATTCTCCAAGGAGCCGACCTATCACGCAGCCTGTGCCTATGCAGCCATGATGATCATGGCTGAAACCGCGACAAAGAACGCCGGTGACCGGGAAAAGACCCGTGCAGGACTGAAGAGCGGCGCCTGGAACGGCATTATGGGACAAGTTCGATTCACCGACTATGCCGGATTCACCAACCAGAACAACCACCAGATGCTGGTTCAGCAGTTACAGAACGGCCGATACGAAACCGTCTTCCCGGCAGCCTTCGCCACGAAGAAGCCGGTATACCCCTTCCCTAAGTGGAAGTAGGGGCTGGCCCCTGTGCCTGCCCAAAAGTCGCCTGATACTTTGTGGGTATAGTCAGCCGGAGAATCATCCATGGACAGTTCATCATTGCAGCCGCTTCTCCTTTTCGTGCAATCACTCATCAGCGGAATCCTCGTCGGAGGGGTGTATGCGCTCATCGGCATCGGGCTGACCATTATTTTCGGGGTTATGCGGATCATCAACTTCGCCCACGGTGACATCATGATGATCGGGATGTACCTGACGTACAATCTCTTCACCCTGGCGGGAATTGATCCCTTCCTTTCCGTTGTGATCTGCATCCCGCTCATGTTCCTGTTCGGGGGGCTCCTGCAGAAGCTGTTCATTAACCGAGTATTGAACGCCCTCCCCCAAAACCAGATACTCCTCACCATCGGGCTTGGACTTATCATGAGCAACACGGTGATGCTCATTTATACCTCGGACTACAAGATCCTCACCACGTCCTACTCCTCGGGCAGTTTCACCCTGATGGGGATCTCGATCTCCCAGCCCCTGGCCATCTCCTTCGTTATCACGGCGGTCATCACCGCGGTGCTTTACTGGTTTCTGATGAAGACCGACATGGGCCAGGCCATCCGCGCTACCGCCCAGGACCGGCAGGCTGCACAGCTCATGGGAATCAACGTAAAGCGCATGTCCATCATCGCCTTCGGCCTCGGCGCAGCGCTGGCAGGCACCGCGGGGGCGTTGATATCCCCCACCTATTATATCTTTCCCCAGATTGGCAGCACCTTCACCCTGAAGGCGTTCGTCATCACCGTACTGGGAGGCATGGGGAGCGTTATCGGCGCAACACTGGGCGGGATCCTGATAGGGATCGCAGAATCGCTGGGAGCTGTCTATATCTCCTCGGGCTGGAAAGAGGTGCTGGTCTATGTGATATTCCTCCTGGTGCTCCTCTTCAAACCCTCCGGGCTGCTGGGCAAATCGCGCTTGTAGTCCAGGAAAGGAACCATGAGTATTCTCGGCGAAATAATCGACACCATCAGGCGGGTCTCCCCTCTTTGCCTCCTGACCTTCCTTGTTCTTACGGGGGCGCTTTTCCTGTTTCCGCGCATGGTGGACAACCCGTATGCACTTCACATCATGATCCTCATCTTTCTCAGCGTCATCATGGGAGCGAGCTGGAATATCCTCGGCGGATACACCGGACAGTATTCGGTCGGCCATGCCGCCTATTTCGGCGCCGGCGCCTATACAACCATGATGCTGATGCAGTTCAGAGAGATACCACCCTGGTACGGAATGTTCGCCGGCATCGCAGTGGCAGTCCTGACCGGGCTGATAATCGGCGCCATCTGCTTCCGGCTCCGCGGGCCATACTTCGTCCTCGCCTCCATCGCTGCGACCGAGATTTTGCGCCTCTCGGCCCTCAACCTGAAAGACTTCACCAATGGAGCGGAAGGCATTCTCGCAACCGACATTCCGCCGCTCCAGGTCGGTTCCTTTCTTATCACCGATTTCCTGACAAAGGTTCCCTTCTACTATATAGGGCTGGTTTTCGCGCTGGCGATCATCGCAGTCACCTGGCTCGTGCAGCACTCCAAGCTAGGGTACTGTTTCCAGGCTATCCGGGAAGATCAGGACGCCGCACATTCACTGGGGATCAATCCGAACCTCTACAAGAACCTTTCCCTGGCTATCTCGGCGGCCTTCACCTCCCTGGCGGGGAGCTTCTATGCCGTGTATATCGGCTTTGTCGACCCCACCACCGTGCTATCCCTCGACATGTCGGTTCAGATTGTCCTGATCTGTATCATTGGCGGCATCGGCACCATTTATGGACCCGTGGTGGGCGCACTGGTGCTCGTTCCCCTCTCCGAAGCACTGCGAAGCAATCTCATCACCGAGGGGTTAATATCCGCAGGCCTGGTGAATGAGACGTCTTCTGTCGGTCTGTTCCTTAAGGAAAACCTTGCCCATGCCCATGTCCTGATCTACGGAATACTGGTCGTTATAGTGATCCTCTTCATGCCGGACGGAGTCCTCGGCTTTCTCCGTAAACTTCTTGCCGGAAAAGGAAGGAGACCTGCATGACTACGATCCTGGAATTGAAGCACGTGAGCAAGTTTTTCGGCGGACTTTCAGCCAACTCTGATATCTCTTTCGCCATGGAACAAGGAATGATCAAGGGCCTCATCGGACCCAACGGGGCAGGAAAAACCACCCTCTTCAACTGCATTACCGGCTACTATCCGCCATCCCGGGGTGAAATCATCTTCAAGGGACAGCCCATCACCGGCCTGCAGCCGGACCGGGTGTGTCGGCTGGGAATGGCAAGGACCTGGCAGAAAGTCAGGCCCCTGGTCAAGATGTCGGTTCTGGACAACGTGATGGTTGGGGCACTGTGCCGCACCAATTCCCTTGCAAAGGCCAGGGACATTGCCATGGAACAGCTGCGGGTCGTGCATATGGAACAAAAAGCCCGCTTCACGGCCGGCGGCCTGCCCATCGGCGAAAGGAAGAAGCTGGAGATGGCGAGGGTCCTTGCCACGAAGCCGGAATTGCTGCTGCTGGACGAGGTCATGGGAGGACTGAATCCGGCGGAAAGCGAAGAGATTATCCGGCTGATCCTGGAGATAAAATCCCGCGGTATTACCCAGATGGTCATCGAACACGACATGAAGACCATCATGCGCATTTCCGACCGAATCGTCGTGCTGAACTCGGGAGAGAAGCTGGCTGAAGGCGCCCCCGCGGAAATTGTCGCCAACCAGGAGGTTGTTGACGCCTATTTGGGGGAAAGCCATGCTTAAAATGGAGAAGCTGAACTACAGCTATGACGATCTGAAGGTGCTCTGGGACGTGGACCTGGAGGTGAACGAGGGGGAGATTGTCACGGTGCTCGGCAGCAACGGGGCAGGCAAGTCAACCACCTTGAAAAACATCTCCCGGTTGGTAACCCCTGATTCGGGAACGATAACTTTCGACGGTAGGGACCTGACCAGGCTCGAACCCCACACGGTGGTGGAAATGGGGGTCGTCCAGGTTCCTGAAGGGCGAAGGATATTTCCGGAGATGACCGTGCTGGAAAATCTCAGGATGGGGTCGTATACAAAAAGCGCGAAACAGCACAGGAAAGCAAATATCGAACGGGTGTTCTCGCTCTTTCCCCGCCTGCGGGAGCGGGAAAAACAGCTGGGCGGCACCATGTCCGGCGGCGAACAACAGATGCTTGCCATTGCCCGCGGACTGATGGCAAATCCCCGGCTGCTCCTCCTGGATGAGCCGTCCCTGGGACTGGCGCCCCTTTTGGTGAAGAATATCTTCGATATTATCCGGGAGATCAACCGACAGGGTGTCACCATCCTGCTGGTAGAACAGAATGTCTATCAGTCACTCCGCATCGCCCATCGCGGCTACGTACTGGAAACAGGCAGAGTGGTGCTCACCGGCGGGGGCGCGGATCTCCTCAATGACGAACATGTGAAAAAGGCGTTCCTGGGAATGTAACAGACGGAGGTTGCTATGACGACAGTGGCGCAGTGGATGAAGAAACCTGTTACGATAGAAGACGATTCCTCCATCATGGAGGCGACTCACCTCATGAAAGAGGAGCGCATCCCCTACCTGCCCGTTATGCACAAGGGAAAGCTGATTGGGCTCCTGACTGAAACGTCCATCAGTAAATCGACGCCGGGTAAGGCGACCTCCCTGGACACCTGGGAGCTGCACTATCTCCTGTCGAAAATCCCGGTCAAAGAGGCGATGATCCGGGACCCTTACACAGTCCTGCCCGAAGCCGACATACGGGAAGCCGCCCAATTCCTCCATGACAGGCGACTCTCCTGTTTGTGCGTGGTTAACAGCGAGGGAGTCCTGGTAGGGATTCTGACAGTGACCGATGTCCTGGAGGCGCTGCTGGCTCTATGCAAAGGGGGATAGTCAGTCTTTGCGTTCCTGTTCTTTTTTCCGGAATCCGACTATGAGAAAATAGTAGATCACAAGAAGCGGCATGGTGGCAACGCTGACTTCGAAGTTTCCCTGATACAGGTGGTAGGTTCCGAATCCGACTATTGCCAGGATAATTATTAATTGTACGATTGCCGCTGTTTTTCTCATCATTCCTCAAAATCCGCTCCCGCGGATGTCCGATGCAGAGTATACCCCTGCAAGAAACGGGGCGGGTAATTCCCGCCCCTGTACTGTTATGACATTTCACGTCGGGATGCTGAATACATCCCCTTCCGTCAGCTCTTTGTCAGAAATTCCCTACCAAAGGGCGACATCTCCCGCAACCGCTGAATTACCGGCGGCATCTCCCTGATAATGGTATCGATGTCTTCATCCGTGGTAAACCGGGAAAGGGAAAATCGGATTGAACCGTGGGCGCAGGTGAACGGTACACCCATTGCCCGAAGTACATGGGAAGGCTCCAGCGAACCGGAGGTGCAGGCGCTCCCGGACGAAGCGCAGATTCCTTTTTCACTCAGAAGGAGAAGAATCCCTTCGCCTTCCACGAATTCAAAGGCCACGGAAACGGTATTCGGTAACCGCTGAGTCGCGCCGCCGTTTACTCGAACCTTCGGTATCAACCTGAGGATCTCACTTTCCAGGCGGTCCCGCTGTGCCTTCACCCGGGTGTTTTCATCATTCATGAACAGTCCTGCCAGCTCGCAAGCCTTTCCGAGCGCCACGATGCCGGCGGTATTCTCCGTTCCCGCACGGCGACTTTTCTCCTGGTGCCCTCCCACAAGGAACGGGCGAAACGGCACCCCCTTGCGGAGGTAAAGCGCCCCGATTCCTTTGGGGGCATGCAGTTTGTGGCCTGAAAGGGAAAGCATATCAATGGTCGAACGGGCCATATCCATGGGAATCTTGCCCACTGCCTGCACCGCATCGGTATGAAAAAGAGCGCCCTTTTCCTTAACAATAGCCCCCACCTCCTCGATGGGAAATACCACGCCGGTTTCGTTATTGGCATACATGACCGAGACAATGGCCGTATCGTCATCGATTACGCGTCGAAGTTCGTCCAGGTCCAGGCGACCCTCGCCGTCCACGGACAGTTCCGTCAACCGATACCCGCGCTTGGAAAGATTCCGGCACGGGGTCAGGACGGCCGGATGTTCAACCCGTGTAGTAATGATGTGCCTCCGCTCAGGGAGTACCTCCAGGGCGGAACGAATGGCGGCGTTGTTGCTTTCCGTGCCGCAGGCGGTGAAAATGATCTCTTCCGGGGATGCGCCCAGAAGGGCTGCCGTGCGTTTTCTCGCTTCATCCACCTTTTTCTGCACCTGGCCGCCGAAAAAATGCATCGAGCTGGGATTGCCGTACAGTTCGCAGAAATACGGCCGCATCTCTTCGAAAACCGCCTCATCGACCTTGGTGGTGGCGTTATTATCCGCATAGACTTCCCTCATCCCTCCACCTCCTCGACCCGGATGTCCTCGTCGACAAACTCCCGCAGTTTTTGTTCGACAAACTTCGCTGTGTGACCGGAAGAGACACAGCCGGCGCATGCCTTGCGGAAAGCTATCTGCACGGTAGTTCCGGAAATATCGATAAGTTCCAAATCTCCGCCATCGGCCCACAACAGCGGCCTGACCTCTTTCTCCAGGACATCCTGGATGAGTTGCATCCTGCGCAGATTGGTGAGCTTCTCCGGCCTTTTCCGTTCCTCTTTCGGCTGGCCTCCCATGACCTCGTCAATCAACTCCTTGATCCTCGGGACACAGCCTCCGCATCCTCCACCGGCCTTGGTGAAATGGGTCACCTGCTCCGCCGTATGCAGCTTGTTCTCAAGGATAACCTTTCTCAAAAACTGGTCGGTTATACCGAAGCACTTGCAGACTATCTCGCCTTCCATATCCGGATGAAGGTGGTCATGGTCATGGCCGGGAACCGGTCCGCCGCGATATTTCGCGATTGCCACCTCAAGGGCCTCCTGGCCCATAACGGAGCAGTGCATCTTCTCCTCCGGCAACCCGCCGAGAAATTCAGCAATCTCCTGGTTGGAAACATGCATCGCCTCATCAAGGGTCTTCCCCTTGATTATTTCCGTCAGCGCCGATGAAGAAGCAATGGCGCTTGCGCATCCGAAGGTCTGAAACTTGGCGTCGACAATCCGCTCCTTATTTTCGTCAAGCTTCAGATAGAGCTTGAGCGCATCCCCGCAGGCAAGACTCCCAACCTCTCCGACTGCATCCGCATCGGGTATTTCGCCAACATTCTTCGGGTTCAGGAAATGCTCCCTAACCTTGTCCGTATAATCCCACATGCAAACCTCCAAAAGGTAATTGGTTGAAAATAGTTGTCGTGTGACAACACAATTGTGCACCCACAAGAAAACCTCAGCCCCTCATCCGGAAAAGAAGTATCAACGCCTAACCGAGAACAAACTCCCGGCCGGCCGCCATGAGCGTCCGGAGCTGCTCCTCCGAAGAGGCTTCTCCGTAGAGCCGCACTACCGGTTCGGTCCCGGATTTACGGAACAGAAGCCAGCTACCGTCGGCCAGAAGGCATTTGACGCCGTCAAGTTTAACCACATCGCGAACTTTAACCCCGCCGAAAGTTGCAGGGATTGACTGCATTCGCACCAGGAAGCCTTTCTCAGCGTCAGTTGAGAGAGTTATGTTTTCGCGTCTGGTAATAAAACGTCCCACTTCGGAGTACAGACGTTCAAGAAGTTCCCGGAGACTTTTGCCTTCACGGGCGACCATCTCCGCCACCAGAAAACAGGCCAGAATCCCGTCTTTTTCCGGAACATGCCCCTGAATTGACAGTCCGGCGCTCTCCTCACCGCCGATAATGATCCGGCCCTGGCTGATAAGCTCGCCGATATATTTAAAACCCACGGGTGTCTCGTGCACCTCTATCCCGTGCTTTGCAGCAACCGCATCTATCAGATGGGTAGTGGCGACACTCCTCGCCACACCGCCGCTCATCCCCCTGAACCTCACCAGATAGTCCAGCAACAGGGCGATAATATAGTTCGGTTCAATATAAGAACCATCCCCATCCACGATGCCGAAACGGTCTGCATCGCCGTCTGTTGCTATTCCAAGCTTTATTGCAGGATCACTCTTCACCAGTGAGATGAAATCCTGGATATAGCGTTCGGCGGGCTCGGGCGGAAAACCTCCAAAATAGGGGTCAGGAAGATTATTCAGCACCTGCACCCGAGCGACATGGGGAAGAAGCGGTTCTTCAAGATAGCCACGACCGGCGCCAAAGAGGGCATTCACCGCAATAGCCCCCAGTTTGCCGATTGTTTCAAAGTCTATCTTTTCTTCAAGATCCTTCAGATATGACTCCCGGGGATCGAGTGAGCAGAGGAGGTCGGTATCCTTAGCGACGGCAGGTAATTCTTCTATCACACCGGCGAGAATCCTGTTCGCGCGAAGTTCAATATCCCGTGTCGTCTCCGGAAGCGCCGGTCCTCCCCATGCAGGTGAAAACTTTATTCCGTTGTAGTAATACGGATTATGGCTTGCCGTGAAGTTGACGGCCCCGGCCGTCTTTCTCTGCAGAATGACATGGGAGATGACGGGTGTCGGGGTGTCACGGTTACAGAGGTATGTCCGGATCCCGGCCCCTGTCAAAACCCGCGCCGCCTCTTCTGCAAACCTGCGCCCCATAAAGCGGGTGTCATAGCCCACCACCAGACCTTTATCCCGGGCGCCTTGGGCAACTACATGGCCGGCAATTGCCCGGATAACCGTACGCACATTCGAGAACGTGAATTCTTCAGCCAAGAGTCCCCGCCAACCGGATGTGCCGAAGACAATACGTCCCATTCGTCCTCCCGAGATTCTGAAAATTTCCGGACACTCCGGAATCCATGCTTCAAATAATTCGCAAAAGAAGGCGACCCAAAGGCCTTCAGGCCGAAAAAGCTGCTACAAATTGAGCTTTGCTGCTCTCCATCATGAGACGTCAGATGCGGTTATTCAGGGTAATATATCTGACACCGGAGAGTCAAGGGAAAGGACTTTTCCCCGGTTTTTCTTATTGACATTTTTCTTTCAGAATTGCTACAGTGACTACAATACATTGATTACGGACGTAAAAGAGGAGGATGCGCAATGCAGTGTCAAACGGTACTCCCTGGTACCGAGTGTACATTCTGGGGAAAACAAGGTTGTATTTTCAGCGAAGGCTCATGCCAGACCATAGTGGAAAACTGCGAAGGCTGCGAAAGAATTGTTGATGGTTCAATCGGCAAGGTCTGCAGCGCATACCCGGCTCCAATGAAGAAGTGGTCGGCAGGAATCTGCAACTTCGCAACCCATGTAAAGATCGAGATCAAGACGGAAGATTTGAAAGTCAACCCCCTCAAGGCTTCCAAGAAGGCTGCTGGAAAGAAAAAATAATTTTCCCCCCGGCCACATCGTACTCAAAGGGGAGGATCGCATCCTCCCCTTTTTTATCCTCGTACACTCTCTGGGAAGATGACTACCGACCTGCCGTTACCTTGCTCTTCAACGACAGGAGTTTTTCTCTATTCGCTCCGTGCACCGATAGGTTTGCCCTTTCACCCAACAACCTTCAGCTCCAGGCAGGCCGGTTGTACCCAACTCTTCGTGGATACTAGTCACACACTTCGCAGCACTATTCCCTCGATCCGTTAAATAATCTAATCTCAGGCGCTTCTGACAGGATACCCACCTCCGTCGCACCACGAAAGAAAGCTTTAACGCCGGCTACATGCCGATATGAAAGGTCATAGGAGATGGTCCGCCAGTAGAGAACCAGGGCATCCAGGTCCATCCAAGTACGCTCGGAACATTTTTCAGCGATCCGATCCAGTGAAGAGACGGCTATTTCCTTAGCTTCCTTGAGTTGTTTGCTTATCTGCACCACCTCGGTAAACTTGGCTTCAGCCGCTTCTTTTCTTACTATCCATAAGGCAAAGACAAACGGCAACCCGGTTAGTGAGTGCCAAACATCACCGAGGTCATACTGATACAGTGAGAGGTTAGAAGATGCACACTTGAGTGCTGTGTCGCCGATAACAAGGACTGCGGGACAGACGCGGAACGCATCCGACAGTTCAGAAACTCTCATGGTGCGAAATATATTTGTAAAACCATAATATTTCTTAAGGATAATTTTCAGAAGAGCAATTGACGTCTCCGACTCGGAGGTAAGGCAGACGCTCTTCCCGTCAAGCATTTCCAGGGGAATTCGGGAAAAAAGCATCACACTCTTTACCGGACCATCTGCACTGATAGAAAGGTCCGGCAGAAGGAGATATTTCCCGGGAGACCTCCCATATTCAATGGAGGATGAGGGGCTGAGCTCAATTTTTCCTTCTGAAAGAAGCAGATTCAGCCGGGAGGGCACTCCATGTATGAAGCGGTAGGCGCTGCAGTCAAAATTCTCTTGCAATGCCGTGAACAGGGGGGTGCAATTTGCGTAACTGATATGTCCGACACGAAGGGACACGTTTTCCCATCCGATACCGTCCCGCTGAAAACGCGGAGACAAGCTGACGCCATACAGCCGTGCTTCAGTCGAACTCGCCGAGAGTGTCTCCGTATTCATCAGCGGAAAGCAACAGAGTAAGCTCTTCAGAATCCTCAATGGAAATAACAGCTATCCAACCGCTGTCATAGGGATCTTCATTCAGCAGGGCGGGATTGTCCAGCAACTCCGCATTTATCTCCAGCACCGGACCGCTGAGAGGCGCATAAAGGTCCACGACCGTCTTTCTTGCCTCAATGGAACCGAAGGAATCTTCCTGCTCTATTTCATCGCCAACCACGGGGAGTTCTATGGAGGTAATTCTCCCCAACTCCTCTTGGGCATAGTCGGTTATCCCGATGTATGCCCGGCTTCCCTCAACCCTCACCCATATATGTTCCTTGCTGTATTTGAGTTCTTCGGGAAAGTCCATATTACTTCAACACCATCCTTTCAAGGAAACCGGTATCAAAATTTCCTTCGGCAAAGTCCTTGTTAGCCATAATTCTTTTATGGAAAGGTATTGTTGTTTTTATACCATCAATTATGTATTCATCAAGCGCCCGAATCATCCTTCGTATCGCATCCTGCCGGGTTTCCGCATGGACAATCAACTTGGAAATAAGCGAGTCATAATGAGGCAACACCGTATATTGATCATAAACAAAGGAGTCCACCCGAACCCCGAGCCCTCCCGGTGTATGATAGGAGGTAATCTTGCCGGGGCAAGGGGTAAATGTCACGGGATCCTCCGCATTAATACGGCACTCTATAGCGTGTCCCTTAATTTTTATGTCGCTCTGCCTGTAACGAAGCTTTAGACCGAAAGCCGAACGGATCTGTTCCCGGACTATGTCGATACCGGTAACCATTTCGGTAACCGGATGCTCCACCTGAATCCGGGTATTCATTTCCATGAAATAAAAATTATTATCGGTATCCACGAGGAATTCAACGGTACCTGCGCTGTTATAACCGACGGACTTTGCCGCGCGAATTGCAGTTTCTCCCATCTCTTTGCGCAGTTCTGAAGTAATCAGAGTACAAGGAGATTCTTCAATGAGTTTCTGGTGGCGCCGCTGAATGGAGCAGTCCCGTTCACCAAGGTGAATAACATTGCCGTGTTTATCAGCAAGGAGCTGGATCTCAACATGGCGTGGTTGCAGACAGTACTTCTCAATGTATACTTCAGGATTACCGAACCCTGCCTGAGCCTCGGCTCTGGCCGTGGCAAAGGCATTAGGAAGGGCCGCGGGAGAATGTACGATCTTCATCCCTTTGCCGCCTCCCCCTGCTGATGCTTTTATGATAACCGGAAACCCAATCTTCTTGGCGATCTTAATAGCCTCATTTACACTTTGGACCCCATCCGTAGTGCCGGGCAATATGGGAATCCCTTCCTTAATCATCGCCTGCCGAGCGCTGATTTTGTCACCCATCAACCGCATACTTTCAGAGGAGGGCCCGATGAAGGTGATACCGCAATTCTCACAGATCTCGGCAAAAGCCGTATTTTCGGCGAGAAAACCGTAGCCCGGGTGAATTGCCTCAGCATCGGTCAGTTCGGCGGCACTGATGATAGAATTCACGTTCAGATAGCTCTGCAAGCTCGGAGCAGGCCCGATACAAACCGTTTCATCGGCAAGTTTGACATGAAGAGAATCAGTATCCGCTGTTGAATAGACAGCAACCGTCTTTATTCCAAGTTCTTTGCAGGCTCTGATAATACGCAGGGCAATCTCGCCCCGGTTAGCTATGAGTATTTTATGGAACATCCGTTGTTCTCCTGTCGGTTCACGAAAACTCCCCGTACTGAACAATCGCGGGGAAACGGCCGGGGTGCCGACGGTCAGAGTGGCTCCACCAGAAAAAGAGTCTCACCGTATTCAACGGGCTGTGCGTTTTCCTTGCATATTTTACTAATCCGGCAGCGGTATTCCGCTTCTATCTCGTTCATAAGCTTCATTGCCTCAACAATACACAGGACCTGACCTTTTTCCACTATCTGCCCTACTTCCACATAGGGGGGGGCATCGGGAGCAGGCGAACGGTACAGGGTGCCGACAATGGGAGACGTGATAGATTTGGCCGTGTCCGAAACAGGAGAGCCCGACGGTCTCAAAATATCCTTTGGCGGCGCCTCTGTCACAGCCTGCTGGATTGCCAGCGGTTGAGGAACCGCGTAGCTTACCATCTCAGGGGCCTTTCCCCTCCGTATACAGACTTTTTCGCCAGCCATTTCAAGCTTGAATTCAGTGATATCAGTGTCGGTAACCATCTTTATGAGAGACTTCAGATCCTTAATATCCATGCAGCTTCTCCTTTTCATGCAGATCATCCGGTACAGAGGGTTTAAGATACAAGCCACCCGTCAGGGAGGGTGTCAGAGAACCAGCAAATCCTTGGAAACTTTTGTCAGCAACAGGCAGCCATCCGAGGTAACGCACACGGTATCTTCAATTCTTACGCCACCCCATCCAGGCAGATAGATGCCGGGTTCAATCGTGAATACCATACCTTCAAGGACTTCTCCCTCACTACGGTAAGATACTACCGGTTTTTCGTGGACATCAAGCCCGACACCATGCCCGAGGCCATGTCGAAAAAAATCACCAAAGCCTTTTTCTGAAATATGGTCCCGCGCCACTGCATCAAGATGTTTGAGGGCGACACCAGGTCGCACAGCCTCAATGGCCATGTCATGGGCGTCCTTTACTATTTGGTATATTTCTCGCTGCTTCTCGTCAATCCTGCCCACGGCAATGGTCACTGTCTCATCCGATGCATACCCGTCAAGGATTGCACCAAAATCCACGGTAACCAGCTCACCGCAACTGAGCATCTTTTCGCTTGCCCTTCCATGGGGAAGAGCCCCACGTTCACCCGAAGCGACAATAAAATCAAAGGACTTGCCATCTGCCCCCCTTGTACGAAGGGCCAACTCCAAGCGCAGGGCAAGTTCCTTTTCGGAGATTCCGGGTCGAATCATCGAAACGACATCGCCAAATGACTCCGAAGCAATAGCCGCGATTTTCGTGAGAATTTCTATCTCATTGAAATCCTTGACACTTCGCAATGCTGCTATTTCAGGCCCCAAAGCAACTAATGGTAGCCCGGGCAGTAAATGGAGAATATCGTTGTGAAAAGAAAAGCTTACGTGTTCACTCTGGAAACCGATCGAACCGACGCCAATCTCCTTCACTTGGGATGCGATAGCTTTCGCCTTGTCCCGGAACTCGACGATGGTACATCCACCAGCCTCATTAGCGGCCTGAGTCGTGTACCGTGAATCAGTGAAAAGAAAAACCTCATCCTCACCAAGAAGCAGAGCACCCTCGCTTCCTGTAAAGCCCGACAAGTACCTGACATCCCTAAGATCAGTAAAAAGGATTGAATCAATGCCAAACCGCTGCAGAAAAGCTCTGGCAGCGGCGAGCCTGTTTATTAACACATGCCTCCCCGTAATACAATCAATTTATACGACATAGAACAACCGTTACATCTTGGTCCCAGATCCATGCAAATCTACGAAAAACCAACCCATGAATTCATTTCATGAGAATTGAGACAAGGGCACGGAGCCCCAGAAGATAACTGTCTCGACCGAAACCGCAGATCTGACCGGCGGCGACCGGGGCAATAAAACTATGAGATCGAAACCCTTCACGACTGTGGATATTAGAAAGGTGTACCTCTACCGTCGGCAGGGCCACGGCTGAAAGGGCGTCACGAATAGCGACACTCGTATGGGTGTAGCCGGCAGGATTAATGATAATTCCACGAAACATGCCCATTGCCGACTGGATTGTATCAATCAACTCCCCTTCCGAATTTGACTGAACAATTGTAACGCTGCACCCCAACTCAATGGCTAACGCGCTAATGGAATTATTAATATCAGCGAGAGTAAGCGTTCCATATACTTCAGGTTCCCGAGTTCCAAGCAGATTAAGGTTCGGTCCATGGAGGACAAGGATCTTCATAGCGCTCCCGTAGTTGCACAGTGAGTATATATAAAAAAACGGATTCAAAAGTCGTGGGAAGAGGCTTTAAAATCCGTCCGCTTCAAATCAACATCTGAAGATGTGTCATTGGAGAATACCTTTCAAAAACGGGATGCGACTCTTCAGAACATATCTTCCCTTGCCGAAATTTCCGTCAGTGAGAAGTGCAAAGACGACAAAAAGATCCTCATCTATCATGCGGATTATTACTCGGGTAACATCAGTGTTAATCGATATCTCTTCCATGATTCCCGTATTGAGGACTTCAACGGCTTTCCTAATCTCCTTGAGAACGGTTGCATACTCTATCGCAAGAACCTGCAGATCGATAGGAGCTTCTGCTCTCAGATACTCATCCAGCGGAATACCGTCATATCCAATAATGACAGCGCCAAGCCCTCCATCGACGCTTTCCACAATTTCCTTGAGAGTGCTCTTTAGCGGCATTCCTTTACCCTCCCGATAGAATTCAGCAAATCCTCCAGCGTTTCAAGAATCATCTGCTCTTGACTCATTTCACTTGCGATACATACTTCCGTTCCATTATCTGGTGAAACGGCCTCGTTATATACTTCTGCGGCACCATTCCCTGAGTCTCCTGAAGACGTAAAAGTACTCTTCGAATCATCATCCAAGGTCCTCCGCAAGGAATTTACGCGCTCAAGTAATCCCGCATTCTCCGGATCTACTCGTAACAACTCCTCATAAACGCTGAGCGCCTGTCGCTGAAATCCCTGAGAAGCATAGAGTTCAGCCAGAGTCAGGGTCGGTAAAGGCGAAGGCCGGAAAACAACTGATGGTGACTCACTCCCCTCTGCTTCATCTACTTCGTCAAGGTTCTGGAATGCTTCGTCGAAATCAACAACTTCGGTGAAATCACCATCCGAAGGCATTCCAGCAGACGGTGAATCTATCGCCACTGCAAACGCTTCTTCTTCAGGGAGTGCCCCTGTTTCCGTTTCTATTAATATTTCCTCCGACAACGCCGTTACGGGAGCAAGTTCTTCTATGGTCGCCGTTGATTTCTGAATCGACTCCAACGTAAGGCGACTCTCAACATCCTCGGGATTGAAAGTGACCAGTAATTGTAAAGCCCGCTCGGCAGCCGGAGTGTTCCCTTCATCGTAATAAATCTGGAAGAGGATTTTCTGAGCAAGCAGGTTTTCCGGGGTAGCTCTCGCAACCCGCTCAAGGGCCTCTTTACTTTTCTCCCTCACCCCTTTTTCATAGAATGCACGACCGAGAGCCATATAGCCGCCGACGTATTCCGGGTGGACATCGGTGCCCCGTTGAGCGACGCCGATGGCATCATCAAGTAGTCCTAGTTTTCGATACAACTCTGACAGAGGAGCAAAACAATAAGAATTCGGGTCTTTAGTGAGAATATCCTCAAACTTCTTTATATCAGCCCAGAAGGATGTCGAGTTCTTGTCCATGACTTCACCTCATCGCGAAACGTTGTGCAGCAGAAAATCCCAGTCCGCTACATTCTCAATCACGGATCCACCGATTTTCTTGTTAAATACAAAATTGATGCCCCCATCACGCACTTTTTTATCTCGAAGCATAACCCGGAGGTACGCCTCGTTGGTGAAAGAAGCCAGATTGACGGGGAGTTGGAAAGAACGTACCAGATCAATAATCCGCGCTGTGTCCTCATGGCCAGCATATCCTTTTTTCTCGGATAACACGGCAGACTGAACCATCCCCATCGCGACTGCCTCACCATGAAGGTAAGCGGAATACCCGGCAAGACTCTCTATTGCATGCGCAAAGGTATGACCGTAGTTGAGAACGGCGCGACAACCTCCTTCCCTTTCATCACACTCAACAACAGAGGCTTTCAGTGCGCACGAAGAACGAATAACGGACAAAAGGCAATCTCTGTCCCTTTTCAAAAGCTTTTCACGGTTTTCGGCAAGGAAGTCAAAGAAAGCACCGTCACATACCACGCCGTATTTTATGACCTCCGCTAACCCGCTCAGGTATTCTCGCTCCGGGAGGGTAGTAAGAGTCGCACTATCTATTAAAACCATTCGAGGCTGATAAAATGTCCCAATCAAGTTCTTTCCCAATGGATGATTGATCCCCGTTTTGCCACCGACACTGCTGTCAACCTGTGCGAGAAGTGACGTGGGAATCTGGACAAAGGGGATGCCCCTCAAATACGTGGATGCTGCGAAACCCGTAATATCACCCACGACTCCTCCGCCGAGCGCAATGAGAAAAGATTCCCTGTTGAGTCCTGATTTGATAAGTGAATCATAGATAAAGTTCAAGGTCTCGCTGTTTTTATAGCATTCACCATCGGGGATCTCAATATAGCTAACGGAAAATCCCGCTCTGTTCAGAGAATCTGCCACCGTACGGAAATATAGATTACCTACCGTTGGATTTGAAATAACAGCTACATTCACACCAAGCGCTAGAGCTTGACAAAAAATACCTACTTCCGAGAGTATTCCCGTACCAAAACGGATGTCATAGCTTCTTGGACCGAAGCGCACCGTAAGATGATCCTGATTCAAGGTCGGGTCTCCAGATACAACAAGATTTCACGTGCAACATCTTCCACGTTTTTACCGGACGTGTCAATTCTAATGTCGGAGTCCGCATAATACGGCTCCCGTTCAGAAATCATTATTTCGATATTTTCCGAGAATTTAGCGCCTTGAAGCAGTGGACGCTCCGCTTCCTGTCCCAGCCTTCTTAATATGCTTTCAGTGTCTGCAGTGAGATTTACCACGATTCCCGAGCGCCTCATAACATTTCTATTTTCAGAAGATAGTACTGCGCCTCCTCCGGTGGAAACAACTTGATTATCCATAGATAAAACACATGCAATAATATCTCTCTCCACATTTCTGAAATATGGTTCACCCTTTTCGGCGAATATATCGGTAATTGAACATCCCTCGCGTTCTACAATGCAGTTGTCAGTATCAACGAAAGCGTATCCGAGCTTGGAAGCAAGAACTCTCCCGACGGTACTCTTTCCAGTACCCATGAACCCGGTTAAAATAATTGTACTCATGGCTATATACTCTTCAGATATTTAACATATCCATCGTAGTTTCGATGAATCTCCGCCATGGAATCGCCACCGAATTTTTCCAGAAATGCATTTACAATCTCCAGGGCCACAACCGCCTCCGCTACTACCGCCGCCGCAGGGACAGCACAGACATCGGAGCGCTCAACAGTAGCCTCTACCTGTTCCTTTGTAGAAAGGTCAACTGACATCAGCGGTTTGTACAGTGTAGGAATAGGTTTCATTGCTGCACGGATGATAACATCCTCGCCATTCGTGATGCCACCCTCAATTCCTCCTGCATTATTCGTCTTTCGGAAGTAACCGGTTATCTCGCCACGATTAATCCTGGCCGAATCATAGTAAATTTCATCGTGAACATGTGACCCTGGCCTTCTCGCGCTATCAAATCCTAAACCTACTTCAACCCCTTTGATCGCTTGGATACTCATCACAGCCATGGCGAGACGCGCATCGAGCTTCCTGTCCCAATGCACATGACTCCCAAGACCTACCGGAACTCCTGATACTGTTACCTCAACTATCCCTCCTACCGAATCTCCAGACTCCTTTGCCCTGTCAACCAGCGTCTTCATCCTTGCTTCAGCTGCAGCGTCAAAGGTATAGAATTCAGAGTTGTCCATAAACCTCTGATCATCTGTCAATTCTGTTGCCTGCTTTTCAGTGACAATCCCGCCAAGTTCAACGACATATCCAATAACGGAAATATTAAAATCTGAGAGGAAAGTTTTAGCTACTGCTCCTATAGCAACCCGAATAGCAGTTTCTCTAGCACTTGAACGTTCGAGAATATTTCTTACATCTTTGTGTCCATACTTCATAACACCAGCAAGGTCTGCGTGTCCAGGACGTGAGCGAGTTACGCGTACCTTATCGTCACTGCATGATTCACTTGTTGACATCTTTTCTTGCCAGTTTTCCCAGTCGCGATTCTTTATAGCAAGAGTAATTGGAGAACCTAGCGTCGTACCCCAACGAACTCCTGAGAGGATATCAACGGTATCCTTCTCGATCTTCATTCTTCCACCGCGTCCGTACCCACCCTGACGCCGAGCAAGATCGATATTAATCGACTCTTCGCAAATCCTAAGCCCAGCCGGGAATCCTTCAATGATAGCGGTAAGCTGCGGACCATGGGATTCTCCTGATGTCACATAACGTAGCATGCGCTTACTCCAATCAGTAATGTCTTTTTCAAACTAAACAAATGCCAGGGTTACCCCTGGCATTTGTTTAGTCGTAGAGCTTA
>CAYSPF010000023.1:0-21080 GCA_964432775.1 uncultured Geobacter sp.
AAGATCTTCGCCAAGGATGAGATCGGCGACTTGGGTCACGCCATTAACCGGACCCTGGAGTCAATGCATTCCATGGTGACCTCCATCAGGGATACCGCCGCACAGGTGGCCTCCGCCGCCACCCAGCTCTACGCCACTTCGGAACAGATTGCCACCGGGGCGGAAGAGGTAGCGGCCCAGGCGTCAACCGTGGCCACGGCCAGCGAAGAGATGACCTCCACCAGTTCCGAGATCGCCAAGAACTGCCTGCTGGCGGTGGAAAGCTCCAAACAGGCCGGCGACTCGGCGGAATCGGGCGCCGAGGTGGTGCAGGAAACGGTGGCGGAGATGGGTCGGATCGCGGATCGGGTGAAGGAATCGGCACAGACCGTGGAAAGCCTCGGCGCCCGGTCGGACCAGATAGGCGAGATTGTCGGCACCATCGAGGACATCGCGGACCAGACCAACCTGCTGGCCCTCAACGCAGCCATCGAGGCGGCCCGGGCCGGTGAGCAGGGCAGGGGGTTCGCGGTTGTCGCGGACGAGGTTCGCGCACTGGCGGAGCGGACCACCAAGGCCACCAAGGAAATCGGCGCCATGATCAAGGCCATCCAGGTTGAAACCAAGAGCGCCGTCTCTTCCATGGAACAGGGCGTCAGGGAAGTGGAGCAGGGCACCATCGGCGCGGCCAAGTCGGGCGAGGCGTTGCAGCAGATCCTTGAGCAGGCCAACTCCGTCACCATGCAGATCAACCAGATCGCCACCGCGGCCGAGGAGCAGACCGCCACGACCAACGAGATCACCAACAACATCCAGCAGATTACCGAGGTTGTCCATGAGACCGCCAAGGGATCCCAGGAGTCGGCATCGGCCGCGAACCAGCTCTCGCGACTCGCAGAAGAATTGCAGGAAGTGGTGAACAGGTTCAAGCTGGCAGCATAGAAATCCGGGCAAAAGGCACATGGCACAGGGCAAAAGGAAAGGGCGTCCATAACGGGCGCCCTTTCTCGTTTCCGCCGGTTGGCTGTTATTTCATATCGTTCGGTTTGAAAGAAAATCCTCCAGTTCCCTGACCGCCGCGTCGTAGTCTTCCAGGGAGATGACGCGTTCTTCCCGCCAGCTTCGCGTTTTGTAGTAAACCCTGTCGTAGTAGGATGTCAGCAATTCGGACATGAAAGGCCGGAGTTCCCACCTGTCCAGGTATCCCTGTATCTCGTCGCACTTCTCACCGCCCAGTTTCTTCCGGATCCTTTGCAGTGCAACCGCCATTCCTTCCCGGTACTCCGGTCGGCCGTATTCGGCGATCAGGCGATCCACCCGTGTTTCCAGGGATGTTTCGCACCAGATCTTGATCCCTTCCCCCATGATGTCGTAAAAGACGCCGGGCAGTGAAATCCTGCCGATCCTTCGGCTTTCCCCCTCAACCACAATCGGCCTGCCGTCCGGTGATTTTCGCAGGGCGTCCCACAGGAGACTCTCAAAGCTTTTCTGACTCAGGTCCTGTGTCAGACCCAGTTCACCAAAGGCGGACCCCCTGTGTCGGGCAAGGCCTTCCAGGTCGATGACGGTGAACAGATCCGTGTTGAGGCGGTAGAGGAGGTCGGTCTTGCCCACGCCGGTGAGGCCGTGGAGTATAACCAGGGGGCCGCGCGGGCGGAAGGTGTTGAAGAAAGTGGAAACGTGGGCCCGGTATGCCTTGTAGCCACCCCGGAGCCGGGACACGGGAAAACCTGTCAGGTCCAGGATGGCGGCGACGGTCCTGCTCCGGAGCCCGCCCCGCCAGCAGTACACGAGGATGGGGCGTCCGGCGGCGGCGGACACTATTTCTTCCACCATGCGGGGAAAACGTGATGCCGTCAGTTCCAGTCCCCTGATTCGCGCGGCATGGGGGCCGGTCTTCTTGTGGAGGATCCCGATCTCCACTCGCTCCTCGTTCGTGAGGAGCGGAATGTTTACGGCAGAGGGGATATGGTCCTCCTCATATTCGAGAGGGGTGCGGACATCGACAATGAGGTGGGTATAGAGAAGTGTTTCGCAAAATTCCGCGGCGCAGGTCACTGGTATTCTCCTGAATGAAGTCGTTTTATTACGCAACACGAAGGCGCAGGAACGAAGACGGGTAAAGGTAAGACCTGTCAGCAAACGCAGCCGGATGACTTAACAGGCTGATGCGATACAATTGTTCCGGGGAGCTTTCCTGCGTCATGCTTTTCCCGTTCCCGGGCGCCGGGGAAACGGGCCTTTGTTTCAGAAGGGAATCAGCGCACGGGATATGAACGGTTCATCAGACATACCATATGAACCCGATCTTCGCAATTCAATCCATTGCCCTTCCCGTTGCGGAGGCCTTCGCGGCTGTGGAAAAATGCCGTCGCGCCGGCAGGGGGGGGCGATTGCGGAGTCGGGAGTTCCGAAAGAGTTCGACATAACCGCTGTTATCAAGAAAGGGGGAACGAGAATCATACCGCACGTCGACCAGGCGCTGCTTCCGAATGAATGAAGCGCTCTCCGCACTACACTCCCCGCCGACAGCCTTGCGGAGGTTATTCTCGGGCCGGGCAAAGGGGTGAGAGAAAGCCGTCAAACTTGAATTGTAGCGGGTGGCATGGTATACAGTGAGAGCCGACGGTAGATCGTTTCTGCTCCTGACGAAATGCCGCCCCTTAGTTTTCCGTGAAATTTCCTACCATTCGGATTGTCCATATACTGCTGATTGGATCTAATCTGATTCCATACAAAGGAGGTACGAGCATGTGCACACAAACATCCGGCTATCAGACTGATTTTCTCAAGGCGGTCGAAATCGGCCGACCAGATACTATTGTAAAGCTTTTCCCCAATTCCAAGGCGCTTATCGTGAGCGGCAAGGTTATCGACAGGGCCATGCTCGCCAAGGGTAAGGCCATCGCCATGGCGGCCAACGGCAGGAGCACCTTCATTATTCGCGGAGTCCTGAAGGCTGCCCAGCGGGCCAATGCAGCCGTGATTGTCGAGATCGCCAAGTCCGAGGGAGGCGCCAAGGCCTACTGCGCGGTCAACTACTGGAACATGGCCCTCCACGTTGATGCTCTCTGCAACGAGATGGGGATCACCGTTCCGGTGGCAATCCACGCGGACCACTACGGCATCAAGAGCGAGAAGGACATCGACTCCGCCAGGGTGGAGATCCCGACCATGTTCGACGCGGGGATTACCTCAATCGCAATCGACGCATCCCATCTGCCGGATGACAGGAATCTTCTGGCCAGCCTTGCCCTCAACTCGTACGTCCCTTCCTGGGCGGGTCTCGAGACCGAGGTCGGGGAGATCAAGGGAAAAGAAGGACTTTCCACCGTGGATGAGGCCTTGTTCCTGATCCAGGGGTTGAACGCCCACGCTATCTTCCCGGACTGGATAGCCCTCAATAATGGAACCACCCACGGTATCGAGGCAAGCGCCCAGGGTATCCAGGTAGACCTCACCGCCGACATTCACCGGGTGCTGGAAAAATACAAGGTGTCGGGCGCCCAGCACGGTACCTCCGGCAACAGTTCGGAGAGGCTCCGGGAGATCGCGGCCAGGACCCACACCACCAAGGCGAACGTTGCCACGGCCCTGCAGATGGTTTCCTGGGGGGTCAAGGTGAACGACTTCGGAAACGCCATCCTCGATGACAGCGGCAGATTCATCAAGGAGAAGGATCGGGGCATGTGCGAGGAACTCTGGACGGAAATTGTCGCCTATGCCGATTCCAAGGGCTTCAAGCCCGGCGACTACAAGAGTCTGAACCTGCCGTTCGAGAACAAACTTCTCTCCCAACCGCGTGAGATTCGGGAGCGGATGGTTGCCGGGGTGGAGGAATTCGCTTATACCATGATGACCGAGGTCTTCAACGCCCGCGATACCGCTTCGCCGGCAATTGAGGCAATTCTTTCCGCCGGGACGTTTGATCTCGGCCCGAAAGCGGAGAGGACGGAAGACCCGGCTGACTGGACGGAAGAGAGGATAACGGCCCGTGCCGCGGCCATGACCACCGATAAGGGGCCTGCCGGTAATTTCGAGGATTGAGAACAACCTGTTGCATGAAAGGCAGGGGGATGGCGGGCCGTCTCCCTGCGGTTATTTTTATATGAGAGAGTACCGCAATATACTGATTATAAAACCTGGCGCCGTTGGCGACCTTCTCCAGTTGACGCCGGTGATGCGTGAGTTGAAACGGAGGTTTCCCGAGGCCCGAATTACCCTCCTGCTGGGTTCCAAGTCATCGGCATCCATGTTTCTCCATAATCCCCATGTCCACGAAACCATCGTTTTCGACAGGAAAGGCGAGCATGCCTCCCTGACCGGACTTCTCCGCCTTCGCGGGCAAATCCGGCGCGGTGGGTATGACCTGGTGATCAATTTTCAACGGAGCAACCTGAAGGCATGGCTCCTTGCCTCGGCAGCCTTTCCCTGCCGGGTGCTCGTCTACCGAAAGGCCCGCGGCAGGACCGTCCACGCGGTGCTGAACCACCTGGAGGCCCTTGCCCCGTTGGGAATCGACCCCTCGTCGGTCGACCTGTCGCTTCGGCTTGATGTCGGCCCGGAGGAAAGCTCCTTTACTGAAGAAATCTTCGACGGAGCGGGTTTTCGGAATAAGACGGTCATCGCTCTCAACCCGGGGGCAAGCAACCGTATCAAGTGCTGGAGCCCGGAACGTTTCGCCGTGCTGGCAAACAGGCTTTCCGGGGAGTTGGGCGCCGGGATAGTGCTTGTGGGCGCCGGATTCGAGAGGGATCTCGCTGAGAGGATTCGCGCCGGGATGACCAGCGAACCCGTGGATCTGGTTGGAAAGACGACATTGCTGCAGCTGGGCGCCGTGCTCTCCCGCTGCGACCTGCTGGTGAGCGGTGACACCGGCCCCCTGCACATGGCCACCTCGGTCGGGACCCCGGTGGCGGCGCTCTTCGGCGCCATCGAACCGTTGCGGACCGGCCCGGTGGGGCAGGGGCACCGTGTTATCCGCCACGGGGAGCTCCCCTGCGTTCCGTGCAACGGCCGTTCCTGTACCAACAAGATACTCCTGGAGTGTATGGAGAGAATCACGCCCGACGAGGTGTTCGAAACAGTCTCGGCAATGCTTGAAGAGCGGAAAGGAAGGGCGTCATGCGGGTACTGATCGTCAAGATGAGCGCCCTGGGCGACATCATCCACGCCCTGCCGGTGCTCGACTATCTCCACCAGGTGTCGCCGGGCATCGAGGTTGACTGGGTGGTGGAAGAACCATTCCGGGAGATACTGGATGGAAACCCGCTCATCAGCCGCCTCCACACGGTCCGCACGAAAGTATGGCGGAAAAAGCCGTTTTCCTCTGCTACCCGAAGGGAAATCGGGGAGGTGAAGAAAGCGCTCAGGGAGCGTGACTATGACCTTGTGTTCGATATCCAGGGAAACCTGAAAAGCGGGCTGATCGACTGGCTGAGCGGGGCGGATCAGCGGATAGGTTTTGAGCGGGAGGTCCTCCAGGAGTCCTTCAATCTCTTGTTTACGACCCGCCAGGTTCCCATCCGCCGTCAGGATTACCACATCACCGACCAGTACCTGAGGATCGTGAGCGTATCTTTCGGTCGTGACTTCAACCAGTTGAAGCTTTCTTCCGACATCTCCACCTCCCCGGAGGACGACGAGGCCGCCAGGACCCTTCTGGCCACCATGTCCGACGGGCTGGTTTTTCTCTTCCACTACGGCACTACCTGGCAGACCAAATTCTGGTTCGAGGAGGCATGGATCGATCTGGGGAAGAGGCTGCTGGAGAACTACCCCGAATCATCCGTTCTTCTCTCATGGGGTAATGAGGCGGAACGGTCGGCCGTTACCGGACTCGCTGCCGGAATCGGTCCCGGCGCCCGGGTTCTCGACCGGTTCACGCTCAAGGGTTTAGCCGCCCTTCTGAAAAAGGTTGATCTGGTCATCGGCGGCGACACCGGGCCAATCCACATCGCCGCGGCGGTCGGAACCCCAACGGTTTCACTGTATCGGGCGAGTGATGGTAAACGTAGCGGTCCCCGGGGACCCGGGCACGTGATCGTCCAGACTCCCATCCATTGTTCTCCCTGTTTCCGCACCGAATGCGACAAGAATGACACATGCATGAGGACCATTGCCGTTGATGAGGTGATGCGGGCCGTGCAAAAGTCGCTCGGCGGTTAAAAGAGAATAACCTGTTCGGTAAGCTGCCGCCACGCAAACCTGCCTGATTTGTCGAGCCCGCTTCCATCTCCGATATCCGCTTCTCCCTGATAACGGTATATCGCTTTGTTACTGCAATGCCCGATTTCGTGGGTTGTTTTGTTTTCTTCCGAATTATTTTGTCGGGCACATAATATGCTTGTTATTGCATGCAAGGCTATGGTACTCCTTTCCCCGATCTGTTTCAGATACGTTACCGTAGTGCACGGAGGCAGCACATCATGACGAACGCGCCAAGGCTCCTCGACAAACTTGTCAGTCTCACCGGTATCCAGGATATCGAACTAATGGAGTTCAGCCTGTTAAAGACTCTCGCGGAGTTTATCCAACCGCTCGAACTGTCGATCCTGAAACTCGACAGACGGGGGAAACCATGCTATCAGCTGCACCTGAGAAAGGAGCAGTACGAGATCCTCTCGGAGAATTTCTCGCTGTCGGATGAGATATTTACCGCTCTGGACATAGTGCAGGGTACGAAACAGTCGTTTCGCAGCAAGCTTGAGTCGGGCAACATGCTTGTTGCGTGGCACGTTATGCAGAACAAGGCGCAAAACGTGTTTCTGGTGGCAATCACTTCGCGGGAACTGACCAAGTTCAATGCGCATATGATACGAGGCCTTCTCCAGATTTATCGTAATTTCTATGATGTTCTCATCGAGGCGCAGCGAGACCAGTTGACCGGCCTTGCCAACAGGAAGACCTTCGATGAGGTTATCCAGAAAATTTACAATGAGCCGCCCCCTTACACGGATCCGGTTCCGGTTGACCGCCGCAGCTTGCTGGAGAAAGGAAGCGTCAGTTACTGGCTCGGCATGGTTGATGTGGATAATTTCAAGCGGATTAATGATACCTGGGGTCATCTGTATGGAGACGAAGTCCTCCTGCTGCTTGCACAACTCATGCAGCACCACTTCAGGGAAAGCGATATGCTGTTCCGGTTCGGTGGGGAAGAATTCGTCGTTATCGTCCGGACAGGAAATGAAGAACAGGCGCACAGGGCATTCGAGAGATTCCGTGCAGCTGTAGAGAACCATCCTTTCCCCCAGGTTGGCAAGGTTACGGTAAGCATCGGCGTAGTGAAGATGGATCCGACAATCTTCACGGCGACGCTGCTGGATCGTGCGGATCAGTCCCTGTACCATGCAAAGAAAAAAGGCCGTAACAGGGTGGAGTTTTTTAACGAATTGCTGGAAGAAGGTCTTGTGAGCGTAGCGGAGATAGTCGCAGGTGAAATCGAGTTCTTTTGATAGTATGATTCGCGCCTGAATTTTCCCTGTATGCAAGTCAGTGAAAATTCAGGATCCGACAGTGTTTATCTAAGACACATGGTGGGCACACATCAGATCGTTTCTTCAAGTAAGCCGCTGAGTTCCTCGCAGAGACCTTTCACTCCCACTTCCACCTCCGATGACAACCCTTCGCCCAATTCCGCCGGAGGAGAAATAGTAACCCCCCATATCTCCCAGCGAGGAAAGGGGGTGGCGACCCCGAAGGCTTCCAGTGCATGCATCACCGCGGAGATGTCGGTCTGATGGAAGGACGGGGCAAAGGCGCGACCGTTTTTCCCTCTTCTGACTAGTATTCCCGGGCGGTCACCCGCGAAGGCGTCAATGAAAATGAACCTTTCGGCGTGGTCGAGCAGGTCGGCAATCTCGAAATGGTCGCCTTCGATGATATGAAAGAGCAGTCCGGGTGTCCCTTCCCACATCTCCCTGAGCCGCCGCACCGCCTCCACGCCCGCACCGTCGTCTCCCGCAAGGGTATTGCCCACTCCCACCACGGCGATCAACTGTTTTTCAGTCGCCCCGGTCAATACCTTTTCATACCGTAGATGCAATGTGTCTCTCCACGTTCGGCATTCATCAACCGTAACCTGGCATTTCCCATCTTCCCGATATAGCCCGACAGGTAATAGAAAAAGAGGGTGCAGAGTTCTTCTCCCAAGGCGATTTTCTCCCTGCGGCACAAATCCCGGACAAAGCACTCTTTCACCTCGATGGTCAGGCGGTCGGCGCCTTCCAGTCTCGGCTCTATCTCCCAAGCGGGCGCAAACTGCTCCCGGGCAAGCTGCAGGGCCTCTTCCAGTGAGTTGCATTCCTGATAGCGGGGGAGTTGGCCGGCGAGTGTTCTGCCTGCCAGCGTCCCGACGGCGGGGAGCCCGGTCCCCAGGGTCTGCCTGAACACCGCGGCAACGGACAGAAGGCGCACGCCGAGGTCGGTCAGGGCCGTTTCCCAATCTTCCTTATCCTGCGGGACATTGGGCGACCTCCAGGAATCTCCGCCGATCCCGGCGGCAAGTTTCAGCGCATACGGATCATGGTAGTATGCCGCGGAAAGGGGGACCCCCTTGTGATTAATTGCGGTTGACGGGCAGATCTCTGCGCAGCTCAGGCAGCCGAAACACTCTTTCGGCCTGGACACCTCAGCCACACTCTTTTCATCGTTGAAAGAGAATACCTCGGTACGGCAGGTCTCGACGCACAGGGTACACCCCACGCACGCCTTATCATCGATAGTAATCTCTATCATTGCGTATACCTCCTGGAGAGAGACCGGATTATCTCACCTTCATGGCGAACCGCAATTTCCATCGGCATGCGCCCGGCGGTGTGCGTGGCGCAGGAGAGACAGGGGTCGAAACAGCGCAAGGCAAACTCCATCCCATTCATCAGCAGGTTGTCGTTCTTCATGGGCATGAAATGCCGGGCAGTCGCGGTGATGGCCGAATCGATAGCGTCGTAGTTGTTCTGGGTTGCGACAATGAGATTGGCCTGCGCGATCCTGCCCCCTTCGTCCGCCGTATAGTCGTGGATGAGTATGCCGCGGGGCGATTCGATCATCCCCGCGTACCTTCCTTCAGTGGGTGTTACCTCCACCCTGATCGCTCCCCCGGAAAGTTCTTGTGCCGGGATCTCGACCATTCTTTCGGCGCAGTGCACCATCTCCACCAGGCGGGCCTCGATAAAATCCAGGGCCGATAACCGTGGTTTACCCTTGGCGTGGAACTCCTGAAGCGCCGCGTTCGCTTTGGGGGTACAGAAGAAATTGTTTACATTAAGCCGCGCCAGGGGACCCGTAAAGTAGCTGATCTCCTCGGGCGCCCGGAGACGTACGGATTTCATATAGGAGGCGGGCATCACGCGTTCGATGAGATGGTCCGCGTAATCGGCAGCGGAAAAACACCTTTCCCGTATTCCCTCGCCGTTGATTACCACCGCGTCACCGGAGAGGAAGTCGACCACGCCTTCCCTGGAAAGCCCCATGGAGAAGGGAGGCAGGGCTGCAACCGGGCGTAGCTCTTCGAGCGCGGAAAGGTGTTGTCTGACCCTCTCCAGTACATCGTCGAGCAACCCCAGGGCTTCAGAGCCCCAGGCCGTGATCTGGTCCAGTTTTTCTTTGTCGGGCCGCGCTGCCATTCCCCCCGGAACCGCCGCCACCGGATGCACCCCGCGGCCCCCGACGACCTCCACTGTCCGCTGGCCGATGCTCCTCAGGCGGAGCACCTTTTTCGCCAGGTCCGGGTCCAGGTTCAGCAGACCGAAGACATTTCTCGTCTCCGGTTCGGCGTCGATTCCCAGCAGCACGTCGGGTCCGGCCAGAAAGAAGGTGCTGAGGGTGTGGGAATGGAGGATGTGGCCCATGTAGAGAAGTTCCCGTAACAGAACGGCGTCCGGCGGAGGCGTCGTCCCCAGGCCGTTTTCTATGGCTATCACCGAGGCCAGATGATGGGCCGCCGGGCAGACGCCGCAGATCCTGGCGATGATCTGGGGCATCTTGAACAACTCCATCTTCTCCACCAGCTTCTCGAATCCCCGTATCTCCAGAACCTGCAGATGGGCGTTTTGCACATTTCCGGCATCATCAACGTCAAGCAGAATCTTCGCGTGTCCCTCAACCCTGGTTACCGGATTGACGGTAATGGTCTGTCCCATGTGTTATCTCCCCTTCCCGTCGTCCCCTGAAGAACCCCGCGAGTCTCCCGCCCACTCTCGCATCTCCACTGTCGGCTTCTTGTACATGACGGGCGAGGCGAGGGCATAGGAATAGAATGTCTTTGCCTCCTGCTCCAGATACACCCTGATTTCTTCCCGGGGGATTCCATACAGCAGATTCATTCGTTTTGCGAGCAGAGTACGCATATCCAGGTGGGGCTCCGCGACGATGTCCGGCGAAGGGCCGTTGCAGCCGGTACAGGCGACGCCCACGCCGGGGCAAGGCGAAAGACAGCGGTTCAGTGTGACCGATCCGAGACAGATAACCCCCTGACTGAGAAAGCAGAGGCTGTCGTCATCGGCCGTTACCGCGCCCTTCTTCAACTGAACCCCTTCCCGTTTCGCCATGGTGCGTTCGCAGTCAGCGCAGACCGTCTTCCCGGTGCGCGGAGGGGCGGACTTCCCGAGAAGGGATGCGATTTGGGAAGCGATGAAGTATGGATGGGGAGGGCAGCCGGGGAGGTAGATATCCACATCCACTACCTCATCAACCGGGACTACCCCATTTTCGAGCTGAACCGCACCATTATCGGGGCGCTGTCCCGCCGCGTTGGTCGGCCCATCAGAGTAGACACGATCGATAACCGTGTCACGGTTGTACAGCCAGCCGATCCCGGAAGGACCGCCGTACACGGCGCAGGTACCGAAGGCGATGAGGGTCTTGACGCTCTTTCTCAGTTTCAGCAGCGCTTCGCGGTCGTGCTCGCTGCGCACGGCCCCTTCAACGATACCCACATCGGCCGGAGGGTAACCCTTCTCATCCATAAGAACGGGAAGTCGCACGAATTCTGCCATCTCCACCAGGTTCAGGAGCTTTTCATGCAGATCGACGACCGCCACATGGCAACCGGAACAACCGGAAAGCCACTCGGTTGAAATCTTAGCCTTCATTTTTCGCCTCCCAGATCATCTCCTTCAGGCACGAATTCGGGCCGGTCTGGATCGTTTCCAGTTTGACGCTGACATGGGGGATGACCTTTTCCATTGCTCCGGCAAAAACACCGTGCGCCATCTGGCACAAGGACTGCTCCTGCTCATGGGCAAAGCGGAAGAGAGCGTTTCTTACCATGCAGGTATGAAAGACCAGCCTCATCTTCCGGGCGCCTCCCTGTTCCTCCACCAGGGTATCCCTGTCGCCGGCGAAGGGAGTGAATTCCCACGTGATTCCCCGCCGCGCCAAGGCGCTGGTCAGAATATCGAGGGCCTTTTCCGGGTCCTCAGTCTGTTCGACATTGTCCACGGCTTCCAGTCCGAATTTTTTCCCCGCAAGAAAGCAGATGGAAAGTGCCCCCTGGCCCAGGTTCTTCTCGGCCCCGTAGGCAAGCGCTCCCGTGAAATACGCAATGTTGTGGAGCTTCCTGACTTCATTTTCCATGTTGTCCACCCCTCCGTATGGCGGCGGATACCCCGATTCCGTCCGCGAATTCGACTATCCATTCCGTGCAACGGTCATCACCCTGCAAGGGTTCAGTCAAACGGTGCTTCCGTTACAGGGCCTTTTCAATGGCAGGCATGCGCTTCTTGATCTGGAAGCGGACATACCCCAGATTGGCCTTCGGATTGGCGACGACAGCAAGGATTGCCTCGTCCCCAAGCAGGCTCATCATGATCATGCCGTCCGAATATTCCATCATGCCCTGGGTCATGAAACCGACATTCAGTTCTTTGCCCATGACCTCTGAAGAACCCGTTCCGGCGGAAATCACCGCGCCTACGGTATCCGTTTCCAGTTTTCCTCCGTTCGAAACCCCGTCGATTACAAAACCGTCCCTCCCGACTATTACCGCGGTATTTACTCCATCCATGTCGACCAGCTCCTTCAATAAGTCCGTAGTGAGCGCCATTTCGATTCCTCCATTCCTGATCAATTGGTTACGAGTAATAACAAAAAAAGCCCCCCATTCAGCAAATGCTGATTGAGGGGCTTTGTATCGTCAGGCTCTTTCGCGTCAAGCATTGTATCCCTTTAGCAAAACAGTCGGTATGTTTATTATAGTCAAAATATTTTTAGCCAAAATATTCGCTAAAATAAACGTGATGTTTGAATCTGTCAATATTTATCTGTTTATTTATTATATAACGGATGAGACCTCAGGGATACGCATCCGCGATTGTTGCCAAAGGTTGCCTGTTTTTAAGGGTTTACGTTCGAGGGGGAGATCATGGCGCCGCAAGTCATAGCTGGATTTTTTGTCGTGATGAGTGAATAATTGAGAACAACTCGGCGAAAAATCAGTATTATTGCTACATCAGTCATTCTAGTACGCCTCATCTGAGGCGCATTCCTGAATATTCACTGGCTGAAATCCTCTGTGGAGGACTGAAACAAGGCCTCTTCCGACAGGCGTGAATGCTCCGGTATACTGATGTGTAGAGGTGAAATGATGCTTCGACAACACGACACAACACAGGCGCTTCCTGCTGGAAGAGACTATTTCTCAGGTTTGCGGCTGCGTTCGTTACTGCTCCTTTTTGCCTCCCTCATCTTCTTCCAGCCTTCCGCCGTGACCGGACAGGAGTTCCGCACCATCGATCCGAGCGGTCAATGGAAAGGCAGGCACGGTGTTCTCTCCCTGATGTTGGCCGGCGACGCGCTTTCCTTTTCCTACTCGGCGGTGTTCGGAGCAACCGCCCACCTGTGTGACGGCGTGGGTGTGGCCGGCCTGATGAAAGAAGGCGAATACCACTACGTGGACGAACAGGGGACTGTTGCGTTTCAGGTAGACGAAAACGGCGTCAGTATGCGCACGGTTGACGGCATTGCCTCATTCTGCGGCTCTAACTGGCCCGGGGACGATTTCACGCGTGACGGGTTTGAGTCGGCGACGCAGTGCATTGTTTCCGTTCCCAAGGCCTATTTCCACGTGGTCATGAGGACTCCGCCGGACAGGCGAAATGGTTTCGTTCTCAAGGGTAACAGGGTCGAAGCGGTATCCATGTGTTTTGAAGGCGGGGATGACTGGGTTTTCGCCCGTTTCCGCGGATCGAAAATTACCACGGTAGGGATGCTTCGCAAGGACGCGCTTGAATGCTCGCCTTAACAACATTCCAACAGGTTTGGAACGTTGAAGGGGATGGAGACGTGTGGATCATGAAACACTTCTGTCCAGTATGTGCCGCACTTTTCTGAGCAGATCCGATGACGTAACCGGTTTTGCCAGGAAGTTCAGCTCGTCATCCAGTATTCCCCTCTTGATGACGATGTCCTTCGTGTAACCGCTCATGAAGAGAACCTTCATTTCGGGGCGAATTTTTTCAATCTCCCTGCAGAGACTCTTTCCGTCAAGCTTCGGCATAATCACATCCGTGACAAGCATGTCAACCGCGGACGGCCGCTCCAAGAATTTGTCCAGAGCATCCTGACCGTCAACCGCCTCGATCACCGTATACCCGGCCTCCTCAAGAATCATCCTGTTCAGGTCTCTGACAGTCGGATCATCCTCAACAAGAAGGATGGTTTCCGTCCCTCCGACATGCGGCTCAGCATGGCGTACTTTGATTACTTCCTCCATCTCACCGGTACTGAGCGGCAGATAGATCCTGAACGTCGTGCCGTTTTCCGGCTCCGAATAGACCTTGATGTAACCGTTGTGCTGCTTGATGATCCCGTAAATTATGGCCATTCCGAGGCCTGTACCCTTGCCGACCTCTTTCGTGGTAAAGAACGGCTCGAAGATCTTTCTCTGTGTCTCACTATCCATTCCATGGCCGGTATCTGATACGGATATACAGACATACCGGCCGGATTCCGCGAAACCATGCGCATGGGCAAAGCTTTCGTCCATGAACGCGGGGGAAGCGTCGATGGACAAAATGCCCCCCTTCGGCATGGAATCTTTGGCGTTGGTGACAAGGTTCATGAGCACCTGCTCGATCTGTCCCTTGTCCGCCATTACCGTCAGCTTGTTTTCAGCAACAGTTGTCCTGAACTCGATATCTTCCGGGATGATCCGTGCAAGCATTTTCTTCAGTCCATGTACCACTTCGCCCAGATCTATCGGTCTGGTATCGAGGACCTGCTTTCTGCTGAAGGCGAGAAGGCCCTTTGTCAGCTCAGCCGCCCGTTCAGCGGAGATCAATACCTGCTCCATGTGGCGTCGGAGCGGGCTTTCTTTTTCCATGCGCAGCAGGATAACTTCCGAGTAGCCGATAATCGCCGTCAGGATATTGTTAAAGTCGTGGGCGATTCCACCGGCAAGCTGGCCGACCGCCTCCATCTTCTGTGCCTGCTGGAGTTGGACTTCCAGCGTCTTCCGCTCTTCCTCTGCCTGTATTCTCTCGGTGATGTCTCGACTTATGCCTATCAAGCCGAGGAGATCAGCATTCTGGTCATAAAAAGGGGTCTTGAGTGTATCGAGCAGGACACGTCGGCCATCGGGATAGTTAACCCACTCCTCGTTCCGCCGGGCACTGCGTTGCGACATCATCTTACGGTCCATCTCCCGGAAGAATTCCCCGACCTCTCGGGGGAACAGATCAAGGTCGGTATGAGCAATTAGCTCTTTTTCCCTTCGTCCGCAAAAAGCCTCAAAGGCTTTGTTGCATCCAAGATAGACACCCTCGGCGTCTTTGAAGAATATCAGGTCGGGAATCGAATCCAGCAGGGCTCGCAGGAGGCTGTGCTCCTGCCCACGCTCGGCGGCAAGTCTTCGATACTGCTCCAGGCTCTCCCGCAGCGCCTCCGCCGTCTGCTCCTGTTTCTCGCGGGTTCGCAGCGCCGTGATTCCGTAGACCAAGTCATTCGTTAATCGAACCATCAATTCCTGTTCTTCGTCGTCAAAGGCGTCGGCTTCTGAAGAATAGATATTCAGAGAACCAAACACCCCTTCGGCGGAAGCCATTGGAATTGCCAGGCATGACCGGTAGCCGCGTTGTGCCGCCTGATCACGCCAGAGTGAGAACCGGGGGTCATTCATGATATCTTTCATCAGGCAGGGCATGCCGGTGCGGATGGCTGTTCCCGATGGTCCCCGGCCTCTCTCGCAGTCGGACCACGTGATGTCCAGCGCGTCAAGGTAACCGTCTTCGATGCCTGCCCGCGCCATGGGGCGAATGGATTTATTATCGTCGTTTTCCGCATAGCCAACCCACGCAAGACGATATCCGCCGTCTTCCGTGATGACTCGACATACGGCATGCAGGAGGTCCGTCTCTTTCTCCGCCCGAACAAGTGTTTCGTTACATTTCGTCAGGGTCCTGAGCGTTCGATTGATGCGGCACAGCGACTCTTCATCTTTTTTGCGCTCTGTTATGTCCCTGTTGCTGCAGCGGGTCCCGAGATAGGTTCCCGATTCATCGACAACCGGCTGACATACATGTTCTATCCAGCGAATGGCGCCGTCGGCATGGACGATGCGGAAAACCAGGTTTTTCCTGTTTCGATCTTCGATTGCATTTCGGCGATGGTCGGACCAGAGTTCCAGGTCGTCCGGGTGCACGATACGGGTCATCAAGCGGGGGTCCGCATAAAAGGCGTCAGCGGGGTGTCCGGTTATTCTCTCGCAGGATGGCGATGTATGGACAAAGGCGCCGTCGGGGGCGATCCAGAATTCCCAGTCATAGGTGAAATCAGCGATGGTGCGGAATTTCAATTCCTGGCGGGCCAGGGCCTGGACCGTTGTTCTTTTTCTCCTCCAGTCACGGTACACAAGCCACGACGCAACGAGCGAAACTGCAAAGAAAAGCGCAGCTATCAACGACATCCTGCGGGCCTCGCTCCGCCACTCGGCAAGATAGTCGATTTCGGCCAGGCCTACATTGATATACAGGGGGTAGGGGGAGATCCTGCGATAGGTGTACGTTCTTTCTACGCTATCCACGGGGTATACCGCTTTGTACGTCCCGCTGTCTGGTCTCGTCCTGAAAAGGTCCCGAAAGGTTTGGGAAATTATTTTTCGGCCGACCGCGCTACCACTTTCCACGGGCTTGGGGTATCGTGCCACCAGTCCCATGTCGGCGTCACGTAATGTTATGGAACCGTGCCTGCCCACATCGATGGAAGCAAAAAGCTTGAGAAAGTGCTCCAGCGGGATGACCCCGTACACCAGGCCGGCAAAGGATCCGTTCGGATTATTCACCCGTCTGGCAAGAATAAGCGACCATTTCCCGGTAACGCGACTCACCAGCGGACTGGATAGAATCAACCCGGCCTTTGCGTCGTTGCGATGCCTCTTGAAGTACTCACGGTCCGCGACGCTTTTTTGAGCCCCCCTGACCATGTCGGTACCGTAGGCGACTTCACCCCGCGCATCCGCCATCCGCAAACCGTCCAGCTCCGGCAGGCGTGATTGCTGTCGAGACATGAAAGAGTTCAGAGCGAGGGCATTGATGCCGCCGCCGGCAATCTGTTTATCGATTTCCTCCGCCGTGGCTGAAAGGACTACATCGATCTTTCCGATGGCGTCGCCGATATTTTGTTCGAGAACCAACGACAGATTCTGGGTAGTGACTGCCGCCCTCTCCTCATACTGGACCCTGCTCTCGTGAAGGGAATATCCCTTCAGCGCAATGACAAACAGATTTATGAGAAGGACACCGACCGCGAGTCGTATGATGAAGGTTGCCGGCGCCGGTGAAAAACTTGAAGCCTTGGATTGATCTTTCATGACAAGATGTGCTCCTGAAGGGCCCACATGGTCGCATAGTCCAGTGCAATGCGGCGTCATGTATCGATTTTGAGTCAAAAGCCTATAGAGAATGTATCGGATTTTCGAGAGAAAAATAGAGCATTATTTAGGAAGGGAATAAAGTAATTACCATTTGAAGACGGCAGTTACTCCGTGCAGAAGGGGGAATCATTTGCTTTACGTGACCAGGCGCCCTTTTTTTTCAGCCACGGTGATCACGGCACGTGTTCCCGAAGTGAACTCAATGAAATCGTTTTCAATCCCATCACTGAATATCACTCCATTTTCAGGCATGTGAGAGATGAGCTCCAGCGGCTTTTTCCGTGTAATCTTCCCAAAGGTTGTCTCTGCGGATGATTGCTTGCTGGGCCACGGCTCGCGAACCGAGAAATATAAATAATCGGCGTCCCACGCAAAATCGCCTTTCTGCTGTTTCTCTTGCGATTTTTTGCCGGATATCCGGGAGGCAATTCCCGTGGCTCCGGCAACGATGCTCCGGAACCAGCCTGTTGAACCGAGTCCGGTTGAGACAATGATGCCGCTGGAAGAATGGTTCTCGGAATGGTCGCCGATACGGAGTTCATAACGGGCAGATGTATGCGATTTCGGTCCGATGAACAGATCGTTCACACCATACAGTATCTGGCCGTCATTGAGTTCGGCTTGTGCCATTGTAACCGTGCGGATTGAGCGGCTTCCGGCGAACACATCCGGAATGACCTTCGGCAGATCAGGCACGGAAAAGGGCAGGAGGACTCCCTCCCAGCGGTCCGGATCAGGGTTTACGCCGATAACCGGCTGGCCGTTCAAGTATTTGAGGACATTTGCCACCAGGCCGTCCTGTCCGAGAATTACGACAGTATCGGTATGGCCGAAGATGAAATTGGTAATAAAAACCCTGTCAATAGTTTGCAGGCGACCCATGCGTGAAAGAATACGCTGTGCCTCCTGAACCGAGGCTTTGTATTTCTCGTGTTCGCGCAGGTAATCGGAAAAGTCCGCCCCAAGATGCTCGACGTAGAATCGCGCCTGCGACTCGGTGTTGAAACGCGCAACGAGGTCGTCCAGCCGGGTTTTTCTGACAATCAGTACAATCTTGTTTTCGCTCGAACGGTCCATTACTCTGATGTTCCCCTGGCCATCAGTTCGCGCAACAGCTCCGGAGAAATATTCAGTTGGCCGATCTTGTCCGCATTTTCAGCCAGTTCTTTGAAGGCACACGCAACAAGCTGGCCCGGATTCATGCCGACACTAGCCAGCGCCTGGAGAGTCTTGGGATCGGTTTTCGATAGTGCTCCCATAACCGCGGCAATGCCATATGCCTTTGCATCTGCTTCGTTTTTAACATTCTCGGAAGCAAGGGAGACCAATTCGCGGTTCTTCTCTTCGAGAGCGATCTTGGTCGCCATCTCTGCTTCGCTCAACTCGCGCATCTTTTTCTGAACAGACTTTTCAGCCTCCATCTGCGTTTCCCTGATCTGCCGTTTTTTGTTTTCAACGGCGATTTCCGTATTCAATTCATTTTCTTTTATGGCCCGTTCCTGTTCCACTGCCGCATTTCTTCGCGTATAGACAGCTTCGTCCGCTTCCCGAAGTATCTGTTCTCTTGTCTCGGCCTCAAGGGCTCGCGAAGTCTCGGGTGTCGGCTTGATTGCCAGAATTGACAGGCCCAGTACCTCAATGCCGAGGGAGGTGGTTTCCACCGATTGCTGCATGCCTTCCCGGAGCGCATTCACAAGATCGTCGGAACTGCCGAGCGCCTGGCGCAATGACATACTCTTCAGGGAGGATCGTGTCAGAACCTGGGCATGGTTGATGAGCCGTTGGGAAAGTTTCTGCGGATCATCCGACGTATAACCTTTCCCGTTTGGCGACAAGGTGAAATTCATCAATTGCGACAGTTTCTTCGGATCAGTCACGCTATAGGTGAGCTGCCCTTGTACGGTAACCTCCTGGAAATCTGAAGTAACCTCTTTGAAGATAAAGGGAACATCAGTGCTTGCGACCGGTATTCTCACAATCGACGATGCCGGTTCAAAATAAAAGAAGGCCAAACCGGAGCCTTCCCGTATCAATTGCCCATTTCTGTAAAGCAGTACATAGTCGGTCGGTTGAACCTTTATGAATTTGAATCCCAGCATGCAACCCTCCTTGTTTTTCCCCTGTCAGAATATATTGTGCAGTTGAGCGGGCCGGCCATTAACCAGCCGGTTTTTCGTGCAGGTCCAATGTTTTGGAAAAGTATTACGGAGGCAATTAAACATATCAAAAAGAACCAAAGGGGTCAGGTCTGAATGGCGCTAGTTTAAGGGTAAGTTGCTTGAGAAAGCATCTGATAATATTGACTAAAACTGTATGCCCGAGGGCTATAACCCCAGCATTACCAGTTACTGACCTCTTCGAGGCATGATACGAGAGACTGAGCAAAATCATGCTGCAAGTGCTTAAACTAGTGCCATTCAGAATTGTCCCATATTTAGAACAATGCCCAGTGCCAGATTTCAACCCCCTATGCGCTGGCAGGTTTCCAAGATGATTGTGCGAAGCCAGAATCATCGGCCAGCACAAGGCGGACTGTGCAACAGAAACGACGGAATCCGAGGTCTCGATATTTAATCTTTATTGGTATCTCTGCGTTAGGCTTCCATGGCCCCTCGACTCCGGAGAGATACTCAAATGCGTTTGTGATGCTCCTGCCGTTGACTAGAATAGGAATGGACAAACCATTCAACAGGCATCGTTGGGCATCAGAAGGGATTCCACTTTTCCAGGTAGGAACAACCGCGTTAATGATTGTTTTTGAATCAGCAATTAACCGAATATCTCTAGCCGGACGGTTGCCAGTATTTTCGACAACAAGATTCAGGATAATAGAAACATTCCCACCATCAACCGCAGTAATGCGTGCAGTGACTATCGGACGATTCGCTTGCCTCCAGGAATAAATCGCAAAGCCCAGAGACAGGGTTGATACTACTACCGCGAATAAGCTGATCAATAGGGGCAATGAATTGAGATCTATCATGACATTTCTCGTTTTCGTTCTTCCCTGAAAAAACTGGGGCGCATCGTGTTTGTATTACCGCAGATTCCTTCCCCCCACGCCCCGCGCCTTTCTCTTCTTCAGCCGGGCAACCTTCTTCTGTCTCTTTTCGGCGAGCGAGATGAGGATCTCGTGGCTTCCACGCGGGTCCTCTCCCTCTGCCGGCATGCGCTGGATGTAGGCGCCGTCGGGCTGCATGTCCCACGCGCTGCGCCGTTCCGTCAGGTGGACATCGAACAGTGTCCGGATCTCGGCGCGCAGCTTGCGGTTCTCCACCGGGACGACCACTTCGACCCGCGCTTCAAGGTTTCTCTTCATGGCGTCTGCGGAGCCGATGAGGTAGATCTCCTTGCCGCCGTTGCGGAAGTAGTAGATGCGGGAATGCTCCAGGAACCGCCCCACCACGCTCACCACACTCACGTTCTCGGAAATGCCCGGGATGCCGGGCCGCAGGCGGCAGGTGTCGCGAATCACCAGATCGACCTTGACTCCGGCACGGGAGGCCTCGTAGAGGGCGCGGACGATATCCGCGTCTTCCAGGGCGTTCATCTTGAATTGGATCAGCCCCGGATTTTTTGACGAGTGGAGGCGTATCTCACGGGTAATCCCGGCGAGCAGCGCCCTCTTCAGGAACTTGGGGGCCGGGAGCATCTTTTCGTATTTCCGCTTCGGCGTGTAGCCGGTCGTCAGATAATTGAAGAGTTCGGTCGCGTCCTTGCCGATTCCCTCATCGCAGGTGAGGAGCCCCAGATCGGTATAGATGCGGGCCGTCACCGCGTGGTAATTCCCGGTGCCGATGTGCACGTAGCGGCGCAGACCGTTGAAATCCCGGCGTACCACGAGAATTACCTTGCAGTGGGTTTTCAGGCCGACCACGCCGTAGGTGACATGGATGCCCGCCTCTTCCATGCGCCCTGCGATGACGATGTTCGCCGCCTCGTCGAAGCGGGCCTTCAGCTCCACCGCCACCGCCACCTGCTTACCGTGCTGGGCGGCGTTGATCAGGCAGTCGATGATCCTGCTCTCACGGGCCGTGCGGTAGAGGGTCATCTTGATTGCCAGGACCTTCGGGTCTTCACCCGCCTCCTGGAGGAACCGCTCCACGGAGGAGGAAAAGGACTCGTAGGGGTGGTGCAGCAGGATAGAGCCGGCGTCCCTGATGATATGGAAGATGTTTCGCGGGCTCTGGAGAAGGGGGTGGTCGATGGGGTAGTGGGGCGTATCCCGCAGTTC
>CAYSPF010000024.1:0-20620 GCA_964432775.1 uncultured Geobacter sp.
TGCTTGCCATTGTGAACTCCTCGTTACCTCTATGATCCAGTAAACACCGTGAAGCCATGCAAGGTCAAGAGCTTTGCGGAGATGCACACATGAAGACAGACGTTCTCCCCTGCGCAGAAATTCATATACATATGCCGCGCAAGAGCCGTGCCCTTTCTTTCCTGCTTCATGATGCAGCAAGCGTTTCGTTTGTCAGGTTAGGTTCTAGTGATGACGGGTGTTCTGCCGGTACGAAGTTGAACGGTTCGAATACAAGAAGAGGAGGGGTTTCCGGAGAACCGCCGACATTGATCGGATGCGCGGTCAATGTCGGCGGGGTTATTTGCATAGAGAGTCACCGTGATCAGCTTTGGTATGGTGATGACGGTATGAGAACATGAGACGTGTCCCGAACGATGCCGTATTCCGCGTCAGGCTGCCTCCTCCGTCCAGTCCAGTTCCCCTTCGCCGAACATGCCTTCCACATCCAGAAGGATGATCAGTTTCTCTCCCATCCGGCCGATACCGCTGAAGCATTCGCCTCCCGAGCTCTTTACCGCATCGGGCGTAGGGCATACCTTATCGCTTTCCAGTTTTATCACATGGGAAACCTGATCCACTATCAGTCCGATGGTCGTTCCGGCGATGTCCACCACAACGATGCGCCGGGCATCGGCGTTTCCGTTGAAATCCTCAAAGAGATTGAAACGTTTTCTGAAATCAATCACGGGAATAACCTTACCACGCAGATTAATGACTCCCTCCGCGTAATCCGGCGCATTGGGAATCTTGGTTATCTCCATCATGCGGATGATCTCCTGGACCTTCAGGATATCCACGCAATATTCTTCAGTACCCACCGTGAAACCGACCATATGGTGGATCTCATCACTGCCCGTTCGGTTAGCATTCATTTTTCCCTCCTGCCGGCGGATCTCTACGCTTTATCATCGTATCGGCATGACGGGTCTTTTCTTTAGAAGAAATTGTCCGAAAATCGTCGCTGCTCCCGTGGACGGGAACAAGCAGGAAGGGAATCATGATCTTCCTGGATAGAAGGGGCGTGGCGCTTCTCGACCAGAAGGCATCCATGCCCGTCTTGCCATGGGTTCCGAGGACCACGAGGTCGGCGCCGGTCCCTTCCGCTGCCCCGGCAATCGCGGAAACGGGATCACCTCGGAGGACTGAAGAAGTCACCTGTATACCCGCGGCCTCAAGCCGGTGAACGTGCCCGGCAAGATACTGCCCGGCGTCCCGCAGGGCAATCTCCAGCACGGCAAAGGAAGCCCTGGGAAGCATCCTTGCCGTGGCTGCACCCTCACCGGGGAGTGTGTATAGCGTGTGAACAACCATCACGAGATGGAGTTCCGCGCCGTAAACTCCGGCCAGACGCTGTGCCGCATGCAATCCCTGTTCGTGATCCGGATTTCCGTCCAGCGGGATGACAATCCGGCGGCAGTCAAATTCCGGAACTGCCGTGCCTTCATCCGGTTGGACAAAGAGTACCGGGATCGCGCTGAGAGATGCCGCCTGCTGGGCAATCCTACCGAACATGAATGCCCGCAGTCCTCCCCTTCCGTGTGTGCACATCACCACCAGGTCAGCACCCAGTTCACGCACATGGTCGGCGATGGCGGCCGAAACGCTCTTTTCCGGCACTTCGTGGACATGGGCTTCCACGCACGGGTTTCCGGGAAAAACGCGGGAAACGACTTCTTGCAGATATTCCCGGGCCTGCCGAGGATTGTCGAGGTGCCTCTCGCCATGGACCTCACGGGGCGCTTCCCGCTCGATGACATGGAGAAGCGTTATCCGTGAGCCGAACGACCGGGCCAGTGAAACGGTTACGGGAAGGGCGGCCTCGGCCAGATGCGATCCGTCCAGGGGAACGAGAATGTGCTGAAACATGCATTACCCCCCAAAGAGCGTCTGGTATACAAGATAAAGGTTCAGGGCGACAATCAGCCCTGCGATACTCCACGCTGTCGCGGTTGTTGCGTCTCGGTTGACAAGCGATCCCATCAAAGACGGTCGGCTGGTAAAAAGCACCAGCGGAATGACGGCAAAGGGGAGACCGAAGCTGAGCACCACCTGGCTGATTACCAGGGTCCGTGTCGGTTCAAACCCCAGCGCAATGACGACCAGCGAGGGGATTATGGTCACCAGGCGACGGATCCAGACGGGGATTTGGCGGCGGATAAACCCCTGCATGATTACCTGGCCCGACATGGTGCCGACCGCGGATGACGAGAGACCCGCCGCCAGAAGCGATAGGGCGAACACCCATCCCGCTGCCCGACCCAGCAGGGGCTCAAGGGTACGATGAGCCTCTTCCAGGGTACCGATGCCGGTCATCCCCTGGCGGAAAAAAGTGGCTGCGGCCATTATCAGCATCGCGGCATTAATGAAGCTTGCAAGCCCCATGGCGATGAGCACATCCACCATCTCGTAGCGGAACAGGCGACGCTGCTGCTCCGGTTCTCTCACGACGACCCGTCCCTGCGTCAGGGCGGAATGGAGAAAAATAGCATGAGGCATCACGGTTGCCCCAAGGATGCCCGCTGCCAGGACCACGCTCTCCGAGCCCGAGAAACGGGGCACGACCGCATGAAACAGCACCGCCCCCCACTCCGGCCTGTCCAGCACCGTCTCGAGCAGGTAACAACATGCCACGACACCAACCAGTGCCGTGATTACCGCCTCGATGGGACGAAACCCGAATCGTTCCAGCCCCAGGATTGCGAACGTGACGACGGCAGTCAGGAGACCGGCCAGCCAGAGGGGGATTCCCAGCAGCAAATTGAATCCCACCGCCGCGCCGAGAAACTCGGCGAGATCGGTTGCCATGGCAACAAGCTCCATCACGACCCACATCACAAGAACCAGAGGGCGGGAGAAATTGTCGCGACAGTGCTCGGCAAGGTTCTTCCCGGTGGCAATCCCCAACTTGGCCGACAGTGTCTGGAGGATGATAGCCATCAGATTACTGGCTACGATGACCCAGAGGAGCGTATAGCCGAACTTGGCTCCCCCCTGGATGTTGGTAGCAAAGTTTCCGGGATCGATGTAGGCCACGGAAGCGACGAAGGCGGGGCCCATAAAGGGAAACAAGCGCGCAAGCCGCCCTCTTCCACCGGCGCCGTTCAGCACTTCGTGTGCCGTATCCGTTGTGCCGCCCGACTCCAGAAATGATTTCCGCGACCTGCCTGATTCACCCATCCGCTATCTCCACGGGAATTCAGAAATCTTCCAGAGCAGTTGCTGCACTCCAGGCTATCTGAAGACGCCTGTTGTACCGAAGCATTGTATCAGAGAGTACCCGGATATCACGTTCGAAACTGTTTCCTGATGTTCAAATCGCATGGATAACACCAGAGTTTCTGGTAAACTTACCTACACTCTCGTATCACCTGATTCCGAGCACACCGGGGAACCATGCAGACATCATTCGTCGAGAAGTTGCCGACTGACAATACCACCCTATCCCGGTACGCGATTATTCTGGTCGCGGTACTTGCGCTTTCAGCTTTGCTCTCCCCCGCCCTCGCCTCCCCCTTCCAGGTACGGAAGAATCTCAAGCCGACCATCTTCTTCTTCTGGGGAATAGGCTGCCCCCACTGCGCCGCCGCGAAGCCTTTCCTGAAAGAGCTGGAGAAGAAATACCCCGCTATCGAGGTTCGCTCATTCGAGGTGTTGAACAACGAGGAGAATCTGGAATTACTGAAGAAAATGGCACAGGCACGGAAAACGGAAGCTTCGGGAGTTCCGGTATTCATGCTCGGAAACAGGGTGTTTGCGGGATTCGACGACGTAACGGCACGGGTGATTGAGTCTGCCGTACAGGAGAGTATCAACAGCGAGAAATCCGGCAAGGGAGGAGTTCTCCCGCCAAAGGGGAATGAGGAGTTGGAATCGGTTTCTCTCCCCTTTTTCGGAAAAACGGACACACAGGCTCTCTCCCTGCCGGTCTTCACCCTGGTCATCGCGGGACTGGACAGCTTCAACCCCTGCGCGTTTTTCGTCCTTTTCACCCTGCTCAGCCTGATCGTTCATGCTCACTCGCGGAAACGAATGCTGCTCATCGGGGGAGTTTTCGTTTTTACTTCAGGCCTTCTCTACTTTCTCTTCATGGCCGCATGGATGAACCTGTTTTTTCTCGTGGGGCGCCTTTCGGCGGTAACCTGGATCGCCGGGTTCACGGCGCTCATCATCTCCCTCATCAACATGAAGGATTTTTTCTTCTTCAAACAGGGGGTTTCCCTGAGCATCCCGGAAACGTCGAAACCGAAGTTGCTGGAACGCATGCGCGGCCTGCTCCACACGGAGTCACTCCCTGCCGCGCTGACAGGTTCAGTCGTTCTCGCCGTTGCGGCAAACAGCTACGAACTCCTCTGCACGGCCGGTTTCCCCATGGTTTATACCCGGCTTCTCACCATGAACTCCCTTTCAACGGCCGGCTACTACGCTTACCTGGCCCTCTACAACCTCGTCTACATGATTCCCCTCGCCGTCATCGTCACCTTTTTCGTAATTACCCTCGGGAGCCGGAAGCTGACGGAATGGCAGGGGCGTATCATGAAGCTCGTCTCGGGCCTGATGATGTTCGGCCTGGCCGCGGTGCTTCTGCTGAAGCCGACGCTTCTGCAGAGCGCCCGGGCATCGGCGCTGCTCCTCCTTGGAGTGATTGTGCTGTCCACGGTGATTGTCCTGGTTGCGGGAAAAAGACTTCGCCATACGACCGACTCGAAATCGTGAGGATAAGCCTGGAAGGAAGCGGGCGCCCGGCGCCACCCTCCCCATTCTACAAAGGAAGATTCCCTCATTGTCCCCCCTGCATTTTTTTCTAGAGCGAAGGTTATTTCCATAGTAGAATCGCCCCTCCCCTTTGGTGAACCGAACCGGGGAAGAGCCGCGGGAGATGACTGCCCGCACACGGTCGGCTTCCTATCCCACACCTGCAGAGGAATTATGAAAACCGGTCACGAGTCATGCAGTGAAACCCGTACTACGGCACTTCGCCCCCCTTTCCGCGTCTCTCCCTCGAAGCTGTTCGTCGAGATCACCACACGCTGCAACCTTACCTGCCCGATGTGCGTCAAGCAGGCGCCGGGCAATGAAATCACGGCGGGCGACATGTCCCGGGAAACCTTTCTGACGCTGGTTCCCGCCTTTGCCCGCTGCGAGGCCCTGATCCTGAACGGTGTCGGCGAATCTCTCCTCCATCCGCATCTGGAGGAGTTCATCCGCATCGCAAAACAGGCCATGCCGCCGGACAGCTGGGTCGGGTTCCAGTCCAACGGCCTCCTCCTCGATGAAAGCAGGGCGCAATCCCTTGTCGCAGCCGGACTGGACAGGATATGCCTGTCCCTGGACGCCGTCTGCCCAGATATGTTCCGCGCCATCCGCGAAGGGGGCGAGGTGACCGACCTGGAGAAGGCTTTTGCCGCGCTGCGAAAGGCCAAGGATGCCTGCCCGGATTCCACTTTTCAGGTGGGAGTCGAATTCGTGGTGATGCGTGACAACCTGCATCAGCTTCCGGATGTCCTCCGCTGGTCCGCTTCCCGTGGAGCGAATTTCGCCCTTGTGACGCATCTCCTGCCGTACGAATTCGATCGGATCTCCCAATCCGTGTTCGACTCCAACACGGATCGCGCAGTCGAACTGTACCATTCCTGGAAAAAACGGGCCGAGTCTGAAGGCATCGATATCAGCCAGTATTTTTTCATCAACTTCTACAAGTTCTACCGGACGCCGGAAGAACAGCGGATTGTCGACTTTGTCAAGGAAATGGTGGCCGATGCCCGTTCGCAAGGGATTTTTTTTCATGTGAGAAACCTGCTTGCGCGGGACGAAGAGTTGCCGCTGGAAGTGGCACGTGTATTTGAAGAAGCACGAGCGGTGGCCGAAGAGATGGGGCTCGACCTGAAGCTGCCGGGCATTACCCCGAGGGAGGAGCGGCGCTGCGACTTCATCGAGGACGGCAGCGCCATGGTGTCGTGGGACGGCGCCGTGCACCCCTGCTACTTTCTCTGGCACCGTTTCCTGTGCCACTTTTCCTACTGGAGAAAATACGTGCCCGGACTGGAGTCGCCGTGGGGAAGCAGCACCGCCCTCCATTTCACCTACTGGAAGAAAAGCGTGACACCGAGGTCCTTCGGCGCACTTCCTGAAAAGGGAATTCTTGAAATATGGAACGACCCTGCTTTCCGGTTGTTCCGGGAGGATGTCCTGCGCAATGACTACCCGTACTGCTCCAATTGCAACCTGGTCCCCTGCGACTACCTGACAGCGGACGAGTTCGAGCAGGACTGTTACGCCACCATGGTGCCGTGCGGAGACTGTTTCTGGGGGGTGGGGATATTCACCTGCCTGCGGTAGCTCTTTCATTTACTGCCTTCACCGTTTTCTGCAAATTCAGCTCATTTCCGATCCTATGATGATAGTTTCCCCCTGCATTCCTGATAAATCTTTCAACAACACGCTGAATTGCCGATATATATTCAAGACCGGCAGGCTTGCTGCCGAAGAGTCCTGTATACTGGTACCACCTCACACACATGTCATGTGGCAGTAGTCTTGTATGTAAGCAAAGGACCAATCATTATGAATCTTCGCAAAAAAATCCAGATCCTCCTCGTTTTCCTGGTTGGAATGCCGCTCCTGCTGCTTCTCTACGAAAGCTACCAGGCCGGGCGGCACACCCTCATGACACAGATGAAGCAGGAAGCCCTGCAGATCGCGCGACTCAAGACTGCCGAACTGGATCTGACCTTCGACCCGCCCCGCATGATAACCGAGGGTCTTGCCCGTACACTTGAAGCAGATCCGACCATTACAGCCGACAGCATCAGGAAACTGTTGCGCCGGACCCTTCATGACACTCCCGAGATCTATGGTATCTCCGTGGCCTTTGAACCGACGGCAACCGCCCTCGGGAGCTTCGCTCCATATTTCTATCGCCGGAACGGCAGGGAGACGGAAACAGACATCGCCTATGAATACACCAGCCGGGACTGGTACCGTATTCCCGTCACGATTGGTCGCGGGAAATGGATTAAGCCGTACTTCGGCGAAGGGGGCAACGCCCTGATGGTCACCTATGCGGTTCCCATCAGACGTGGCGACGGCGTGGTGGGAGTGGCCGCGGTTGACCTGGACCTTGACAGCCTGAAAAAACGTCTCAACTTCCTCAAACCCGGGGGAGACGGAACGGTCTACCTTGTCAACCCGGCGGGCCAGATCCTGGCGCATCCGGCCCTGAAGGCGATGGTGGGGCTGGAGGGAAGCCGGAACCTGGGTGAACTGGGAGTGCTCATGAAACGGCGTGGTCTGGACACATTGGATATGATTGACCCGGTGAGCCACCGCAGATCGTGGGTTGTGGAATACCCCGTGGCCTCGATGTCGGCTGCCAGGGGTGGGGGGGACTGGTCATTGATCGTGAGCTGGCCGCTGGACAAACGGCTGGCGCCGCTGAACGCACTGGGCCGCCATATGCTGGCGCTGTACCTTTTCATGGGCGGGGCGGCGCTATGGTTTCTCAATCGGGCATTTGACGACACCATCACGCGCCCCCTGCACCGGCTTGCAGAACAGGCACGCGGCTATGCGGAAGGAGATTTTCGACAAACCCCTGTAGGCCGGAATGACACCCTGGAACTGAGAGAAATGAAAGATGCCCTGAACTCCCTGGGATCGGTGCTGGAGAAAAACCGTATACCCGATCCGTCGGGCAAGGAGGATATTCAATGAATCTTGCCATGCTGCTGCTCGGGCCGGGCGACCTGCATCGTCATCGCTGGTACGTGACCGGCCTGGGGGCTTTACTGTTCGCCACCGGGCTTTTCATTATCATTGACGCATCGGACAAAGTTACCCTGATTGCCCTCGAGGCATTCGGCTGGGTGATGGTCGTCATGGGTCTGGCAAAAATGGCGTTTTCCCTTCTCGCCGGAGGGGGTGGAATGCCTTCTCTTTTCGGCTTTCAGGGCCTCGTGTTCGTACTGCTGGGCATTGCCATCGCCGACTTCCCCCAACAATCGGAAAACGCCGTACCGTGGCTCTTCGGGCTTGCCCTGCTGATCAACGGACTGTACCAGATCCTTTCCTCTCTCATCATCCGCTACCCCAACTGGGGCTGGTTTTTTGTGAGCGGCGTCGGTCACCTCCTGTTCGGCGGACTCCTGTTCCTTGAATGGAAGGAGTCGGTCACCTGGGTCGTGCCTGTTTTCCTGGGGGCGGGTTTTCTCCTTACGGGGCTTACTACGCTTCGCACTGCTCTCCGGCTGGGCCGATACCTGCATAACACGGAAAGCGGCAACGCCTGCATGGCGGTGCGCTATTTCCTCGATTTCCATGTGCCCGGACGCTTCCGCAAGCAGTACCTGTCGGCGGAACCCGAGATGCCGCCCGGAATCAATCAAGCGCATGGCGACCTGCTGGTGCACATCTGGACGCCCACCACCGTCGCAAAGGTGGACACGGCGCCCAACCTGGTCAGCCGCTACGTGGCGGCACGTGACTCCGAGGGCAAATTCTCCGTAGGGCATGCGGCCCTGGAGATGAGCCCCGATGTCTATATCAGCCACAGCGACGGAGACCCCACCGCCTTCGAAAGGAGTGAGGAGGTATGGAAGACCCTTCGCAGCAAGAACGTGCCGGGCGTCTTTTACCCCTCCTTTGAAGAGGAAATCAAGTCCTACGTGCAGCCTTCCGCCACCATCCGGTTTCGTAACTTCAATGATGAGCAGCTCCGAACCTTCTGGGCGCTGTACAGGAGCGTCACGGCCTACAACTTCACCAACCGGAATTGCTCCGTGGCGGTTGCACTGGCCCTTGAAGCGGCCCTCATGGGAAGCCTCGCCACCGGCCATCGAATTCGGACCCTGTTCTGGCTGCTGTTGCACAAGGACCTCTGGGTCGCCCATTTCATCCGCTGGAAGGCGCGGGAAATGGTCTGGACCCCGGGTATGATGCTGGATTACGTTGTTGCGCTCCATCGTGTCGTGGAGGAATGATGCCCCATACGAACAGGGACTCCATCGATGTAGCGGAACGCGGCAGCCACCTGACCGACCGGCTTTATGACGTAGGGTTTTTCCTTGTCGAGGCCTTCGCCGCGCTGGAAGTCACCGCGGTAATCGTGGCAAACGCCCGCATCACTGAGAGCCTGGGGCTGCGCGAGGAGCTCTCCAGCTACATCCTCAACAGCTACCTCTATCCGCTGTTTGGGGTCATGCTGCTTACCCTTCTCCTCTCCCGCTGGATCAGCCGCAGGTTGCATCCTCTCTATTTCTTCCTGGGCGGACTCACCCTGTTCGCGGCGGGGAACCTGGTCTGCTTCTCTGCCCCGACACCGTTCTGGTTCTTTGCCGGGCGAATTGTCATGGGTGTGGGAGGCGCCATTTCCTTTGCGGGACAACTCTGGACGCTGACCGTCTTCCACCGGTTGCGTATTACCCGCACCCTTGTCTGGGGCGAAGTCGGGGCCGGCCTCGGCGTGGTTGTCGGCCCCCTGGTGGGCGCGCTCTTCGCCCAGGGCTCAGCCGAAGGGTGGCGGAATTTTTTTCTACTGAATGCCGGTCTCGGCCTGGCAACCGTTGTTTTTGCATGGATCGGCCTATGGCAGCGACGGGTTCCGCTGCCGGATAGCTCCGGCGCACAGGTCGAAGACCTGCACGGCCGGAGAACCACCCGGGTGATGACGGCCTGGCAGGTGGCGGTTTCCATCCTCATAGTCGGCTCGGAATACCTCTTCTCCGATTACCTCCAGGCCAAGGCGGGGAAGAGCCCCCTGTTCGTGGGGGGCATGACGGTACTCGCCTCGGTCGGTGCGATTATCGGCAGCCTCTGGGCGGTCCGCCTGGAGAACCGCATGGAACGAATTCCCTCCCGTTCCGCCGCCGGCCTGCTCGTATCGCTCGCGGTGCTCGCGTTATGCCTGGCTTCCGGATCTTTCACGCTTGCCGGAATCCCCATCTTCGCCTCGGGTCTCTGCATGGGACTGGCAAGCGTAAGCATCTATGCCTCCATAGTGACGTCAGCCGATCCGCTGCGGTTTCTGCCCTGCTCGATGGTCTACCTCATGGGCATGCAAATCGGCAACGCACTCGGCGTACAGGCCGTTGGCCTTTCGGAAGTGTGGCACCTGGGGGTACTGACCACTGCGTGCATCGTGGCCGCGCTTCCCCTGTGCATCACCATCGGAATCATCGGATATCTCAGGTCGGCGCGCACCTCGGGCTGATCGAATCATTCAGGACGCGAGGCGGAGGATATCCGCTATCGGCTGAAAGGGATTCTTCCGTTATGCCTGCTTCGCCTGCAGGTCAAACCAAACACATAAAGGAGGTCACCCATGACCACATCGAACAGCGGATTCCCGTTTGCCTCCACGATACTTTCTGCCTGTTTCGCCCTATGCTTTGCGCTGTCAGCGGCTCCGGCTCACGCGGAGCCCGCTGACGTCACTCCTCAGGACGGAAGTCCGTCGATCAGCCTTGCGGCCACGCCCCTGTACCAGTTCGACTCGAATCTCAACAAAGGGGGAAGCGTCAGCGTATTCCGCACCATCTTCGATATCAACGGAAACATCCCTCTCAGCGAAACCCTCGGGATAGGACTCCATTTCAGCTATAATTACGCCGACTACAATTTTTCGGAACCGGTGACGTTTGCCGGAGTAAAGCCCTGGGACAAGGTGCACAACCTGGAGTTCGGCGGAAGCGTCGGCTACGATCTGACACCCATATGGAGCATCTATGTCTACCCCTCGATTCAGTTTTCACTCGAGGACGGCGCCGGATGGGGAAATGCCGTCGGCTACGGCGGGGCTGTCTCCGTGACCCGGGACTTCGGCCCCAATCTGACTCTTGGTCTCGGTGTGGCGGCTTTCAGCCAGATTGAAGATGTGGCGGTTTTCCCGATGATTGTGGTCAACTGGAGGATAACCGATAGACTGCTCCTGGCGAATCCATTCCGTCCCGGACCGGCGGGGCCGGCGGGACTGGAACTGTCGTACCGCATCGGTGACGGATGGGACGCGGCGGCGGGCGCCGCATACCGGTCTGAACGATTCCGCCTCAAAAACTCCGGTCTTTATGCCGACGGCATCGGCGAGTCCAACGCAATCCCCGCCTTCGGTCGCATCTCCCGGAGCGTCGGCAAGAACTTCAACCTCGACTTCTATGGAGGAGTCATGTTTGGCGGGAAACTGAGCATCGACGACAGCAAAGGCAACAGGCTCACGTCGGAAGACTATAATCCTGCTCCCTTCCTGGCGCTGGCAATCTCGGCCCGTTTCTAGCGTTGGCCAAGACATGCATGCATTACACTGAACAATCATATGTGATATTCCGGGGAGGTTTGTTTTCATGAATGCTGTAACGCTCGTACTGGCGGCGCTCTGCGTCTTTGCCCTTGCGTATCGTTTCTACGGCTTGTTCATTGCGCGCAAGGTGCTTCGCCTGAATCCCTACCGTGTAACTCCGGCCGTGGCGTTAGCCGACGGCCACGACTACCACAAGACGAGCAGGTCCGTCCTGTTCGGTCACCACTTCGCGGCCATCGCTGCGGCGGGACCGCTCCTGGGTCCCGTGCTGGCGTCCCAGTTCGGATACGCGCCGGGCGCTCTCTGGATACTTATCGGCGCGGTGGTCGCGGGCGCCGTGCACGACATGGTCGTTCTTTTCTGTTCCGTTCGCCACCGGGGCAAGAGCCTGTCGCTCATCGCTGAATCGGAGATAGGCACGGGGGCGGGGCTTGTCGCATCTTTCGCGGTCCTTTTCATACTCATCCTCACCCTGGCAGGGCTCTCCATTGCGGTGGTCAACGCCCTTTTCGAGAGTCTGTGGGGAACCTTCACCGTTCTCGCCACGATTCCCATCGCGATCCTGATGGGCGTATGGATGCACATCTGGCGCAAAGGTGACGTGGCCGGCGCCAGCGCCATGGGCGTAGTGCTTCTTCTGGCGGCACTCCTTGCCGGTCCGTATGTTGCCCGGCTCCCCGAGCTCTCCTTCCTGCTCAACCTGAGCAAACAACAGCTGTCCATCCTCATCCCCGTCTACGGCTTTTTCGCATCCGCATTACCGGTGTGGCTGCTGCTCTGCCCGCGCGACTACCTCTCCACCTATCTCAAACTCGGCACCATCACGGCCCTCGTAATCGGGATCATGTTCGTACATCCCGAACTGCAGATGCCGGCAGTCACCCCGTGGATCCACGGAGGCGGACCCGTGATTCCGGGTAAACTCTTTCCCTTTCTCTTCATCACCATCGCCTGCGGCGCGCTCTCGGGCTTCCACGCCATAATCGGCACCGGCACAACCCCCAAGATGATCGCCAACGAGAGGGATATCCTCTTCATAGGCTACGGCGCCATGCTGGTGGAGGGCGTAGTCGCCATGTTGGCGCTGGTGGCCGCCTGCACGCTTATTCCGGCCGATTATTTCGCCATCAATGCTCCGGCGGCCGCCTTTGCCAAGCTCGGCCTGACCCCGGTCCACCTTCCGGGGCTGTCACAGGAGGTGGGCGTACAACTGCAGGGCCGTCCGGGAGGCGCCGTATCCCTGGCCGTCGGAATGACCTACATCTTTACACGCGTACCTTTCATGAATCACCTTGCCGCTTATTGGTACCACTTCGCCATCATGTTCGAGGCGGTCTTCATTCTCACCGCGGTCGACACCGGAACCCGCGTAGGCCGCTACCTGCTGCAGGAAATGCTGGGCAAGGTGATTCCACGGTTTGATGAGAAAAAATGGATGCCCGGTATTGTCGTGACGAGCTTACTCTTCACCTTCTCCTGGGGCTACCTGCTCTATACCGGCGAAATCGCCACCATCTGGCCGATCTTCGGCATGGCGAATCAGTTGCTCGCAGCCGGCGCCCTTATTATCGCAACATCCATGCTTATCCGGCTCGGACGGGCTCGTTACGCCTGGGTTACCGCAGTGCCCGGCATATTCATGATCCCGGTCGTGATGTCCGCGGGCTACCTGAATATTACGGAAAACTACCTGCCGAAAAAGCTCTATCTGCTGGCGGGATTCTCCTCCACACTCATGCTGCTGATGACGATCGTCTGCCTCATGACCTTCCGCCGGTGGTATGTGCTGCTCAAGAGCAATAAGAGGATTCCGGACGCGTATGGCGACATGGTGCTGGCCGAAGTTGTAGAATGACGGCGTAAGGAGGATTCAATGTATATCCACAGATTGACGTTATGGACGGCCCTGCTTGTGGCGGCTCAGCTATTGTTCGGATGCTCCGGCTCCGATTCACCCGGCGGACTGAAGAGCGAAGCCGGATTTATCGAGGTGGAGCCGATAAGTTTCAGCCTGCAGCAGTCGGGTCGTGAGACCTACCATGCCACATCCTCCGTTGCCAGGGTTATCTACTCGTTTCATCCCGCGGAGCAGACTCCAAAAGAAAAACCGATCTTCGTATTTCTGAACGGCGGTCCGGGTTGTGCGACCACAACAAATCTATTCAGTATGAATACTGCCCCCTTTACCCTCGACCGCGAGCGAACCAACGGCAAACCCTATGCAGCAAACACGTCCAGTTGGACCAGGATTGGGAACCTGCTCTACCTGGACGCGCCCAATACCGGGTTTTCCTACAACATCGTCGAGGGGGCGAGCCAGGAATCAAACAGAACACCCGAGTTCGATGCAAAAAACTTTAACCCGTTTATCGACTCAGCCAATGTGATACGCGTCCTGCTGCGCTTCCTGGATGCGCACCCTTCGCTACGGGCAAACCAGGTCATCCTGGTGGGTGAAAGCTATAGCGGGACACGGGTTTCGACCATGCTCAACCTTCTGCTCTTCTACTCCCGGTACGGGAGTGGAGAGAAAATCTACAAAGACGAGGCCCTTGCCGCCGAGATCGGCAGGCATCTCGCCAAAGTCTTTTCGTTGAAGGACACGACCGGACCGTTCCCGGCGGAGACCATCGCCCGGCAGTTCGGGCGACAGATCCTTATCCAGCCTGAGTTGAGCGGTCCCTACCAGAGTGAGATCGCGGGAAAAATGTTCGAGCAGCCGGGCTCAATAATCGATCAAATAGCGGAGACGACCGGGAAGGCATACACCCGCTGCGCCGATTCATACTGCGACCCGGAAACGAACGCATTCAAATTCGTGGAAAAAATGGCGGGCAGGGACAGGTATATCTATACGAAACCGAATACCTGGTCCGATGAACTGGAAGCATTCGCCATGAAGGGCCTGCTGGATGTGGATTCACTTTCCGTTGTATTCGGGACCGACGTGAGGACGATCAGTCTGCTGCGTCCCGCCGCTCGTCTCAACGCTTACCGCTACGGGAGAAGTCGTGAGCTTTTGGAACCGGGCGCGGACACTCCGGAACGCTACAGGATCATGGCGGAACTGGAGGCCGATTCCCGGGCGAGAATTGCCGCGGCATTGGGAACCGGCGTCAGCGGTTCACTCGAAGACGTTTTCGGAATATTGCCCGTCTATGACGACTATCTCAGTGGAACCAACTTTGGCGTCTACCTGGCCTTCATGATCAACAATGCCATTCTCAAGGGGTATGCCATCAGTCCCGACACCTCGCCCCGGTACGGGGAGATGTTTCTTGAAAACCTGCTCAACGTAAAGACCTTCATTACCGATGCGGCGTGGGACCTCGTGATTTACTCTCCAGCATTGCCTGAGGCGTTGAAAGGGTACGCAGACATCGCGGAGAGCGTGGTCGCGAAGCGGGGAAGCGACACTACGGAAGGTTCTATTGCCGTCTCGTACAAGAAAGGTTCTCTCCCGGGTCTCGACACGCCGACGTCCAGAACCATCCACTGGCCGTACTACGAGAAATCAGGCCATTCCGTTTCATCGACCCAGCCGGAGAAGTTACTGTCGGATGTGATAAGCTGGCTGAAATAGAAAAAGTTAGAAACGGTGAAAGGAGATGTTACCGATGAGAAAACTAATGACAGTCCTGCTGACGATGCTGTGCCTTTCCGGAGCTTCGTCCGCCCTGTGCTCCACTGATTCGCCCTTCTCCCTGACAACGGCGAAGCGGAAGGTGACTGAGGAATTGAGCCGCCTTGACGCGAGCCTGAAGCGGGCCGCCGAGACACTGGGCACATCGGGTCTGACCGGTGACCCTGCAAGGCCGGCACTACGGGAGTTATGCGGCGCTTTCAGCTATGCGGTGGACTGCGCCGCCGTTGACACCGCAGGACGGATGGTTACGGTCGAACCCGCGCCCTTCCGCCGATTTGAGGGAAGCGACATCAGCAACCAGGAGCAGGTGAACCTGTTGAAGAATTCCCGCAAGCCGGTATTGAGCGCCGTATTCCGCGCAGTGGAAGGTTTCGAGGCGGCTGACGCCGAATACCCGGTAACCGCACCCGACGGAAAGTTTCTCGGCTCGGTCAGCATACTCTTTTCACCTTCCCGACTTCTGGGGGATATCATCCGTCCCCTGACAGAGGGCACACCGCTGGAGATCTGTGTAATGGAGAAAGAGGGGCGCATCCTTTACGACATCGACACACCCCAGATTGGACTGAACCTCTTCACATCCCGTCTGTACAGGCCCTATGGGCGCCTTGTCCGGCTTGCCCGTCGCATTGCAACTCAGCCGGAAGGTAGTGGTGTTTACCGGTTCACGGCACAAACCTCGAAAAGGGCCGTTGCCAAGAACGCCTACTGGCAGACCGTTTCCCTCTACGGCTCTGAATGGCGTCTGGTCGGGATACATGTCAAGCATGACGACTCGGGGAAAAGGATAGGACCCACCTCCCCGGCTGCGACACCTGAGCAGACGCTTGCATCCCTCGCGACCGACCGTTCCCTGATTGCGGCCCTGGCGGGCAGCGATAAAAAGAGGGGCATTGAGCTTTTCAGGGAATATTATGAAGACACGCCAGGGATCTATTCGGTTCAGTGGGTCGATGCACAGGGGGTGAACCGCTTTGGCTACCCTGCGGAAAACAGCCTGACAGACTATGACTATAAATCTTCAGGCCGTGCTGCGAGCGATAAGGAGACTCTCAGAATCCTTGCGGAGAGAAAGCCCGCGGTCATGGAGGCTCCCTTGTTCGAGGGAAGGACCGGCATTTTTGCGTTCAGGCCGGTATTCAGCGGCGAACGGTATCTGGGGATGGTGTATTACATAAGGATCAAACAGGCAGTTTCAGAACCGGGCAAACCCTGAGGGAGGAATGGATGGACCTGCGCGCACACTATCTCGGCATCACCCTTGACAGCCCCTTTCTCCTGGCCTCGGCGCCGCCGACGGCAAACGGCGACATGATCCGCCGTGCCTTCGAAGCGGGATGGTCGGGCGCCGTCATCAAGACACTCATCAGCGAACCGGTGAAAAACCTGCAGAATCGTTTCGCTGTCTCGCGACGGGGAGGTAAGATTATCGGCTTTGAAAACCTGGAGTTGCTGAGCGAACTGCCGCCCGATGCATGGTTCCGGACGATTGCCGAACTGAAGTCCGAATTTCCCCAAAAGGCGGTTATCGGCAGCATCATGGGAGACGCCCGCTCTCCGGACGACTGGCTCACCCTTGCAAAGGGGTGCCAGGAAGCCGGGGCCGACTTGCTGGAGTTGAACTTCTCCTGCCCCCACGGCTGTCCTGAAAAGGGAAAAGGCGCCGCCATCGGCCAGAACGCCGAGTATTCCGCCCTGATCACGGGGTGGCTGAAGCAGTGCGCCGAGATACGCATACCCGTCATCCCCAAGCTCACAGCGGCGGTCACCGACATCCGGTCGATCGGTGAGGCGGTTTCCGGGGCTGGAGCTGACGGTATCTGCGCCATCAACACGATTCCGTCACTGTTCGGAATCGACCTAAAAACTTTACGCACCCTGCCCGACATCGGCGGTTCAACCTCCTACGGCGGCTATTCCGGTCCCGGCATCAAGCCCATTGCACTGCGGGCAGTCAGCGAACTCAGTCGCGATCCCGGCCTGCCGGTAATGGCCTGCGGCGGTGTTTCCAGCGGTTTTGACGCTGCCGAATTCCTGCTGCTGGGCGCGCCGGTGGTACAGGTATGCACGGAGGTGATGCTCAAGGGGTTCGGCGTGATCGACAGGATGAAGGGAGAGCTGCTGGAGTTCATGGGGTGGCACGGACACACCACACTTGCGGACTTTGTCGGCGGCTGTCGTGACAGGGTAACAACCTTCGCCGGTCTGGACGCGGACTATCGGGTCTTAGCGCGTATTGACCATACCCGTTGCTCTCTCTGCGGCGCGTGTCGCACCTCATGCCGGGATGGCGGATATCAGGCCGTGACCCTCAACGACACGGTGATGAATATCGATCGCAAAAGGTGCGCGGGCTGTTCGCTCTGCAGCCATGTCTGTCCGGAGGGCGCAATCAGCATGATGCCGCTGTGACGACTTTTCAGGAAGAGATAAGCGAAGATACGAACAAGAGTTGTTGAGTATTTTAGAGGTTTAAATAGTGTTTGACGTCCTGAATGCAACTGGTATATATTTCATAGTGTTTCATTAGGCTTACACGCACACAATCTACTACATATCTTGTAAACAACCATAGTTTTTCTTAACGGTCACGCGCCTATTTCGTCCTCTGCACAGACAGACTCAACGAAACCCGCACCGATTCCGACAAAAGTCGATATTGGTGCGGGTTTTTTGTTATCAAAGAAACAAATACCGGCATTTTCCTGGAATTCTGACCGAACAATCGGTACTGCGAACAAGGAGAAGAAGATGCGAAAAATCTATCTGGACAATAACGCCACGACACCGGTCCATGCCGAGGTGCTTGACGCAATGCTTCCGTTCTTCCGTGAAGATTTCGGCAACCCCTCGTCCGCCCACTGGGCCGGCAGCAAGGTGAAAACTGCAGTGAGCAGGGCCAGGGAGCAGGTTGCCTCACTCGTCAGTTGTTCCCCGTCGGAGGTGGTTTTCACTTCGGGCGGAAGCGAGTCGGCAAACATGGCTATCAAGGGAATCGCGGCCTCACGTCGAAAGGACGGCTGCCACGGTATCAGCACCATGGTTGAGCATCCCGCCGTTTTCAACAGCTTCCGACATCTGGAACGTGAGGGATTCAAGACAACCTTCCTCAGCGTTGACGGGGGCGGCATGCTTGATCCGGGTAAGCTTGAAGCCGCCGTCACGGACAAGACGGTACTCATCTCCGCCATGTACGCCAACAATGAAACCGGTGTCATCTTTCCCATTCGGGAAATCGGCGAAATTGCCGCCGAGAAGGGAATCCATTTTGTCTGTGACACGGTGCAGGCGATCGGCAAGGTTCCGATAAACTTCAAGGACCTTCCGGTGGATGTCTTAACCCTATCAGGGCACAAACTCCATGCCCCCAAGGGGATTGGCGCACTGATCGTCAGGAGCGGTCTCCGCATCCCGCCGCTCATCCACGGCGGCCCCCAGGAACGCAACCGCCGCGCAGGCACCGAAAATGTACCCGGAATAGTCGGGCTTGGGATGGCGTGCGAAATGGCGCGAAACGATCTGGAACATGAAGCGGCTCGGATTCGGACCCTGCGTGATTCCCTCGAGAAGGGAATCCGGGAAACGATTCCGGATGTAAAAGTGAACGGCCATCCCGAAAAAAGACTGCCCAATACGCTCAACATCTCATTCAGGGGGGTATTTGTGGAGCTTCTCATGACGGAGCTCGACCGGAACGGAGTGGCGGTATCCGCGGGTTCGGCATGCTCGGCGGAGAGCAGGGAAGTATCGCGGGTCCTCACAGCAATGGGTCTGGATGCCGCTACGGCCCGGAGCACCATCCGGTTTTCCCTCGGCAGGGAGAACACCCGGGATGATATCGACTTCGTGCTCAATCTCCTTCCACCGGTAATCGAAAGGCTCCGGAATGAACGTAACGTCCGCTCGGCGTGAGCAAAGCACGGTTGGTGATGCTATTTCTATTATGTAATCAGGATGATATCTTTACCCGCTCACAATCCGAGAAGGAATTGTGAGCGGGTTTGCAGTGTTACCAGTGAGGGTTTCAAGGATTAGCAGAAGAAACGGGGAATATTTGTTTGTTCCGAGTCCATTACCTGGAAGCATCGGCGATAGCCCAACCCAGCGTCTTAAGCTCATGCCTGGCCGTTGTTGACATCTTCCCGGTCAGCCGGATTACTCGACGCGATGCCCGGAGATCGGGGCGGGACGCCAAACGAGCTATCTGCGGCGTCCACGAGATGTAATCCACGGGTGCGGGAACGACAATAGCGCCGTGGCTGGCGATACCAACCACTGTCCCCCGTGCCGCCACCTCTTTCAGTCGCATATCCGTCCTGTGCAACGCTGCAAGCATCTGGACGCTCGATGCGATAAAACGGGCCTCTTCCTCGTTTTCGGCAATCGTGGCCAGGTTGATTATTGCGGTCCGACCCGCAACGCCTGAAAGGCTTTCAAGGCCGGTAACCAGAGAGGTCAGCACCGTCAGCGAATACCACCGGTTTTTGATCAGGGTGTCAGTAAGCTCTTCGCTCGCGCCCATCGCTATCATCTGTTTCCTGTTTCTGATGATCAGATCGTCCTTTGACGTGCTATATACGAGGTCATGGGTAAATGACGTTCCGGAAATGGCTATGGAAACCGGAACGAACACGGAGACTACTGCATTTACCCCCAGTTTTCCGGAGAAGGATACCCAGGCCGTGTCCGTAAGTTTCTGTGAAAGCACCGGATTGGTAGTATAGGGGTCAACCCCCAAACCTTTTGCCAGTTGGCGACGGCTTTCCTCGAACCCGAGCGCGTTAATGGTTGCGTCCCCCACTCTACTTGCGGTATCCGTCACCTTATTTTCACCGGAATTGCCTGAATTCGTCACACCATTTGCAATACTCTTTGCGCCCGACTCCACTCGCTCGAAGAAACGAGAAAGCCCGGCAGGAATGCCCTTCACTGTCTCCACCGGATTTGTAACTATGTTTACCGCAGATTTGACCGGCTTGATTGCGGCATCTCCGGCTGCCCGAAGGAACTCCGTTGTCGTACTCATCGAATTGAGGTGCTGGATGGCCGGCAGTTCCGCAATGCGTATTTTCAGCAAATCCTGTCCGGGCGTCTCGAAGGTACCCAACTCCGATCTGAGAGTAAAATGAGCCATATATCCGTCAGTGGGAACGCCTTCGTCCACTCGGAAGAGGGTTCCCACAAGCATGTCCTGAGAAAGAACAGAGTTTGCCCGAATAACCGGAGGCTTTTCATAGGTCATATCACCCACTGCGGCGTTGACACTGAGCGGCAAGGACACAGCGCAGAGTGTAAATACGACAAAACCTGTTCGGAAAACCAGGCAGTTCTCTATGAAACCGGTGACAAATCTCATGATATTCTTCCTCCAGTGTATTTGTGTGGTAGTGATCTGGTGCGAGGGTGATTACCCCCCGTTATTGCTTCACCACTGGTACGATGGACGGCAACGGCATTGGGTGCCCCGACCCTGATGCTTCGGCACATTTTTTTATAATACCTTCCTTCACATTGAGGGTCAACGTGCAACCTCTCCGAACAGAAAATACTGACCGCGAATATTTCCAAACAACCAAACCCGGCAAAATCTCCAAATCTTCCAGATGCACATGCGGACGCAGAAAAGCCCCCGCCTATCTAAGGCGGGGGCTTTTGCAGGTAAATAT
>CAYSPF010000025.1:0-4797 GCA_964432775.1 uncultured Geobacter sp.
CCACTCCCGGAAGCAGACATCCAGGAGCTCTGTTTTGGGGATGTTGCGGCGCAGCAGGCTTATCAGCCCACCCACGGCATCCTTGTCGGTCGTTATCCCGTCTTCACCGAAACGGACCGAAGCCGCAGAGGGAACAAGCGGGATCGAATTCTTCCAGAGATACAGTCCGGCAAGCAACAGAAGAGCGACAAGAAACGACGTCAACCGGTATTTTATGACAAGCGACATGACCCCCGGGTTCTCAGAGACCCCGAGATGCGTTTCATCAAACACCGCCGTCCGGCTCCCTCCCAGGAGCCGGAGAAGCAGCTCCGGATACCGCCGGTCCTTCATCGCCCCGTTGCTGGTCAGGGAAGAATCCGAAAGGAGAACGATACTCCCCTTGCCGAAATCGCGCTCGACAAGCACGGGATTTCCGTCCACGGAGTACACTGTTCTCCAGAATCTCTCGTCAGTCCTGAAATAGAGGCTTGATCGCACGGAAACGGTTTCGGGAAGGCCTGTCTCCCCAACCGACAGTACTGCCCTCGTCGTGCCCTTGCGGGCATCCCCCGTCACAGGGAAGTCATCGAAAATAAAATTCCACCTCCAGGAGAGGCAGGCGCACGGAGTGCCTGCCTGTTCTCTGCCGCCCCGGGCCCCGGGTTTCTTTTCATCCTCGGCGCCCTCTTTTCTCCCCTCCGTCGCTCGATCTTTCGCAGCGGAGACCGGAGCGAAAGCGAATACCAGACGGTTCCCGTTCCGGGCGAGAGCCTCCAGGGCCAGGATATCCTTTTTCGTAATCAGACGCATCGCGCCCACATCAACGCCCAGGTAAAAAAAGGTAGCCCCCTTCTCGCGGGTAAGACGTGACTCCTCGAGGAAATTGCGACGGACCCCGGTGGCGGGCATCCGTCCGAGGGCAAGGTAGAGCGCCCGGGCTCCTTGAGAATCACTCCGGAACGAGGAATACGGCGGGTAGATGTCGCCCCTTTCAAAGCGTTCGTTCTGGAGCGTATAGATCCCGAATCCGAATGCGCAGACCATGAATACCAGCAGAGCCGTGAAGATTTTACCGCTACCGTTCATGGGGCGTCATCCTCAGGTAATTTGCCGTAAAGGTATCCACCAGTTCACTGTCCACGGGGTGCATGCCGTACCAGACGCGCTGAAACAGAGAGACATTCCCCGAGAAGGCGGCCAGCAGGGAAGGTCGGGAATGCGCCCTCCTTGCCAGTTCTCTCTCGTAGTCCCGATCCGATTTGGCCCTGTCCATGGTGAGAAGACCCGCTTCAGCCAGATGGGCGATGGAAGCGAAGTAGAGGGCGCGAACGGCAAGCCGCATCTCCCCGGAGGCCAGAAGTTCTCCGGCCAACCGGTGCCAGCGATCCCCGGGAAGCTCCCCGGGCGTGACGGCTTCGTCACGGATATCCGGTTCCGGAACGGTCGCTGCGGCCGCTGCGGGAACATCGCCCTGCCGCCGGTTTCTGATGCGACGCCACAGAATGATTCCGCAGACGCACAGCAGCACTGCCAGCAGCCCATACATGAGCACCGGCACGGTCCAGACACTGCCATCCCAGCCTGCGGAGGGTTTCTCCTTCCGGGAGTTCTTCAGAAGATGGTCCGCGAGCCAGGCAATAACCCTTCCTATCCACCGGCCGACCTGATTCGCCCAGTCTTTCAGGGTAGTAAAGACAGGTTCGAGGAATCCGGGGATCCGCTGCTTCTCCTGATGGGCTTCCCGGAGTGAAGGCCAGGAAAACTCCGATCTTTTCATCACGTCGCTGATTGCCCTGTCCAGCTCTCCGGCCGCCCTCGACCGGGAGGGCATACCGCGAGCGGAAACGCCGACGGCGCCGGACGAAGCTTCGACGGGCCGAACCGACACGGCGCCCAGGATTACCATCCCCGCCAGGAGCACCGCAACCGTCTTTCCGACCGTTCGACGCAGCAGCCGCACCTCGGTGAGGAGATCGGCGCCCGTCTCGACGCATTCTCCGTAATAGCAGCGAAGCACATAGGCCGCCTTCACGAAGGGGTCTACGCAGAGGTAGCTGAGCGCCGCCAGGAACGCGAGAAAGGATGTGTTGAACAGGAAATAAAAGCTCCTGCCCCTTGAAAAAACCGTCTCGACGCCGAGCAGTTTCTTGAGCAACAGGGGAAGGAGAACTGCGCTTGCACAGAGGTTCACGAAGACGATCAGGCACAGGACCAGGACAATGAGGATAACGAGCAGATTCTGAGCGGGAAAGAGTACCGCCTGACGATATGCCCTTCTGAAAACCGTTCCCACGGTACCTTCGGCGCCCAGAACGGTGACGTTCTGAAAAAAGGCATAGCACCAGCCGAACGGGATGGTCAGGAGCAGGGCAACCGGCAGGAGGAGAAAAGACCAAGGCTGGAGAGTTGCCTGGACAACCGCCGGCCCGGCCTGGAAGACGGACTCCGGCCGGACGTTCCGGAGTCCTGCGAGGAGCCTGCGGGCATACACGGACTGCCAGTATTTCATCCAGAGGTAGAGAAGCGAGAGTGCCAGCGATTCGGGGACCAGGCCCGCGACCCCGGCTGCGCCGGTCCTTTGGGCGAAGAAAAAAAGCAGATAGAATACAAACGGCAAGGTACCGAATGCGTAGCAGCACAGGTCAACCGCCGACGCCCGGCGCACCAGGCCGACTGACTCTTCGAGGAGCTCAACAGCCCCCTTGCCCTTGAGTTTCGCGCGATGTGAGTTCCGAACTGTCTTCATGGATGGAAAAGAATCCGACCGGCAAGCTCATCCGGATCGAATTGGGAAGGGACGTGAACGAGGATCCTGCCCAGAAAGCAGAAGGCAACCCAGAGGATGAGCACACCGCCGGTGACCCGGAATGCCGTCGCTACCATCGAAAACAGGCGCCTTCCCCTCCTTCGCTCAGCGGCAGGTTGGAGGCAGCGGGCGCAGATCATCCTTTCGTGATGCTCGGTGATGCATTCCCTGCAATAAAACCGTCCGCACGTTACGCACCGTGCAACCGCCTCGCGTTCCGGGTGATTATGGCAGCGGCTGTCGACGATGCGGCTCACGGAGCGAAATCCCGCGGCAGGGCTCTGTCGTTTTTCCATCCGGCGTCGCCGGGACCCGCTTTGCCCCGCAGGCACGAAAGCAGCCCCACTACCCCGATCACCGCGCTACAGACTGAAAAGCAGACGATGCAGAACGGGAAGTACGGGTGGCTGGTGATGGTAAAAACAATCCCCGGAACGTCCATTTCGGGGTTCACTTTACCTTTTGTCTTCATGACATTAAGAAAGACACCCACGTAGTAGCCGAAGAATATGGCACAGGTCATCCCCAGAAGAGCCACCCAGATGAGCCTTCCCGCCATGCGGGAAACCGTTCGGGAATGCTGCTTCACGACGGCCGTTACCAGGCAGACGAACAGGCCCAGCAGCAGGAAACCGTACACGAAGAGGAACGGCGTACCGATATATTCGATGGCCGTAACGCCAAGGAACGCCTGCACGATGAGCAGGGAAAAGGCCGCATAATGCGCACTTCCCCGGTAGCGGGGAGCAGCGGTATCTCCCTCCTTGACGGTTTCAGGCGGCGCGACGTCCCGGAGCAACGGCTCGATAGACATCGGCAGGGGCTCGGCTGTCGGGGGCACTGAACGGGCAACGGTGTAATCCGGCACTATCGTCCCCTGGCGTTCTCCGATAAACGGCCTCAGTCGATCCAGGGTCTTCCGGACCGTCTTGATTCTCCTCAGGGAGGGCAACTCACGGATACCGAGGGGCATCAGGATGTGGCACCGGCAGGTGGGTCCGCGCAGCGTGTTGACGAGAATCCCGGCAAGCAGTATGACGGTAAAAATTGTCATCGTGACAGTCCAGGGCGTGGCTCCATCCCCCAGTGAGGTGAAGAGGACAAGGAGACAGACGCCGAGCGCCGCCGCCAGGATGCCGTTCCATATCCGCCCCCGGTTCGTGCGACGGGTGATCACCGCCTTGATATCCTTGTAGTAGTAGCGGGTGTAGTCTTCGGAATAGCCGTTGGAATCCACCGCCAGCAGATGGTCTTCACCCATCCAGAGGGTGCGCCAGTGCCCGAAACTTCTCTTTTTGCCGGGAAGACGTCGATATTTCATACCAGGAGGCGCCTATACATGCTTTGCCATCTCCAAAAGGACGAATCCCCACCCCGCCAGTTGGATACAAGAAAACAGGATCGCGAGGACAAAGCGGATCTTTGTCCTCGGCAGGATGCTGCCCGGCTTTTTCCAGAAGCGGAGGGCGATGAAAATCGACAGGGGGGCCGTGAAGAGAGTCACGAAGAAAAACAGGAGAGGCAGCACGGAAAGGGACAGGGCCATGCCGTCGTACAGGGTCCGCCGGGTAACCAGCACTTCGAGGCTTTCCTCCGACCGTCCCCTTTCGATGCACCCGGGGCAGAGAATCCTGCCGCCGATACGAACCTCGCACAGGGAGCAGAGAAAGCGTCCGCACTCCTCGCAAACCGTAACCGCCCTCTTCCGCTCGTGGTAGAAGCAGCTTGACTCCCCGTCCGCCCCGAGGGCCTCTCCGGACGAGGAAACTCCACGGCCGCGAAAGAACGCGGGAAAAACCTCCAGCAGCAACTCCGCATCGCAGTTCGCGCAGCTGATCTTTTTCAACCCGACGCTCGGCAGCAGCGGAACCGGCGTTCCGCAGCCGCTGCAGACGACGGCGTCATGCCGTGCTTTCGGCAGCGTCATTTATAGACAACCCTCGTGTCGCATATCCGGTCGTGGAGCGCGCGCTTTTCGTCATCAAAGGCCGCCATGATGTAGCCGATAC
>CAYSPF010000025.1:4897-20035 GCA_964432775.1 uncultured Geobacter sp.
AATTTCGCGACAAAGCGTATCCAGAATCCCCCGTAGCGGAAGCTGCCCGGCTGTGAAGACCCCTGCTCCAGCATCTGCACATACATGGGCTTGCAGGCGGCGCAAACCAGCGAAGGGCCGAAACGGACCATGTCCTCGCGGGGAAAGGCCTTGTTGCACACCGAGCAGAGATTCGTCACGGGCGGTTCGATCGTAGGCGGAACGACCGTAGGAGGCGACTGCAGGGGTGGAGGCACGGCAATCGGCTTCTCCCGCTCCGCCTCAGCCGTGCCGACGACGGCCGCCGCCTCCAGGGGAATACTTCCGTTGCATTTCGGGCAACGGATGGAATCAACTCCCGGCGGCCTCTTCGACTCGTCTATCTGACCTTTGGCGCCACAGTTCGGACACTCGACTTTCATAGATCACCCCTCACGACAAAAATGAATTTCCTCCTATACAAGGGAGGGAGAAACAAGAATCACCTAATGTATTGTGATTTACTACACGACGGGCCTTCGCGGTGTCAACAAATAAAGAGCGGTCTCTACGACCTGCTCCTCACGCCTGCAGAATATCCAGGTACTTCTCGGCGTCCAGGGCCGCCATGCACCCGGTTCCGGCCGAGGTGACGGCCTGGCGGTAAAACTGATCCTGAACATCGCCGGCGGCGAAGACCCCGGGGACGCTTGTTGCCGAGGCATTCCCCTCCTGGCCGCAGATGGTCTTGATATAGCCGTTTTCCATCTCCAACTGCCCTTCGAACAGGCCGGTATTGGGTGTGTGGCCGATGGCGATGAACACGCCGTGAACCGGCACCTCCTTGGTGGAGCCGTCCTTGTTGAGCAGCCGGACCCCGGTTACGCCGGTCTCGTCGCCCAGCACCTCATCCAGCATACTGTTCCATTCGATGGTAACGTTCCCGGTCCTGTTCTTTTCGATAATCTTGTCGGCGAGCAGCTTTTCCGCCCGCAACTGATCCCTCCGGTGTACGAGGGTGACATGGGCGGCAATATTGGCAAGGTAGAGCGCCTCCTCCACTGCCGTGCTCCCGCCGCCGATAACGGCCACGTCCTTGCCTCGGTAGAAGAAACCGTCGCAGGTGGCGCAGGCGGACACCCCTTTCCCCTTGAAGGCCTCTTCCGAAGGGAGCCCCAGGTATCTGGCGGATGCGCCGGTTGCGATAATCAAGGCATCGCAGGTGTACGCGCCTGAGTCCCCTTCCAGAAGGAACGGCCGCCGGGACAGGTCGGCCTTATTGATATGGTCGTAGATGATCTTTGTCTCGAAGCGCTCCGCATGGCGCAGCATCCGGTCCATGAGATCGGTTCCCAGGACCCCATCCGGATCACCGGGCCAGTTGTCAACCATGGTCGTGGTGGTGAGTTGCCCACCCTGCTGCATGCCGGTGATAAGGACCGGCTCCAGATTAGCGCGGGCCGCATAGATGGCGGCGGTATAACCGGCCGGGCCGGAGCCGAGAATCACCAGCCGATGATGGGTACTATTCATGGCGAAAACCTCCAGAAGGACTTTTCGCTACGTTACCAGCACCCGCGGCAAATTGCAACGACGGGAAGGAGAGTGCCCACTGGAGGGGGGGCATGTTGACCGGGCGCCGCACCTCTGCTAGACTTTTTCGAGAAGTAAGTACACGAAGGCTGCGGACACGACCACCATGAACACTCCCACTGACCATCATTCACCGCGCCGCCCTCTCCTTCCCTTCACCCTGATCCGTGAGGCGGCCGAACGGCTGGAGAAGAGGGTCCGTCGCACCGAATTGATCCTTTCCCACTATTTCAGTGATAACCTGGGGCGCCCCGTCTACTTCAAGTGCGAGAATCTCCAACGAACCGGCTCCTTCAAGATCAGGGGGGCGCTGAACTTCCTCCTCTGCCAACCGCGGGAGACCCTCGCTCCGGGCGTCATTACGGCGTCCGCCGGAAATCACGGCCAGGGTGTCGCGTTTGCCGCCCGCCTCCTCGGCGTTCCATCCCTCGTGTTCATGCCGGAGAACACCCCCCTGCAGAAGGTCACCGCGGTGCGGGAATACGGCGCGGAGACCGTTCTTACCGGCAGGAATTTCGACGAAGCATACGCCGCGGCCACGGCACGGCAAAAAGAAACGGGGGGCCTGTTCGTCCACCCCTTCGAGGACCCGCTGGTAATGGCCGGCCAGGGGACCATCGGCCTGGAGATCCTTGCGGAACTGCCCGACGTCTCGACAATCATTGTCCCCATCGGCGGTGGCGGTCTCATTTCCGGGATCGCCACCGCCGTCAGGGAAACCCACCCTCGGGTCCGGATCATCGGTGTCGAAACGACTGTGGCGCCGGCCGTGCATTTCTCCCTGAAAAAAGGAAGACTCGTTGAAGCGCCGGTCGCTTCCAGCCTGGCGGACGGCATCGCCGTGAAACGACCGGGAGAGACCGCCTTCAGTATTATCCGGGCACTGGTTGACGAGGTGGCGCTGGTGGAGGAAGAGGAGATCGCCCAGGCAATCGTCCTGCTCCTGGAACGATGCAAGCTCCTCGTGGAGGGAGCGGGCGCGGTTTCCCTTGCGGCACTCCTCCACGGCAGGGCCTCCTTTCCGAAGGGAAAGACCGTCTGCCTCCTGTCAGGCGGGAACATCGACGTAAAAACCATCGCAACGGTCGTTGAACGGGGGCTGGTGGCAGGCGGGCGCTACCTGAAGCTGAAGGTGGAACTGGAGGACGTGCCCGGGTCACTGGCCCGGCTGGCCGCCGACATCGCCGCAACCAGGGCGAACATCTACTACATCAATCATGACCGGCGCTCCATTTCACTCCCCCTCGGCAGGACCGAGGTGATACTGGAACTGGAGACCCGTGGCTACGAGCACATCAGGGAGGTTGTTGATTATCTGGAGGCTAAGGGGTACGAGGTGACGGCGCTGAAGTAAGGCGCGGGGCGTCCGGACATTCTCCATCCGCGCCGTTTGACCATGGTTCCATTTGGGTTACACTATCACCACGACGGAAATATCAGCTGAAAAGGAGGAAGTATGGGTTCGAAAGGACGTGAAATTATCGGCATGGACGTAAATGAACTTCTTGATCTGCTGCGCCGGGCCTTCAGCGATGAATGGCTTGCCTACTATCAGTACTGGCTGGGGGCCAAGGTGGTGAAGGGGCCCATGAAGGACGCAGTGGGCGCCGAACTGCTTCAGCACGCCACCGAGGAGCTGTTGCACGCCGACATGGTGGCCATGCGCATCATCCAGCTGGGCGGTACCCCCGTAACCAAGCCGGAGGAATGGTACAAATTGACGAACTGCGGTTACGAAGCCCCCGACGATCCGAACGTGACGACCATCCTCAACCAGAACATCAAGGGCGAACAGTGCGCCATCGGCGTTTACAAAAAATTGATGGACATCACCAAGGACAAGGACCCGGTGACCTACAACATGGTGCTGCAGATCCTCCAGCAGGAGGTGGAGCACGAAGAGGATCTCCAGGCCCTGCTGGAAGACCTTGAATTGATGTTCGAGTCCATACGTAAGTAAAAAAAGACCGGTCTACCCCATGCCGGCAATAATCTCCCTGAGCGCATCCTTGTCAACAACACTGTCCGCCAATGGTCCCGCATCGAGAAGGGGAAAATGGGATTCAAAACTGGGACGGTTGTTGCGGTAGATGACCCCGACCGGGATGCGCTCCCCCCACTCCGCCGCCGTTTGCACGGCCGCCCCCCAATCCGTCGGATCGTAGTCCGGCGCAAGCGGCGCACACCGTTTCCGATACCAGCTGAAGGTGTTCACCTTGTTGAATGAGACGCATGGCTGCAGCACATCGACCAGTGCGAATCCGGGATGGGCGATGGCCCGGGCGATGAGTGACGTCAGTTCCTCTACCGCGCCTGAAAAGCCGCGCGCCACGAAACCGGCGTGCATGGCCACGGCTACCGCCACGGGATTGAAGGGCGCCGAGAGGACGCCGTGGGGCTGGGCCTTGGTGATGAATCCTTCCTCGGTGGTCGGACTTGCCTGCCCCTTGGTAAGACCGTACACCTGGTTGTCGTGAACCACCAGGGTCACATTGATATTTCTGCGGACGGCAGCCAGGAAATGATTCCCCCCTTCACCGTAGGTGCAGCCGTCGCCGCTTTCCGCAATCACCGTCAGGCGCGGGTTGGCGAGCTTTGCGCCGGTGGCCACGGGCAGCGCCCGGCCGTGCAGGCCGTTGAATACGTTGGCGTTCAGGTAGTGGGGGGCCTTGGCGGCCTGCCCGATACCCGAAACGAACAGGACATCACGGGGCGCGAGCTCGCTCGCCACCAGCGCCTTCTTCATCGCCTCCAGGATCGACAGGTTTCCGCATCCCGGACACCAGGCGGTTTCATACGTTCCGAAATCTTCCAGAGCAACCATTGTTTTCCTCCTACACAATCCCTTCGTCAACCAGCTCTCGCATCAGATACTCCGGGGTCAGGGGCAGACCGTCATAGCGGCTGACGCGGGCGTGGGGAACGAATCCGCACTCCCTCCGCAGAAGCCGGGCAAATTGGCCGGTGGCGTTCCCTTCCACGATGACGACCTTCCGGGAGCGTTCCAGGATCGGCAGGAACCCCTCGGGAACAAGGGGCCAGACCTGGGAAAAGTGAAGGGTTGACGCCTTTATGCCGTGGGAGGAGAGTTCCATCGCGGCCTCCCGCACCGCGCCCAGGGTCGATCCCCAGCAGACGAGGAGGAGATCCGGGTCGTCATGCCCGTAAAAACCGGGCGGGATGCTCTCTTTCCGCAGAATCTCCAGTTTTCGCAGACGCTTCTCCACCATCCGCGCACGAACGGACAGATTCTCCGTGATGTGACCGTCTTCAGTATGTTCGTCGCTGTCCGCCACCACCAGGTTCCCGCCGAAACCGGGAAGCGCCCGGGGTGAAACCCCGCTTTCCGTGAAGGCGTAGCGGACATAGCCCCCTTCATCGGCAGGAGCAAGTTCTCGCGGGCACACAGGCTGCACGGACGCCACATCAAAGGGATCCACGGCACGGTAGGAATCGGCCAGGAACTGATCGGTAAGGATAAAGACCGGCCCCTGCCCCTGCTCCGCGAGACGGACAGCGCGCGCCGCCAGTTCGAAGCACTCCTCCGGGGAACCCGGCGCCAGCAGCGCCCGGGGGAATTCCCCGTGGCCGGCATGCAACACGAAAGCGAGATCCGCCTGTTCCGTGCGGGTAGGCAGGCCCGTGGCGGGTCCCGGCCGCTGAGCGACGATGATGACGATGGGGGTCTCGGTCATCCCGGCAAGGCTTACCCCCTCCGCCATCAGGGCGAATCCGCCGCCCGAGGTCGCGACCAGCGCGGGAGCGCCGGCAAAAGAGGCGCCGAGCGCCATGTTCACGGCGGCAATCTCGTCCTCGGCCTGCTCAATTATCAGTCCCATCCGGTCGGCATGGGCAAGCAGCGTCAGCATCACCGACGTGCCCGGAGTCATCGGGTAGAAGGAGGCAAATCTGAGCCCTCCGGCCATTGCGCCCAGGGCCAGCGCCTCGTTGCCGTTCACCATGATACGGGGAGAAGCGGGAGGAGGGTTCGGAAGGGGGCGGCTTACCCCGGTTTCCCGCGCCCATGAACTGCCTGCCCGGAGAGCGTCGGCGCCTTGGTCGAGGGAATCGCCGACTTCCTGCCGAAGGGCTTCCAGCAGCAACGGCTCATGGAGACCGAGCAGCGCGCCGGCAACTCCGGCGGCCATGATATTGAACAGCGCCGGTTTTCCCAGCGACGCCACCGGCACCCTCAAACAGGAAACACCTTCGGTGTCCGCCTGTTCATCAGCATTCATGATGATGATGCCGCCATCGTTCAGGTTGCGGATATGCTCGTTCACCGAACGTGCATCGAAAGCGATCAGAATGTCCACACTCTCGCGAGGCGCCCAAATGGGAACGCCGGAGGCCCGGACGGCAAACGTATTGTGTCCTCCCCGGATCCGCGACATGTAATCCTGCGTCACGACGATATGGTACCCGGAACGGACCAGGACCCTGGAAAGCAGCTGGCCGACGGTCAGCAACCCCTGGCCCGCTTCTCCTCCTATCAGGATGGTAACCGACTTGTCCACTTTCTCCCCCTTCTTGCCGTTACACGGTCCGTGAGTTCTGAGTGATAATGCCGAGAAGTATACCGGATGGATGAAAAAGCGCAAAGAGACCGAACCGGTGAAATAATCGGAGGTCCCGGCTTTTCAGGTGTACGAATTTCCATCCGACGTTTTCGGATGTTTCAGGGAGATTCCACCCTGGAGAATGAAGGGGAATACAACAAAGGCCATATCCCGCGAGGGTATGGCCTTTGTTGTATCGAGAGTTCAACTCCGCATTCATTCCGCTTTATCGCGGAAGGTACTTCACCAGGATCCTACCTGCCGTGTCCGCGCCTCTCTCCATTGCCGTGACCGTAACTGCCCGGCCCGGAACCGCCGTGCCTACCCGTAGTGCCCTGTGAAGGGCTGTTCTGCCGGGAGTACGAGTGTCTGCCGCTGAAGCCTTGGCCTGAGTTGTTCGGCCTGCTGTATGATACGGTGCTTCCGCCACCTTGCCCATGGCTGTATGGCCGCGTGTACGCAGTTCTGTTGGTATTCGCCTGGAAGTTGTTGTAGGGGCGGGAGTACGAGGGCCTGTTCCCGTAGTTTTGGCCGCTGCTATTGGGTCGGGAGTATACGGGTCGAGCGCCGTAGCTCTGGCTGTAGCTGTTCGGTCTGGAATAGACGCGTCCGTCGCCATACCTCTGTCCTCGGCTGTACTGTCTGTTGTAAGAGGGTCTCTCTCCGTAGGCATGGCCCGGGCCGTTAGGCCGGGAATAGCTATATCCTCTGCGTCCATACCCTTCTCTCCCCCAGCCGTGCCGATCGGGCCGGAAATGCCGGTATCCGTCCCAGGCGCCATATCTCTGGTAACGCCCGTAATAGCCGTCCCTGAAATACCGTATCCTTTCAAACGGGTACCTGTTCAGAGCATAGGGTAAATCACCATAGTAAATACTTGACCATGGACCATTGTAATAGGGAGACGCAAACCAGGCATTTCCGGAGAACAAATAGTAAAGATTATTCAGAAAGAAAAGGTTGTAGGGTACGCCGACCGCGGCATAGAACCCCAATTCGGGCGGCTGAACAAATACCGGCGGCTCTTCAATCTCCACCTGCTGGTAGGGATATGCGGGCGCCTCCTGGTATGCGTATGCAGGCGCTTCCTGGTATGAGTATCCGGGAGCGCCCACGCCGACACTGACTCCGACACCCGGCAAGCCTACCGAAACACCTGCGTTGAAGCCGACATCGGAGGCATACACCGCCGACGCCGGAGCCAAAAGAAGAAGGACAAACCATAGTGTGTTTCGTTTCATCTCCGTATCCTCCCCTGCCTGACTGCATCCCGATTGCCTGACTACGTATCCATCCATCAGTATTTGACCTTTAAAACGCATGGTGCATGGAAAAGTTTACAAGAAGTTTTTCCTTGTGTTCGCGGCTTTTCGCGAATACAACATATTTCCACCGGGGAGGCGGAAGGTTCCAGCGGGAGGCGATGCACGCATGAAAGGAATTCGATACATTTCAATGGACAGCGGCGCCACCGGGTACGGCAGGGCCGCTCTTTCCTATCTCCGCGCCCTGCACCACTCCGGCGTTCCGGTCACCTGGGCTCCGCTCGTTCAGGGCAACGGCCTCGGCCGCGAGTTCGGCTATGAACCGTTCACCGGTACCTGTTGCGGGGCGGGACCGCTCGATGCGCTCTGCAACCGGGAGTTGGAGTTCGGGTCGGTGCTGCTGCATGCTGTCCCGGAATATGTCCCGTGGTGCCGACAGCAGAACCCTGGCAAGATGCTCGTGCTGTATACGACCTGGGAAACGGATCGGATCCCGAAACACTGGCCCGGGTTGCTCAACCAGGCGGACCTGATCCTGGTTCCCTGCGAATGGAACAGGGAGGTCTTCCGGGCGTGCGGAATCACCCCGCCCATTGCCGTTGTGCCGCACATGTTTGATCCGCCCCGGGCTTCTGCCCCCGATCCCTCGCCACCATTCAGCGTTGCCGACGACACCTTCGTCTTCTACTCGATTGGAGTCTGGAATCCGCGCAAGGCCGTGGAGCTGACCATCCGCTGCTTCCTGGAAACGTTCACCACCCGCGACCCGGTGGCGCTGGTGGTGAAAACCTCCCGTTTGGACCATGCACGACGACTGCATCGGTGGCACCCGCTCGTGCGCTGGTCGTATCGGCTCCTCAGGATGGGCATGTTCCCCCGGCCATGTCCACGCGTTGTCCTGCTCACCGACCACCTGAGCGAACCGCTCATGGCAGGCCTTCACCGGCGGGGCGACGCCTATGTGTCCCTGACCCATGGCGAAGGGTGGGGATTGGGCGCCTTTGACGCCGCCGGCCTCGGCAAACCCGTGATAATGACCGGCTGCAGCGGCCAGATCGACTACCTGCCCCCGGAACTGTCGTACCACGTCCCATGGAAAGAGACTCCGGTCCTCGACCGAATCTGCCCGGATTCCTTTTCTCCTGATCAGCGGTGGGCGGACCCGGACGTTGCAGCTGCCGGAGCATTGATGCGCCGGGTTTTTTCACAGCGGGCTGAGGCGGAAGAAAGGGGCCTGCGATTGGGTGAACATGTGAGAAATACCTTCACGGAAGACGTTGTCACGCGTACGCTGCTGGACGCGCTGCGGCCCGCCCTGATATAAACAGAGACGAATCTCCCCGAAAGGCACGGTAGATATGTCGGCTCCGATCATCCCCAATTATTTTCATTTCGTTTTCGGCCTGCGTCGGCAGACCGAACCCTTTCACCTCTGCCACTATCTGTGCCTTGAGTCCTGCCTCCAGGTCAACCGGCCGGAGGCGGTGCATTTCCATTACCGCCATGAGCCGTACGGCCCCTACTGGGACAGGATAAGGACGAGCCTGACCCTGCACCGGGTGAAATCCCCCCTCTCTCCCCTCGTTGCCTGGTTGCGTTACGGCTGGAAGAACCGCGCATGCGGCAAGTACCGGTATGCTCACCAGTCGGATTTCATCCGGCTTGACGCCTTGCTGGAGCGCGGCGGTATCTATGCCGACATGGACACGCTTTTCGTCAATCCCATCCCCGCCGAACTTTTCCGCAAGCCCTTTGTCATCGGCCGCGAAAACAGTGTTGCCTGCCGGACCACGGGCCGCCTGGAAGCCTCCCTCTGCAATGCTTTCCTGATGGCCCCGCCGGCCTCGGAATTCGCGCGGCTGTGGCGTGATCGGATGATGGGAGAATTCGACGGTTCGTGGAGTCGCCACTCGACGCTGCTGCCCCACCGCTTAAGCCGGGAAAACCCGGGTCTGGCGCACATTGAACCGGGCCGCTCCTTTTACCGCTACATGTGGACCAGGGAAGATCTGCGGATGCTTTTCGAGGACTGCGACCCGGATTTTTCGGGAGTGGTGAGTTTCCATCTGTGGGCACATCTCTGGTGGGATAAGAATCGCCGTGACTTCTCGGATTTTCACGCCGGGATGCTGACCGAGGAATACGTCCGTAGCGCCGGAACCACATACAGCCTGGCAGCGAGCCGCTTCCTGCCCTCCCGCTAGCGTCGGCTGCGCTGAAGTACGCCGACGGATGCCGTGTCCATCTCGCACAACCGGACAAACGGATGTTTCGCGGAGTATTCCATCAGCTTCCGGAACGACGGCCGATAGGGCTGTTCCTTCCAGGCGAAAAAAGCCCGGTAGGCCTCTTGATTGTTCCCCAGTTCACTCAAATATTCCGCAAGGGCTCTGGGATGGGGAAAGTCCGCCGCATTGACGAAGCACCGGTCACCGGGGGCAAAGTCTTCGATATTGGCGGCGCCCAGATAGACCGGCACGGAGCCGGCCAGGAGCGGGTCATAGAATTTTTCGGTGACGTAATCCTCCGCAACGGCATTTTCAAATGCGAGCGTAAACTTGTAGCGGGAGATGGTCTGCAGTTTGGTATGTCTCCCCTGATCCGGTGTCAGAGTTCTGTTCCGCAAAAATCTCCCGTAGGAATCCATGGGCAGCAGACCGGCCAGTTCCCGTACATATTCCCGGCGGCCACTGCGATTGGCGCTGCTGGAAATAAAAGACGCCACAAGGGGTTCAGATACTTTCACTCCGGGCGGACGGCGGAAATCGCACTCTTCATATCCTCTCGCATAGGGTACCGGGATATCCGAGTCCAGACGGTACGACATGGTGAGGTCAAAGCCTCCCATGAAACGCGGATCCAGCAGCAGGGGGTAATTCTGTTCGCATTCCATGGACCAGGCAACCCACACCTGGCCCTGCCGTTTGCGGGGCAGAAAGAACCTGCGCCATGATCCACACTCGGGAATGTGAAACACGACTGTATCAGCATCCGCATACCGGCGGCGGTCGACGGTGAGCTCGCAGCCGGCGGGGAGGTCTTCAGGCGCCTCCAGTGGAGCTCCCCACATGGTGTTGTAAAAAAGGATCAGCCGATTGTCCATGGTGCGAAATCCTGTTTCCGGCTGACAACAGCACGGGACAGACAGATTGACGTGTTCTCCAGCACCGCGGCGCCCGCAACCTCGGGTCGGTATTCCCGCAGATACAGATTTCGGGCCGCCAACGCCAGCGACCGTGCCAGGCCCGGTTCCTCCATGAGCCGCACGCACTGGCGAGCCAGTGCCCCGGCATCGGCCCCCATCAGGACATGGACGCCGTCCCGCGCATGTATTCCCTCCACACCCACCGGCGTCGTCACCACCGGGCGTGCCATCGAAAATGCCTCCAACACCTTGATCCTCGTGCCTCCACCTGCCCGCAGCGGCGCCACGACTGCGTTGGCGTCCCCATAGCAGTCGGCCAGGTCTTCTTTCCCGCCAAGAAACTCCACTTCAGGGACATCCGTCCACTCTCGGCGCCTGATATCAGGGGGAAGGCGCCCCACGATGAGAAAGCGGAAAGGTCGTCGCGTCATCTGCCGCAACAGGGGAACGATCTCCCGGCAGAGAAAATCCGCGCCATCCCGATTGGGCAGGTATCCCATCGATCCGATGAAGAGGAACGTGAAAGGCCCATCGACCGGTGGATCCGGGCAGGCCCGCGGCATCGGCGCCGTGTTCGGCACGACCCCTACCGTGCCGCCCAATCCCCTGCAGACCAGCTTCTCGCGGTCCACCCCGGAACAGACCCACACCCGGTCGCAGCAGGGGAGAACCAGGCGTTCCTGTTTCTCCAGGAAGAGGGCGTCACGCTGGAACCTCTCCGCCGCCCTGACATCTCCGATGGTCCGGGACAGTTCCGCCAGGCGACGCCGGGTCTCCGATTCCACGTCATCCAGGTCGAGCTGGCGCTTCACTCCCGGCACGACGCATCCGGCAACCTCCGCTGCCGGCCACATATAGAGCCGCATGATATGGATCAGCTCTATGGGTTTGCCCCCGACATACTTTCGAATCACCCCGGCAACAGCGGGCGTGACCGTGAGCCAGTCCGACGGGGTTCGCGTCAGACCCATGCGGAGCAGGAAACGGCGCAGCATTCCCGCCGGGTCGGACCAGGAGTGAACAGGAAGCAGGTGACGCGACACGACCGGAAGTTCCGCGGCAGCCAGTTCGGCGGCGGTGCAGGGAAAGAAGCGGCTACCCGCAAGGAGATGGACATCATATTCAGAGGCAAGGGAGACGAGCGTCTGCCATGCCCGCATGGAAAGACCATTCCCCGCGGGCCGCGGGATTGCGGGAGAGATAAAGAGCACGTGCCGTCGCATGGCCGTCATCACTGGTGGAAATAGTACTTCAGCAACTGCCGCCGCTCCCTGAGGGTTTTCACCCCGAAAACCGCCACCTCTTGCGCCAGCAGATCAGGGCAAGCGCCCACCTTGAGCGCGTGCCGTAACCAACTCCAGTCACCGCGCATCTTGGCGAAATAGGCCAGTTTCAGGTTCACGAGAAAACGATCCGCCCGGGTCGTCACCATCCCTTCCCGCTTGATGCGATGGTAAAAAGCGGGGATCTCCTCGAAGTACCGCTGCCGGGAACGGGTTGTATTTCCCCCGTGACGCCGCACCAAGGCAAGGGTCTTTTCTATTCGGCGGAAACGACGCCCCTGCCGGGCCAGGGAGAGGAAAAAGTAGGTATCTTCGCCCTGCAAGAGATCCTCGGGAAAGCGAACGCCCCCCACCGCACTGCGGCGGATCATGCAGGTATGAATCGGGATAAGGAAACGGAGGAAGGCGGCAAAGGGTTCCTGCTCGAAAATTTTTCGGCGCGCCACATTCGTGGCATCCACAAGCCGAAGTGGATGCCGGTCAAGCAACCGCGGGTTGAAGAGCAGGGCAGCGGGAATCCACGGGCCCTCACCGCCGGGTGTGAAGAACATCTCGTAGAGGCAGCTCACCACTCCCACCGCCGGTTCCTGCTCCAGCAAACGGGCGCATTCCTCTGTCATGCGAGGATGGAGAAGGTCATCGTCGTCCAGAAAAAGGATCGCATCCCCGGACGCCTGTTCCAGACCGACGTTCCTCGCGGCCGAAACCCCGCCGGGGGCGGCTATCCGCACCAGACGAATCCGTGGGGAAAGGGAGATCACGCGATCAATCCCATCCCTTTCTTCCTCCCGTGACCCATCGTCAACGACAAGGATCTCGTGAACCGTCCTCGTCTGCAGCAGCACCGACCGGACCGAATCCTCAAGGAAAAGGGATCTGTCCCTGGTGGGAATGATTACCGAGATATCCATAACATCCTCCTTGCGCAGAACCGATCGATTCACGTAACGGCACAAACAGTGCCGGACATCAGAGGTAACGACTCATCAGAGCCCTGGTATGTTTCCTCGTGAGAGGGGCATCTCCGCCTGTTTCCCGAAGAATAAAACGCTTCAGTTCGGCAATCGTGTCCATATCTTCCCACTCTGGAAGAAGCGAAACGGCAAGGGATTCAGTGTCTGCACGGACGAGGCTCTCCGCCAGCACCCGGCCCGTGCTCCAGGGAATGGCGCGAAACAGTTCTGGATAGAGCCGCACCATGGCAACGAGGTAATATCCTCCGTCCGCTGTCGGGCCGAATACCGCATCCGCCGCGCCATCTTCCAGGGTTCGAAAGGCATCTTCCACATGCCTCAGGGGGAGGTCCGGCGAATCGGTGCCCATGGCGGCGACAACTGTGAAGCCCGATGCGAAAACCCGGGCAAAGGCATTCTCCAGCCGCGCCCCGAGCCCGTCTCCCTCCTGGGGAAAGGACGTAAGGTCGGGCCAGGTCTTCCGGAAAAAGGCTTCCGCACCGTCCGACGGATCGAAAAAGAGAATGACTTCCACCTGACGTAGCGAAGTGACCCTTTTCAGGGTGTCCGCCAGCATGCAGCGGTAGAGTTCCGCCGCGTCGCGGGCAGACAGGGGAGGAGACAGACGGGTCTTGACCCTGCCGGCAACCGGCTGTTTGGCAAAGACCAGCAGTGCTTTTTTCACGGGAAAACTAGCTTTATCCACACAGTAGGAGGTTTTCAACAGAATTATCCACACGAAGGGGCGAGATCTGGGGATTTCTCCTTGTCCATCTCGATTGACGCATAGGCGGAGTGGTTGTGGATCGACTCGAAGTTCTCCGCCGATACGGAGAACCACGTCACATTCTCCATCTTCTGAAGACGGAGAGTCGCCTCCCGCACCATATCCTCCACGAAACGGGGGTTTTCGTACGCCTGCTCGGTGACGAATTTCTCGTCTTCCCTCTTCAGGAGCGCATACACCGGGCTGCTGCCGCACTCCTCGATGGCGGCCACCAGGTCCTCTATCCAGACGAACTCCCGGTAGCGCACCTGCACGGTAATGACCCCCCGCTGGTTGTGGGCGCCGAACCGGCTCAGCTCCCTGCTGCACGGGCAGAGGGAGGTGACCGGGACCCGCATCTCCAGGATGAAATCGAAGCGGTCGGAGAGGCTGGCGAGAAAACGGCAGGTATACTCCATAAGGCTGACTGCCCCGGACACCGGGGCGCGTTTCTCGATGAAGTAGGGAAATTCCATCTCCAGGTGGGCACGGGACGCGCCGAGCTTCTCCTTTATCTTCTGCAGCGTGGCTTCCATCTTGTCCAGGGCCATCTCCTTGCGGTGGGCATTAAGGATCTCGATGAAGCGGCTCATGTGGGTCCCCTTGAAGTGGTGAGGAAGGTCCACGTACATGTTGATCCGGGCCACGGTGTGTTGGAAGGAGTTGTTCTTGTCCATCACCGTAATGGGATAGGAGATGTCCTTCACCCCCACCTTGTTGATGGCCAGCTTGCGGAAATCCCGCGTCTTCTGCACGTCGCGCATGCCCGTCACCTTTCCCCTGTCACGGCGTAGCCCACCGGGTCGACCACCCCAGCCTCGGCAAAGCCCTTGAGCCGCAGGCGGCAGGAATCGCACCGGCCGCAGGCGAGCCCTTCGTGCGTCGGGTCGTAGCAGGAATGGGTTCTGCCGTAATCCACCCCCAGCGCCAGCCCCCTGCGGATAATATCCGCCTTGGTGAGATGGATGAGCGGGGTATGGATGCGGTAGCGTCCGGCCCCTTCCACCGCGGCCTTGGTGGCCAGGTTCGCCAGGGTTTCGAAGGCGGCGATATACTCGGGACGGCAGTCGGGATAGCCGGAGTAGTCCAGGGCATTCACCCCGATATAGATGTCGAAGGCGCCCAGCACCTCGGCCCACCCCAGGCCGAAGGAGAGAAAGATGGTGTTCCGTGCCGGGACATACGTCACCGGTATGTCGCTCCCCACCCCCTCCTTGGGAACGTCGATGGCGGCGGTCAAGGCGCTGCCGCCTATCGTGCGCAGGTCGAACTCCACGAGGAGATGCTCGGCCGCGCCCATTCCCTTTGCATTCTCTTTGGCCATCTTCAGCTCGGCCTGATGCCGCTGACCATAGGCAAAACTCATGGCATAGGGCTCGAAACCGTCAGCATTCGCGATGGCGAGGCAGGTGGTGGAATCAAGCCCGCCGCTGTACAGGACCACTGCTTTTTTCATGTCGGCGTCTCCCCTCCCCCGGCCGGCTTCTTGCTCCGGGGCCGGCGGCGACGTTTCTTCTTCTCCGCTGCCTCGCCGCCATCAGGATTCGGCAAGGCTTCGGCCGCCGGTGAAGCAGGCGCCGTTGCGGCTTTTTCGGGCGCCGTGCGGCTCTCCTGCC
>CAYSPF010000026.1:0-19987 GCA_964432775.1 uncultured Geobacter sp.
CGGGAAAACCTATTCAACGCGTATTCCTGGCTGAAGGCAATCATCCTTCTGATTTCGGTCTCCGCTGTATCCGCCAGAGACAGGACCATCTCTTCAATCTCCTCAATCGTACACGTATCCAACACGCGCCCCATATCCTCCGTCATGTCTATCCCTGAATTTCTGCTCACGACAGGCACCATCCCGTAGTGCATGCAGGTAACGGCGGATGTTGAAATTCCTTCGCTGCAGGATGGGCTGACAAAACCCAGTACGTTTCTCGTTATCTCCTGAAATCTCCTGCTTGAAGGGTAGAGAAATCCGTGGCTGATTATGTTGGGGCAGCGTGTCAGTTCATGCTCATAGGCCGCCGTGAAATCCCGTTCCTTGAGATAGGGGCCGATCACATGCAGTACCAGTTCCGGGTGACGGGCAAAGGCCTCCAACACCAGATCCAGCCCCTTATGTACGGCCCCGGCGCCGTTGAACCAGACAAACTCTCTCTTAATATCTATCCAGCGGGGATTCCGTATCCTGGAAAGGTACGAGCCCGTCGGATCAACGCGATGCAATTTCCGTCTGAGAAGATCCGGGAACGTCGCGGACGTCACCTCGTTGCCGATCAATGTTACGGTATCCGCCTTTGCCAGATTTCCGTGAAACAACGCAACATCCGCTTCCTTGATGAACCTTCTCGGAGCGATGGAAACCCCTCGCCGTGCCTTCAGGCTCTCGAGCCTTTCCCTTTCCGCCTTGTTCGAAAACAGGGGGTCGGAACCCGTTGCATGAAAAAATTTGTACGTTCCCGGCTGTGAGCAGCGAGCCAGATTCGCGGAAATGTCGAAGACGGCCGCATAGTCTCTCTTGGGTACGAATGAAGCGTCATCCCAGGAAATCGCGTCTACGGCATAGCCGTTCCGGGTAAAAATTCTCGCTATTTCCAGGCTTTCCCATGAGTTCGAGTGGCGCCTGAGGCACCTGTCGTCATCACGGCACACTAAGGATCCGGGAATATAACTTACCAGAACATGCCCTTTCGGAATGCCGCCGGAGGGAAAATAATCCATAACTCTGACAAAGTCCGGTTTTCCGAAACAGGAGCGGATTTTTCTCGTCAGCCGCCTCAGCATGTCTCCCCCGAAAGAGCACGGCGCCTGCAATCATCCGCGGCCCTCCGGTACACGCCCAGGGTCTTCCGTGCGGTCTCATGCCAGGTAAACGTCCTTGCCCGGAGAATCCCCTTTTCTCTCATTCCGGTCAGCACTTCACCATTAGTCCATACCGAGCGGATTTTTTCCGCCATATCGCCGGGAGAAAGGGGGTCGCATATCAGTCCGGCATCGCCCGCCACTTCGGGAATCGAAGCGGAACCGGAACAGACGACGGGGCAGCCGCACGCCATCGCCTCCACCAGGGGGATACCGAACCCCTCGAAAAGAGAGGGGAACACCATCACCCTGGCCAGGTTGTAGAGATACGGAAGCTCTTCAGCGGGGACATGCCCGAGGACTCTGACCATGTCATCCAGGCGTAATCGGGCAATCTCCGCGAGTACCTCCGCGGACCCCGGCATGGCAATCCCCGTCAACACCAGGCGCCCATCGAATCTGTGCCGTTCCCGGAGTATATCCAGCGCCGCCAGCAGGTTCTTGTGATTCTTGTGCGGCCACAGTGCGGCGGGATAATAGAGAACCGGACGGGAAAGGTTATATTTCTCCCTGATGGCATCGAGACGGGGATCTCCTCCGAGAGGCCGGTATTCCGGCCCGCACCCCTGGTATACAACATCAATTTTTTCGGGATCGATTGAAAACCTTTCCATCAAACACCGCTTAGCATGGCGGGAAATGGCGATAATTCTGGTCGCGCATTGTGCCCCTTTCCCGTATTTCATCTTTCTGCGCAACAATTCGCGCCGTGAAAACATTTCCGGATAATACTCATGCTGCATGTCATGGAAAGTCAGTACAGACGGAGTGGTCAGGCTCATGGGACGGATGTTCGTCAAGGGATTGTGCACCACGTCCATGCCCATCCTGTCAATTCCCATGGCAAGCAGATTCATTCCGGTGGTTTTTCTCAGGAGACTCCTGAACAACCGCTCAAAGGATTTCCTCCTGTTGCCGATGACCTTGAGATTGACAGGGTGATGAATCCAGGAGAAATAATCGGCATTCGATTCACTGCATATGACCGTAAAGGAATTGCTTCCCTCGTCACTCAGCAACCTCTTCAGCAGATTGAACACATACGTTTCAATCCCTCCCATTTTGCCCGGATTAAATTCAACCAGATTGATCGCTACTCTCATGTCATGCCCCCGGAAGCCCCGCTGCTGGTGAAAAAAGCTATTCAATTATTTCTCGTATTGCTCGAATTGAACTGCTGCCTGACATACTTCTTGTATGCATAATCCATCTTTTTGCAGAAGGCATGCATCATCTCACCGTTGTCTTCCAGAAACCTGATCTCCTCCTTTTTCCACTGTTGATAGTTCTGCCTGCTGAAGCCCCCTTCGAAATAATTTGCTATCGCCTGATCGAGAAACAGGGTCCGGGATATGCCGTATTTTGAAATCAGTTCATAGGTCAACACCCGGTCGGCCATGATTCTGTAGTCCGGATTATAGGTTCCGATGGCGTCTCTCCGGTACAAAATCGCCTGGTGACAGAGGGGCGTGCCTGAAATGAGTTTCCGGCTGCTCTTCAAAGGCTTACCCTTAACGTAGACAAACGTGCGGTCCTCCTCCATCATATTGGCTTTACCGTAAAGGATTACGTGGTTTCCCTGAAGGGCCCACCCTAACCGTGAAATATCAACCACGAGTTCATCCCTCGCGTTCAGGAAGAGGACATACTTGCCCCTGCTGCAGGCAATCCCCTTGTTCATCGCATCATAAATGCCGTTATCAGGCTCGCTGACCCAGTAGTCGATGCGCTGTCCGTAACTCTTGATCAGGTCAACGGTACCGTCGCTGGACCCGCCGTCGATGATGACATACTCGAGTTTATCGTTCCTTTGACCGACAACGCTTTCTATGGTCTGACGCAGGCAATCGGCGCCGTTAAGCACCACGGTGATAATGGTGAGAAGCGGTTCTTTGTCGCCTTCATCGCCGCTGTTTCCGTTCCGCCTTCCTCCCTCCGTCTTTTTCCGGGTCGAAGGAGGAGCGGGAGTCATCACCATCTCCCCCGGCATCCGTTTTTCCTTGCCGAGCGGGGTACTTCCGGGATTCTTTCTCAGCTTCGAGGAAACCTTTGCCAGTTTCGACACGAGGCTCTTGTTGAATTTCAACTGGAAAAACCTGTCGTCGTATAACCGGTTGGGCATGACATAGTTCGGATGCTTCAGATTCTCGGTATCAATATCAAACACGGGAAACAGGTGATTCGGGGTGACTTTGGAGGAATGAGCACCTTCAATTCCTATGTTGGAGATGAGGTTGACTCTCGGCACGATGCATAATCCGTTGTTAAACAGGCACGCATAGAACCAGCGAATCGCCCAGGAATTGATCCTGTGTTCGTAGGCGCCGTCAAACATGCCGGCTACATGCTTGCACATGTATTCCTGCGAATAGAAGGACCTCACCTGCCCATGCCTTTTCATCTCCTTCCACCCGGTCATGTCGCAGTCATAGTTTCTCCACGCCCTTCGCCAGGAAGCCCATCCCCACACCGCGAAGTACCGGGAAAAGCAGTAGCTTTCTTCCGTATCCAGTGTGTCGAGCAGATAGTTTGTCCCGGTTATCATCATAACCCGTTCATCATTGCGGTAGAGATGGAGCATCTCCTCGCAGAAGCGGAAAAACCGCGGGTGAGGAAGGCAATCGTCTTCAAGAATGATCGCCTCTTCCACCTGGTTGAAAGCCCAGGCAAGGCCGGTCGAGACCCGCGACATGCACCCGAGATTGACATCCGAAATACAGGTGGAAACCTCGCACTCCCAGTCGACTCGCCGGATAACGGACCGTGCCGCTCTGCACTTCTCAACGTCGTCCGGCTTATCCTGGCGCGGTCCGTCGGCAACAATCAACAACTTCGGCGGCCTGGATTCCCGTATTTTCTCGAACACGCGATTCGTTGTCTCGGGTCGGTTAAAGATGAGAAAGACAACCGGCGTGCTCAACCGCCACGTCTTCCCGGCATTCAGATTTTCGGCAGCATCCATAGGCTGTGGCCTCCTTCAGATTATCCTCGCTGGTCCCCGCCAAGGGCCTGATACAACTGCATCATATTCTTCAACCGGTTGCAGCGGTTTTCGGCAAGCGAGACTTCGGCGTTCCTGCGTCGTTCCTGTTCATCCAGCCACGCCTGGACCCCCGTCGCCCCGGCACGGTAGCGGGTTTCGGCAAGCTGCTCCGCCTTTCGTGACAGCTCCACGGACTGCTCCAGCAGTACGCTTTCCTCCCGGTAGCGGGCAGCCGCGGACAGGGCGTTTTCCACCTCTGCCAAGGCTGTGTACAGCGTCTGGCGGAACGTGACGACAGCCTCTTCATAGCGCGTTTCGGATATCTTTGTACTCAGCCGCGCCGTGTTCCACTGCACGAAGGGGAGCACCAGGCCGGCGCCCAGAGTGGCGATGGGGTTGCGCAACACGTTTTCCAGGCTGACACTGCTGCCCCCCAGGCTGCCGGTCAGGGTGAATGTCGGATAAAACGATGCCCGGGTTGCGTCCACGTTTGCCAGGTATTCCCGCAGGCGCATCTCAGCCGCGCGCAGGTCGGGACGCCGGCCCAGCAGATCGGCGGGGATACCCGCCTCGATGCCCGGGATGGGGCCGTCGGGGAGCCGATCCCGTTCCTCCACGCCGTTTTCCGGCGGTTGGTCAAAGAGGATTGCCAACGCGGTGCGGGCTTCGGCCCGCTGCCGATACAACCGAGTCAGTTCGGCCTTCTGGGTTGCGACCGTTCGCTGGGCCTGGGCCGGCTCAATCCCCGATACCGCGCCGGTCCGATACTTGACCCGGACAAGCGCCAATGTCTTTTCCGCATAGTCAATACTCGCTTCGCTGGAAGCGATCCGCTCATTCAGATAGGCAACCTGCCAGAAAGCCGTCGCGGTAGTGCCGATAAGCGACAGGGCCGTGCTCCGACGATCCTCCTCCGTTGCCTTCGCCTCCCAGTTTCCGGCGTCTCGCAAGCTCGAGAGCCTCCCCCAGAGATCAACCTCATAACTCAGGGATCCGAGGGCGGAGTACGACTGCGATATCTTCCCGCCCCGCAGGTCGAGAGTACCGTCTCCCGACCCCGAAACGTTGACCGACGGAGTCAGGTTCGTGTTGGTCAACCCCGACTCCAGTTGAGCGCGCCGGACCTTGATGGCGGCCGCGGCCAGATCGTTGTTCGTTTTCAGCGCCCGCTCAATGAGCGTGTCCAGCAGAGGATCGTTGAAGTTTTTCCACCATTGATCACGCTTCGCCATAGTCGCGCCGGTTACGGTCTGTTCCTGCCACCGGTCCGGCGCCGTTGTTACCGGCTGTTTGAACTCGCTGCGCGGCAACAGGCTGCACCCGCTCAGCAGGCAGGCAATGAGCAGAGGAACGAGCGCGGAACGTGTGAAATATATTTTCATTATTAAGCCTATTGAAAAGATCCTGAAAACACTCCCCCTCCCTTGATGAGAGGGGGTTGGGGTGAGGGTGAAAAGGGAAAACATGCGATATATTGACAAATTCTCCCTTCGCCTACTCCCTCGCCAACGCCTCGATCGGGTCGAGCCTGGCCGCGTTGCGCGCCGGGAGGTAACCGAACAGCACCCCTATCAGCGAGGAGCAGAGGAATGCGGCGACAATGGACACCAGGGAAAATTTCATGGCAATGGCCGTGACGAACAGGGAAAACACCTCGCCGGCGCCAAAGGCAAGCAGGATGCCTATCAGTCCGCCGGTCAGGCACACCAGCACGGCCTCGATGAGGAACTGCTGCATAATGTCGCTCTGCCGCGCGCCGACCGCCATGCGGATGCCTATTTCATGAGTTCGCTCGGAAACCGATACCAGCATGATGTTCATCACCCCTATCCCTCCCACCACCAGCGAGATGACCGCGATTGCCGAGATGAGAAGGGTCAGGGTGGCGGTGGTGGTTTTGACGGTTTTCAGGATGCTGTCGCTGCTGCTGGTGAAAAAGTCCTTGCTGCCGTGGAGACGGGTAAGGAGCGAAATAATGCCCTGCTCGGCCGCCTGGTTCGAGACCCCTTCGCTGACCCGCACCGTGATGGAGTTGAAGTACTGCTGCCCCAGGAGCCGCCCCATGGCCGCGGTATAGGGCACCCAGACGCTCAGATTCTGGTTGGCGCCGAACGGGTTCTCCCTTTCCCTGGCCACAGCGATCACCTGGCACGGCAGGCTGCCGAGAAAAATTACCTTGCCGATGGGATCTTCCCCGGAGCCGAACAGTTTCTTGCTTGTGTTCCTGTCGATGACGACTACTTGCGTTTGCCGCTGCACATCGCTTCGCCGGAAGGAGGAACCGTGAGCCATCTCCATGCCGCGCACCCGGAAATAGCTTTCGCCGACCCCGCTGACCTGTGCGTTCGCCTTCACGTTCCGGTAGCGCAGCAGCACGCTGCCGCTGGTTCCCGGCGTGACGCTGTCCACGTAGGATTGTGCCTCCAAGGCATCCAGGTCGGACTTCGCCAGTGTATGGATATCGGCGGACTTTTCGTCCCCCCAGTCACTGCCCGGATAGATATCGATGACGTTGGTGCCCATGGAACTGATATCGTTGATCACCTTCTGACGGGCGCCCTGGCCCAGTGCAACCACAGAAACCACCGAGGTAATGCCGATGATGATCCCCAGCATGGTCAGCAGGGTGCGCATCCGATGGGATTTCATGGCGATCAGCGCCATGGAGAAGGCCTCGGAGAAGCGTCCCCAGCTGGCCCGTACCGGGTCGAGGATTCCTCCACAGGCCTTCTTCTCCTTGGCGTATAGGGAGGGGATTGTGGTGTGGTCGGACCAGGAAAGTTTCGATTCACCACCCTCCCCTCCCGGAACCTCCCCGGAGAACGGGGAGGAAACCCTGTGCCGCGGATTCGGCTCATCACGGACTATCTCACCGTCACTGATCTCGATAATCCGTTCCGCATTGTCCGCCACCTGCATGTCGTGGGTTACGAGAATGATGGTATGGCCACGGCCATTCAGCTCATGGAGAATGCCCATCATCTCCCGGCCGCTCCTGCTGTCCAGCGCCCCTGTCGGCTCATCGGCAAGAATCACGGCGCCGCCGTTCATCAACGCCCGCGCGATGCTCACCCGCTGCTGCTGACCGCCGGAAAGCTGCCCGGGCCGGTGATCGAGACGGTCGTTCAGCCCGAGGCGGTTCAGCAACTCCCGGGCGCCGGCCCGGCGACGGCGCTTGTCGACCCCGGAATAGATTGCGGGGATCTCGGTATTCCGGATTGCATCCAGATGCGGCAGCAGGTGGTAGCGCTGAAAGATGAAACCGAAGTATTCCCGGCGCAACCGTGCCAGCTCATCACCGTCCAGAGCGCCGGTTTCCCGGCCTTCGACGGCATAGCTTCCCTCGCTGGGACGGTCCAGGCAACCGAGGATATTCAGCAGGGTGGACTTGCCCGACCCGGAAGCTCCGACAATGGCGACCATTTCACCGGCATGGATAGTGAGGGTAATCGCTTTCAGCACGGTGATTTCCTGATCACCGGCGGGAAATCTGCGGCACAGGTTCTTCAATTCAAGGAGCGGCGCGCCCATGCTCAGCGCCTCCCGCCGGGCGGAGGCCCCATTGCGCCCTTGTTTTCAGTTACGGGAAGCGAGGAAGAATCTCCGACGATTACCGTATCGCCTGCCTTCAGGCCGTCGAGCACCTGCGCCTGGACGTTGTTTTTGATACCGATGCGGATCATGCGGTCTTCCGGCTGATTATCCCGCACTACCCGCACCGTGTAGCGGCCGTCTTTTCCCTTTTCTCCCAGGGCCGAGGCGGGAATACAGAGTGCCTGTTTCGCCTCGTTCAGGACAATGGAAACCTCTGCGGTCATTTCGACCCGCAGCTTCCGGTCCGGATTCGGGACTTCGAACAGCCCGTTGTAATAGATGGCCGTACTGCTGCTCGTTGTGCCGGTCGTGCCGGTCGACGATTTCGGTCCCGGTTCCGTGGCGCGCAATTTTCCGTAATGGCGCGTATCGCCGTCGCCGAGAGTCGTGAAGTACACCTTCTGACCCGGTTTGACACGCATGATGTCCGCTTCGGAAATCTCGGCCTTGACGGTCATGGTATCCAGGTTCGCAAGCTTGAGGATGGTTGTGGCCGTTTGGGCCGACACCACGGTCTGCCCCTCCTCGGTGACGATGGAAATGACCACCCCGTCCATGGGGGCGACGATCCGCGTGTAGCCGAGATTGGCGTTCGCGCTGTCCACGGCGATCCGTGCTTTCCTGATCTGCGCCTCCACTGAAGCGATATCCGATCGAGTGCTTTCCAGCTGTGCCCGGGCGCTTTCCAGATCCGCGCGTGCGGCGGCATCTCCGGCAACCAGCTGCTTCTGCCTCTGGTACGCAAGATCGTACTGGTTCAGCAGCGCCTGTTTCGAACGCTTCTGCGCCTTCAGATTATCTACCTGGGCTTCGGCTTCCTTGAGGGCGTTCACCTGCAGTACCGGATCGATCTCCGCAAGCAGATCCCCTTTCCGGACCTGTTCGCCCAAGGCGACATGAAGCTTTTTCAACTGCCCGGAAACCTGGGCGCCTACCTCGACCGTCTTGAAGGCGTTCAGCCTACCGCTCGCCAGGACCTTTTCTTCGATATCCATTCTCGCGACACTCGCTGTTATATATGCAGTCTTCTCCTTAGCAAAGAAAGCCTGCCTGACAAACAGGGTTGATCCCGTCAGGGCGGCAACCAGAGTCAGCAGGATGATGAGTTGTACGCGGCGTATTTTGTTCATTGAGGAAATTCGTTCCTGGTAGTACAGCCGGTTTCACGACGACTGAAAAAAAAACGCGGCACGGGGAGGGAAGCCGTGCCGCGGAGAAAGGCATCACCATGAGTAATGCCTCTGAGACGACGTTTAATCAGTAGGCTTCTCCATACTTTCGGTTCATATGCCCCGGAAGCGGTCCCTGCAAACCCTTCTCCGGCTCAAGCTTCTCCGTCAGACGGCGCTGCTCAGGAGTGAGAACGGACAGGATCCCGGCATGCGTGCGTGCCCGAAGTACAATCAGATCCGTCTCAATCCGGGCAAGGCTGTCGGCACGTGTCCGAACCGCGGACTCGTCAAAGGAGGCTGCACGCTCCGCCTGATGAAGCTGCCTGCGTACTTCCGCTTCCCGCTTCAGGAGAGGCAGACTCTTTTCCCGTTCGTCCAGCAGAAGCGCCGATATCCGCTTCTTCTGGTCAACGGTCAGTTCAAGGAGTTTCTTCAGACATTCCTGGAAGCAGGGGGGCGGCATCCTTCCCCGTGGGGAGCGCATTTCTCCCGGAACACCCGGTGCGGGAGGCCTCATCTCATCGGGAGAACCAGCATCGCGTTCGGTCTCGTTGACGATGAATCCCCAGGGATTGGGCGGAGAAGCAGCCGACGCGCTGCCGTACAGGCCACCAACAAGCGTCGCCGCCATTATTTTCGTCATGATACTTCGCGATGTCATGATTCTTCTCCTTTCGTACCTATGATAGGGGTAGTGCAGACAGTTGGAATTTGTCTCCCCACCCGCAAGAGGCGGGGGAATATGTATGCTCTCAGTTGACGGTAAAGCTGGATGATGACGTGACCGATTCCCCGTTTACCTTCAGGGTAATCTTCCCCGTTGACGCTCCCGATGGAACCGCGGTGACAATCGTTGTGCTCGTGGCTGCCGTGACGAGGGCGTTAGTGCCGTTGAATGTTACGATGTTATTCGCTGCCGTGGAATCAAAGCCGGTTCCCGATATGATGACGGCGGTCCCGACGGTGCCGTTCACGGGCAGAAATTCGGTTATCGTGGGAGTTACCGTAAAACTCTCCGACGAAGTCGCCGTCATTCCGTCAACCTTTACGGAGATGGCCCCTGTTGTGGCGCCCGACGGAACAGTCGTCACAATCGATGTGGCCGTGGAACTGTCGACCGTCGCCGTTACCCCGTTGAACGTGACCGTATTACCGGCTGCCGTCGTATCGAAGTTTGTTCCCTGGATAGTTACCGTGGCGCCTACTTTACCGCCGGCAGGTGAAAAACCGGTAATCGTCGGCGACAGGCCGTTACCGCATCCTGACAGAGTAGCAAGGCCAAGGAGAGACCCCGTTGTGACAGCTCGTTTAATTCCGGATATGATTTTCATAGCGATTCAATCCTTCGCCTGATAGAATTTTTCAGCCCCATGACCTCGGCTGCATTCGATGTGGCTACTGTACCCGTTCTAAAGTAAAGTTGGGTTAAGAGACATCTGGAATTGTAAAGATAGTGAACCTGAGGCAGTGTCTGATTTTACATTTCTTAACAATCGTAGAAACCGTTTGCGGGTATACTGGCCCAAACATGTAAAGGTACGGGATATGCACACGAAAATACTTATTATTGATGATGACAGGGAACTCTGTGAATTGCTTCGAGACTACCTGGGCGCGGAAGGATTCAGCATTGAAGCGGTGCACGACGGAGAAGAAGGGGCCAAACGGGCTCTCGACGGCCCCTGGGGAATGATCGTGCTCGATGTGATGCTGCCGAAGCTGAGCGGCTTCGAAGTGCTGCGCCGGATACGGGGCGGCGCCCCGACGCCCGTACTGATGCTGACGGCCCGAGGGGATGAAATAGACAGGATCGTCGGCCTGGAAATGGGGGCGGACGATTATCTTCCAAAACCGTTTAATCCCCGTGAACTGGTGGCGCGCCTCCGGGCGATACAGCGCCGGGCCGGTATGCCGCCCGCCGGAGCGGATGCCGCCCCGGAATCACTCGCGGCGGGTGATATCCTTATCGACCCCGGGTCCAGGACCGTATCTCGCGGAGGTGAGACGGTTGAAGTGACATCGGTGGAATTCTCGGTGTTGGAGGTTCTGCTCCGCATGGCCGGCAAGGTCATCAGCCGCGAGGATCTCAGCCTCCAAGCCCTTGGCCGCAAACTCTCCTACCAGGATCGCAGCATTGATGTGCATGTGAGCAGCCTGCGAAAGAAGCTGGGACCCTCCGGGGATGGAGGTGAGAGGATCAAGTCGGTGCGGGGGGTAGGCTACATTTACGCATCTCCGACACCTGAAATCCGGCGACAGGGATAGGGGACTTCCATGCGGACCATGTTCGTAAAACTGTTTTTCTGGTTCTCCATCGCCATGGCCCTCTCCGGTATCGTCTTCTTTCTGCTGGCATTCTCCATGCGCGTCGCGCCAATCCAGGAGCAGTTCGAACGGCGCTTCAGCGATGAGCGGAGCCGTATCCTGCAGCAGGCGCTGCAGTTTTACGGCCGCGGGGTGGCCAGCATGTTTGAGCGCTACGGCACCTCGGCAGCCATTCATTTTCGCGACAGGGAAGCGCCGCACGGCATGAATATCTACCTTTTCACCGAGGACGGAATCCCCCTTTCCGGGGATGCGCCTCCTTCTCTCCGGGAAGCGGTTCGACGGATTGCATTGACGCATGCGGATGAAGCGGTGATTGGAAAGGGAAAAGTGGTTGTGGCAGCCCGGGTAAAGAGCCCGAGAGGGATCACCTACCTGGCCGCGACGGAAGAAACTCCTCCGCCTCCTCCGCCGCAGCGGAAACCTCCTCCGATGTACCCGTTTCCCCCTGACATCTGGTTCCGTTTCTGCGTATCCTTCGTCATCGGAGGACTGGTCTGTTACGGTCTTGCCTGGCATCTTACCTCCCCCGTGCGCAAGCTCCGCGCCGCTACCCAGCGCCTGGCAACCGGCGACCTGACTTCACGTGTGAGAATCGGGGACGGGGGGCGCGGTGATGAAATTGCCGACCTGGTGCGCGACTTCAACCGGATGGCGGAACGCATCGAGCGGTTGGTGACCGCACAGAAGCAACTGGTGCGGGACATTTCCCACGAACTGCGATCCCCCCTGGCCCGGCTGAGTGTTGCATTGGGGCTGGCGCGGCGGGAGGCCCCGCCGAGCACGGTGGCGGCGCTGGACCGGATTGAGCGGGAAACGGAACGATTGAATGAGATGATCGGCGAATTGCTCACCCTGAGTCTGCTGGAAAGCGGTAGTGAGCGCTTCGATAAAACAACCTTCGATCTGGCAGAACTGGTGGATGAGGTGACAAGGGACGCGGACTTTGAAGCAGCAGGCAGTGACCGGAGTGTGCGGTTTCATCCCGACGGCTCGCTGATGGCGCCGGGCAACCGGGAAATGGTGCGACGCGCCCTGGAAAATGTGGTTCGGAACGGGGTACGGTATACGGAGAAGGGAACGGCGGTTGAAGTAAGCCTGGAAAGGGATGGTTCGGAGTGGGTAGTGATCAGGGTGCGGGACCACGGCCCCGGCCTTCCACCGGAAGCGCTGACCGAAATCTTCCGCCCCTTTTACCGGTACGCCGAGGCACGGGACCGTCAGAGCGGGGGGACCGGTATCGGCCTCGCCATTACGGAACGGGCCGTCCGCCTTCACTCCGGCGAGGTACGGGCCTCCAATGCGGAGGGCGGTGGCCTGCTGGTCGTGATTCGACTGCCGCTGACCGCTCCAGCCGGCACGGACTGAAGAACAGCGCGCCCCGGGAAGCCGGTTTACGAAGCGTTTTCGCGGCGCGCCCTTTCCTTCCTTCCCGCCTGTGCCGCGGGTTCACAGGCGGCATGTAGCCCGAAACAATTGCAGGACCCTATCTTAAAACTTCAACTATCCTCCTTCATCCTTCCGTCTTATCCCATCCCCGACAGTCCGAATTTTCCGTTCAATTCTCGGTTCCCCGACCGACTGAACAGGCGGACCTTCATTATTAATCAATATCACGAGAGATTTTGTCCCGAGCGGAAAAGTGACGTGTAACGGGCAGGGACGGCCTTCCGGTTTGAATTGTGATGAGGAATCCGTGGTCTTTGTGCCTCCGCTGTTCATTGAAACGTTCCGTGACATAACTCCAACAACCCTGTATCATCAGCAAACAAACACTAACTTGACAAATGTTACAAAATAGAAATAATTAAGCAAAATTTTACCCAGTTCAGGGGGAGACAACAGGGCTGTCGGAGGGGTACTGACGCGTGACGAACACATCAAAAGACTCACAAAAAGGGGGAATTCATGCCGAGAGCGTTTGTTTCCGTTCCGCTATGGATGAGGACGTGGAATTCCTCTATCGTGTGTATGCTTCCACTCGGCTTGAGGAACTGGCTGTCACGGGATGGGACGAAACCCGGGTCGAGGCGTTCCTGAGGATGCAGTTCGGGTTGCAGCACACGCAGTATTTACAAAACTATCCCGGCGCATCGTTCGATATCGTCTCAATCGACGGCATGCCCGCCGGAAGGTTGTATGTGGACCGCACGGAAGACGGTATACGGATCATCGACATCGCCCTTTTGCCGGAGTTCCGGGGACGGGGAATTGGTGGCCGGATCATGCGGGGGCTTGTCGGGGAGGCCGACGCGAAGGGGCTGGTGATGAGCCTTCACGTGGAAATGAACAACCCGGTCCTGTCGTTCTACAAGGCTCTCGGATTTAAGGAGATCGAACTGAGAGGGATTTATTACCTTATGGAGAGGGAGGTGGTGAAAGGGAAGGTATCTGCGTGAAGGGTTGCAAAAGACCGATATCGGATCATACAGGGAACAGAGGTTCGCGGTCCCTGCCGGCGGCGTCGTGTCTGTGAAGGTCGCGCCGGGGGAAACAAGGGGCCGGATCCGGTAAAAACGACGTGTTATCACTATGGAAAAAAAGGAGGCACTATGGCTGATCCGTTTTTAGGCGAAATCAGGATGTTCGGATTTGGATTTCCACCGCAGGGCTGGGCAAAATGTGATGGGGCGTTGTTGCCCATTAATCAGTATAATGCCTTGTATGCATTGCTGGGAATCAGGTATGGCGGCGATGGCAGAACAAACTTCAATCTGCCGGATCTGAGAGGGCGCGTTCCGCTGCACAGGGGGACGGGCTATACCATAGGGCAGAAGGGCGGCAGTGAAGGCGTGACACTTACAACCGATACCATGCCCGCGCACAACCATGCTGCATTTGGCACTACTGTGGGGGGCGATGCTTTTAAGCCGGGACCCACCAGGTCATTGGCTACGTCTCCCGATAGCGGTGACCCCATTTACGGAGTTGCCCAAAACCTTGTGGCCATGAATCCCAATGTCATTGCAAACACGGGCGGGAGTCAATCCCATAATAATATGCAACCCGGTCTGGTCATCAACTTTTGCATTGCCACGACAGGTATTTTCCCTCCTCGGTCGTAAGCCACGGGGGAACAAATAGTGAAAGGAGGAGGTAATAATGTCTGATCAATTCGTAGGAGAAATACGACTCTTTGCCGGTAATTACGAGCCGCAGGGCTGGGCTTTCTGCGATGGCAGGGTTTTGCCGATTTCGGGTTACGATACACTGTATGCGGTTTTGGGGGCCACCTATGGCGGAGACGGCGCTACCAACTTCGCACTACCGGATCTGCGGAGCCGCGCCCCCATTCACCAGGGGACTGGGGCAAATCCACCATTGTCCCCACGGGTACTGGGCGACAAATTGGGTACCGAGAGCGAGACAATCGGCACAACGCAACTTCCAACACATACACACGCCTTTACTGCATCCAGCCAGGCGGCAACGGCATTGACAATCCAGGGGAATGTATTGGCTACAACTCCGACCAGCGATCTTTTTTATGCCCCGCAATCCACCAGCACCCCCCCCCTGGAGGTCAATCTCGTAAACGGCGTGATCGGGAATACCGGCGGCGGCTCTTTACACGATAACAGGATGCCGTACCTCGCGCTTAATTATATCATTGCGCTCAGTGGCTATTTCCCGCCACAGCAATAACCCATTTGGAAATATAAGGAGAATGTCATGTCAGATCCATATATCGGTGAGATACGTATATTCGGTTTCGATTACGCTCCAATAGGTTGGGTTTTTTGCGATGGGCAACTGTTGCCCGCCGCTCAATACCAGGCGCTTTTGGCCGTTGTCGGCACCACCTATGGCGGAGACGGACAAAACACCGTGGGGGTTCCCAACCTGATGGGACGGATTCCCATGAATTTTGGCCAGGGACCGAGCCTGAGTCCGTATGCGCTGGCGGCAGCCGGCGGTAATGCGACGGTCACACTGGGCTTGACCCAGATTGCCAATCATAACCATGCCATGACGGCAACGAACAGCAGCGGCACCACCAATAATCCCACCGGCCTTTATCCCGGCATCCACAATGAACCGGCAAAAGGAAATGTATACAAAACAAATCCCACCCTGGATGCCCAATTCGCCCCGCAAGCGGTAGGCTCTACCGGCGCCGGTCTGGGGCACGAAAACAGGCAACCCTACCTGCCGGTCAACTTTTGCCTGGCAGTGGAAGGCATATTTCCGGTGAGGCCATAACTATTGTCGGTCAGGTGGCGGCCGGCAAAAAAGGACGATAGTGAGAGTGCCCCGCGTCCGATTTTGGACGCGGGGTCAGATACCGCAGCAAACTCGGCGTTTCCTGCATTTCCTTAACTTTATTCCATTTCGGAAATCATGACGAATTCACACAGTGCTTCACCTCTGATCGATTCGGCTGCTGGCGATACCCCGCGGGAACAGGACAGGTTTCAGCAAACTGTAAGCGATTGCAGGGTGCAACTGAAGACAGATGGGAAGAATATTCTCACCTGGTTGAAATTGGGGGACGCCCTGTTGGGGCAGCGAAACCCGACACTTTTTCCCATAAGCCTGGCCTGCTACCGCAAATCATTGCAGCTACATGCCGACAATCCGGCAGCCTTCCATAAACTGGGAACCATTTTCAAACTACTGGGACGTCAAGAGGAGGCGAAGGCAGCCCTTCAAAGAGCACTGGATCTGGACCCGGGACTTATACGTGCCCGCTTTACCCTCCTGGATATCCTGTGCCCGGTACTGTATGAAAAGAAAGAAGACATCCCTTCCTCCCGCGCGGCCTATGCCAGCCAGCTCAACGAACTGTGTGAGACCATCGATCTCGACGGCCCCGAGGCGATTGAAAGGGCGGCCGGAGCAGTGGGCAAATATCCTTTTCACCTGGCCTACCAGGGTTATAACGATTGTTCATTGCAGCGGCAATACGGGAGCCTCATCTGTCGTATCCAGGCGGCCCGATACCCGCAATGGAGCAGGCAGCTTCCTCCTCCGTCGCAAAAGACCGGTGAACCGTTGCGAATAGGTATTGTATCCGGCTTTTTTCGTAATCACGCCACCTGGAATTTCCCCGTCAGTGGGTTGCTGCAGGCCATGGACAGGAAGCGGTTTGCCTTGTACGGCTATCACACCGGCAGCAGATGCGATCACACTACTGATCTGGCCAGGCAGTCGTTTGACCGATTTGTGGAAGATGATTTCTCTCTCGCCAGCCTGTGTGATAGAATCCTGGCGGACAAACTTCATCTGCTGCTCTACCCGGAAATCGGGATGAATCAATTGGCGGTGCGCCTGTCAGCCTTACGGTTGGCCCCGGTTCAGTGCGTCTCGTGGGGACATCCTACAACCTCGGGCCTGCCCACTATGGATTATTTTCTTGGCAGCGCCCTGATGGAACCGGCGGACGGTGCCAGCCATTATACGGAAAAATTGATCCGCTTGCCCAACCTGGGGGTGTATTATCCCCCCCCTGAAACCAAAGCGGTTAGGATGGAACGTACGGAATTAGATTTAAAAGAAGATACGATTCTATATTTGTGCCTTCAATCGCTTTTCAAATATCACCCCCAACACGACGAGGTATTTCCGCGCATTGCCCAAATCACGGGAAACTGCCAGTTTGTATTCACAGCCGCCAACATGTCTACGCCGGTAGTCAATATCATCCGTCGTCGCTTGGCCGACGTGTTTTCCCGATATGGGATGAAGAGCGAAGACTATATCAGCTTTATCCCTTATCTGGATTATCCGGAATACCTTGGTCTCTATCGGTCAGGGGATGTCTTTCTGGACACTTTCGGCTGGTCCGGCGGCAATACCACGATGGACGCAATTGCCAGTGACCTCCCGGTGGTGACGCTGCCCGGTCATATGATGCGTGGCAGACAGAGCATGGCCATGCTGAAGATGATGGACGTGACCGATACAATCGCGGAATCGGTGGACGGCTATGTGCGGATCGCCGCCAGGCTGGGCACGGACAGGCAGTGGCGAAGACAGATCGGAGATCGGGTAGCGGCCAATAAACATAAACTCTATGCCGACAAAACATCTGTTGAATATCTGGAACTATTTTTTGAAAGAGCCGTAGCCGATGCACGGCGTCAATGGGATCAAAGAACTATATGAACCACACGAAACCTTTTGGCTTGAACATCCAATCCGAAATCCAGCTTCCGGGCTGCGTTGCGACCGGGGAGGCGCCGGATGTGACGATACGTTATGGGACGGTTCCCGAAACCCTGCCCGGCGCCGCCATGATCCGGGTCTGCGCCCAGGCTCGTCCCGGACAATTTCTGCTCACCCTGGACAATGTGGCGAAATACCTGGTTGAAGACGGTACATGCATTACCATCGAGCCCGCTCCCGGAGTAACGGATGACGAGGTCCGCCTTTTTTTGATGAGAGCGGTCTGGAGCGCCCTGCTCCTCCAGCGCGGTTTGTTGCCGCTGCACGGCAGCGCAATCAGGGTTAAGGACGGGGCCGTTGTTTTCGCGGGCCCCTCCGGCAACGGCAAATCCACCCTGGCCGCGGCCTTGCGGGAACGGGGTTTCCCCGTTATCGCCGATGAACTGTGCGCCCTTGCTGTCAAGGAAAACTCACCCCCGCTGCTGCTGCCGGGATTCCCTCAGATCCTGCTCTGGGCTGCTTCGCTTCGAAAACTGAAGAAGGATATCCGGCAACTGGGCCCGGTTCGACCGGGCCTGGAAAAATATATCCTGCCGCTGGAAAACACTGCTGTTCTCGAATCCTTCCCCCTGGAGCGGGTTTATACCCTGCACACGGGCAATACACCTTCCTTCACTCTCAGTTCGCTTCGGGGAGTGAAAAAGAACCATGCCCTGATCGACTGCACCTACCGGGTCCACCAGGTGGCGGGTCATGGCTTAAGCGCGTCCCATTTCAGGCAATGCGCCGACGCCGCCCGGTATATTGAGGTAAAGCGACTGGAACGCCCGGCAATGCCGTTTGATATTGACAGCTTGGTCAAACGATTTACGGAGGATCTTTAATGGAAAGCCAGAATGGGGGCATCATGTGGCTGGCCTCTTACCCCAAGTCCGGCAATACCTGGTTCCGGGCCTTTTATACCAATCTGATCCACGACAAGGATACGCCAGTCAGCATTAATGAACTGGAATCTCGATATCTGGCAGCAAGCCGGACTCTTTTTGATGATTACACCGGGGTGGAATCCTCCGATCTCTCCCGGGATGAAATCGAACGGCTCCGGTCCCGGGTATATGAGACCATTTCACGGGTAGAGGGGAAAGGTGGAAATTCGATCTATATGAAGATTCATGACGCCTACACCTGGACCGGAGAGGGGCACCCGCTGGTATCCCCGCAGGCCACCCAGGGGGCCATTTACTTTCTCCGTAATCCCCTGGACGTGGCGGTTTCCTTTGCCCATCACAACGCCTGCGATATCGACACCATCATCGGGAGAATGGCCGATGAAACCTATTGCCTTAACGACAGGACGGACCGGATCGGCAATCAGTTCTGTCAGCGCCTGTTGTCCTGGAGCGCGCATGTTACGGGCTGGGTGGACGGCCTGGGAGCGCGTCTGCATCTGATGCGCTATGAAGATATGCTGCGCGCCCCCCTGGAAACCTTTACCGCTGCCGTCCGTTTTGCCCGATTGCCCGATGATCCGGGCCGCATACAAAAAGCCCTGCGCTTCAGCGATATCCGCGAACTGCAGAGACAGGAGCAAGCCCATGGGTTTACAGAGAAATCCCAGCAGGCGGATTCCTTTTTCAGGAAAGGGAAAACCGGTTCATGGCGGGAGGTCATGACAGACCGGCAGGCTCGACGGATCATTCAGGACCACCGAACCGTGATGAAACGGTTCGGTTATTTAAACGACAATGATGAGCCGGTGTTTTAGGTGTCCGGGCCTTGGCGGGAACTCCCTTGAAAATGCTCGGGATATGCGTAGGAGTATCTGATGAATCCATCCCACAATCGGGTCAATCTTAAAGAATCGTTCCTTGATTTCAGGGACAACCGGCTGACCTTCTCCGTTTCCAGCCGGAACATTCGTCCGGACATCGATGTCATGGATTATCTGAGAGTTTTTTTCACCTATTGCGATCTCCGTCAGATCGAAAGTATCTTCGGCAGTACCAACCATTTTTCCCGGTTATATGGGGGCCGGCCAAGCCGGTGCAAATACGAATTAACCGAAAGGCACCTGGAGCGTCTGGCTGAAAACGGTATCCATCTGGCACTTACCCTGACCAACCATTTTTTCGATGACGCTGCTTACCGGGAAAGCCTGCCCCTGCTGGAAGCGCACCACAAGCAGGGGAATTCCATCATCTGCACCAATGACGCATTGGCTGTCCGTCTGAAACGGGATTTTCCCCTCTTCGAGATAAAAGCAAGCCTCATCAAACAAATTGACACCCTCGAGAAAATCAACCGCGCGCTGGAGATTTACGATTCCCTGACCCTTCCCATGGACAAGAATGATGATGACGAGTTTTTAAACAGCATCCGGGATAAAGAGCGAATTGTTTTATTCACCAACGCCAACTGCGCCTATACCTGCCCGGCCCGGACCTGTTACCTGGGGTTTTCCCAGGAAAATTTCAGCAAACCGGTCACCTCCGGCTGCTCCAAAGGAAAAGCGCCTCGTCTGGACATGGGGCATGTCTTTTTCAATGTGAAAAAACTGTCGGACATGGGGTTTACCCGGTTCAAACTGGTGCCGCTGGCGCCCAAAGGCGCCCTTGAGG
>CAYSPF010000027.1:0-8410 GCA_964432775.1 uncultured Geobacter sp.
TTTTGAGTCCGGAAAATCCAATGCCTCGTGAAGCCACCAATTTCGGAAATCTCTTAAGAAATAAATATCTCTTTTACCTTCTCTCCTTTGTGATCGGATTACTTGGAATCATTATTATTGCGCGGTCTTTTTCCTGCGAAAACATCTGGCGGAAGGATTTCCTGGCTGATTATCTGACAGTCAGGGCAATTCTGCTCAAACTCAACCCGTATCAGCCCCTGTCAACGCTTGCCGTCATCCAGGGGTATTCGCTTCCGCACGGCACATTCCTCCATCCGAATCCCCACTCACCGGTGCTTGTAATTTTGAGCATTCCTTTTGGATGGTTTTCCTACAAAGTGTCCGCCTGCCTGAATGTAGCCTTTGAAATCTGCTGTCTTGTATTTTCCGTCATATTCATCGCAAAATGGCTGGGGCTTAGGTTGAGCGCCTTGACGACATGCGCCACCATCTGCCTCTGTTTTGGTTTGGGGGCGGTATGGGAAAACCTTGCTCTAGGGCAAACCAATCTTACCATTTTAGCGCTCCTCGTTGTGGGACTCCGGGGACTGACAACGGATAGACAGATTGTCGGCGGAATCGCGATTGGCATTGCAATTTCACTGAAGGTTATTTTTTTGCCGCTGCTTGTTCTCGTGGCGGTATACCGGAAGGCAAAAGCGTTCACGGCTGTATGTGCGACAATAGCCGCGCTGAATAGTGCTGCTATCTTCGTAATGGGATACCAAGCCATCGATAATTACTACCGTTATGTGTCTCCCCCGGTAGCTATTTACCATCGTGCCTATTTCATGAATATGTCCTTCTGGAGCGTGGGATGGAAAATGTTCGAAGGGACAGGTTCTCCGGTTCTGCCGGGGATTTCCGTTCCTCCAATTATGATGGTATCGCAAAATTGAGTTGCGCCGATTCAGGCTTGAATGCACCAGACCGGTAGCTGTCCACCCAATGTTTGGCTGAGATTGCCCAGCAGGCAACAGAATCGCTCTTTAACAGACCACATAATTGCACTTATGGCTGAATCGTCTTCATGATTACCGGCATTCCGGCGTCTTTTCCGGATTCGGAACGTAGCTGACCGCAAGATGTTCAGGCCGATTGCTTTCAAGGTTGCCGCTACCCTGACCTGCGTCATCCCTCTGACCCGGAGATGCTTGATGCCAGTAAGCCGGTCCAGATCGGACATGGTTCCTTCAATGCCTGAGCGATAGCGATAGGCTTCACGGAATGCCGCAGTCTTCTCCTGTGACCGTCGCCGGGCGAGCCGAAGGGCCTTGGCGTCATAACTGATGGTTGCGCTCTGCTTGACCCGTTTTACCGGACAGTCGGATTGCCGGGGGCACAGGTCACAGGTTGCCTTGTCGAAGTGAACGATCTTCCCGCCATTCTTGCCGGTTTTGACCCGTTGCGGCGTTTGGCCCATGGGACAGCAAAGCAGCTCGTCGGATTCGGAGTAATGGAAGTCGGCAAGACTGATTGCATGGGATTGCTCGCCCATGGTGGGGGAAACGACCTCTACCCCGTGCTTCCTGGCTTTTTCCACATTGTGATCGCCCAAGGGAAGGGCAAACACAAGGTTTGCCCCTACGGATGATACGGTAATGCCTCGCAGTCCTTCTTGCGTGCCGAAACGACACGAGGAGCTGAAAGATGATGAGCCAACTGGGGGAAAAGCTTGTCAAAGAGGGCATCATAACCTCGGAAAAGCTGGAGAGGGCTCTGGAGAGACAGAAGAACCACGGTGGACGGGTCGGCCAGAACCTGATTGCCCTCGGCTATCTCGATGAGGAGACGCTGGAGAAGTTCTTCCGCAGAAATCCTCCCATTCCCATGACAATCGCCGACACCGGGCTTGATGCTTCCCAGATTGCGGACCTGCTCATGAAACACATCCTGTTCATGGGAGAATTCATGATCTCCGAGCTTGCCGAACGGATCAAGCTTTCCCTGTCCGTGGTGGAAACGGCTATGGAGAGTTTGCGGAGGGAGAAGTTTATTGATGTGAAGGGGGGGACCGGATATGCGGCGGTAACGTATACCTTCAAGATCACCGAACCGGGCAAGAATCGCGCCGCGGAGCTGCTCGACCTGTGCCGATACGTGGGGCCGGCCCCTGTTTCGCTGGATGAGTATCGCCTCATGGTGGAGACTCAGACCATCAAGAGCACCATCATCAGCGAAGAAGGGGTGAAAAAGGCCTTCTCGCACCTGATTCTCAATGAATCCGTACTGAAGCGGCTCGGGCCGGCAATCAGCTCCGGAAAGTCGATGTTCATCTACGGTCCCCCGGGCAACGGAAAGACGGCAATAGCTGAAACCATCAGCAGGCTCCTTCCGGATACGATTTATATTCCCTATGCGCTGACCGTCGGCGGAGAGATTATCACCGTTTTTGATCCAGTCAATCATATTCCGGTCCGTTCGGACGATGAAGATTCAGTGGACAAGCGGTGGATCCAGGTCAAGAGACCGGTGGTGATAACCGGCGGCGAGTTGACCCTGCGGATGCTCGACCTGGACTTCAACTCCATTTCCAAGTACTACGAGGCCTCTCTCCAGATGAAGGCCAACAACGGCATCTTTATTGCGGATGACTTCGGCAGGCAGCAGGTTGAACCCCAGAACTTCCTCAACCGCTGGATTGTTCCCCTGGACCGGAGGGTGGACTTCATGACACTGCATACGGGTATGAAATTCTCCATTCCCTTTGACATGCTGATCATTTTTTCCACCAACATTGAGCCGAAGCAGCTTGTGGATGAGGCGTTCCTGCGGAGAATTCCCTACAAAATCAAGATTGACCATCCCTCGGAGCGGGAATATGAGGCGATCTTCCGAATGCTCTGCAAACTCCACGATATCGAGTTCAACCTGGATTCTTTCAATTACCTTATGAACAACTTTTATCGCAAAGACAACATCAAGCTGAACGCATGCCATCCACGGGACATAATCGAACAGGTTATCGTCAGCGCCCGCTACTACCGGCGTCCCCCCGAGCTTACCAAAGAAGCGATCCATGAAGCCTGGACCAATTACTTCGTGGAGATGTGATATTTTCCTCTACCTTACCATAGCACGGTGACCACCAGAGAGTCGTGGTATGCTCCTGCCCTCAGGTTTTGCCTCGCCGGAACTCTGCCGTACACGGTCGCATGCACGGGGGTCTCCCTATCTATTGTCCTCCTGAAAATAGAACTGCCCCCGCTGCCGTCTCCCCATATGGTCGTCCTTGAGGGATCCGTGAAAAGGTAATAGTTCATACGGTCTCCGCTCCCTGCGCGTTGCATCTGTCGTGGGTTGAAGCTGCCGGCAGCGCCGCTGCTTATGGAGACCGTAACCGGCATGGCTTTTTTTTCGGGATTATTGCAGAAGATGGTGATGGACCCGGTAGAGTCGAGGGGGTAGGAAGAAAAAACGTCATAGCCGACGAAACTTACGGGTGTCGTTGTTGCTGTGCAGTGAAATGCGTGGGCATTGACGGATAGAAGAAACAGAAAAAAGGTCGGGAGAACCCTCAAGATATGCTTCATGATTGTATCCTCCTTGTACTATGCGGGATAGAAAGCATGATCAGGGTGACGTCTCGATTACAATCCGGCCCAGATCGATTATCGGGACCGACGATTCGGGGATGGTCAGGCTGAAGACACGCCGCTTTCCTTCAATAGTGACAGCTGCCCGATAAAGGCCGGGTCTGATAAGACCATCTGTTTCGCTTGAGATGGCCGCGCAGCCGCTCTCTTCGATTTCCAGGGATCTTTTAAGCTCCTCCGACTGGCTCAGGTCTATGTCGAATTCCCCGCCGGTACCGGTTGGAAAGGTAATGTTCCTGTCATTGACCGTAAGGCTGATTTCATGGAATTCGACAGGCTTGAGTTCGCCGTTGACCCTCATTGCAAGACTCCCCGATATCGGCTGCAGTTTTTTTGCCACGAACGGGATGCACGACCCGCTCCGCAACGGGGGGGAGACGAGCTTCACCACGTTGGAAAGATAGTAATCCATTGGAATATCCTTGTCCTGGATCGCCACCTGATTCTGATAGTAAGACCCCAGGTTCGGGACAAAGAGCTTGCCCGAGGAGTCGGTTGCGCCGATCTCCTGGGAATTGAGCAGGACTTTTATCCCTTCCATCCTGCCCACCTTTACAAGGCCGAAACTATCATACACGGGGCGTGTTGCGCCGAAGGTGTTGCCGACGTATACGAGCGCTCCGGAGGCGGACAGGTGGTACTGTCCGGTCGTCGTGCCGTCGCTGGTCTGGCTCGTGTAATAACCCTGATATATGCCGTAGCGTCCGTTATACTGCAGGGAGGGGGCGGCCGTATAGGTCGTGTGACCTCCGGCCTCCGATCTCTTCAGAACGGCCTGGTAGCCGAAACCTTCACCGACCGGCACGTTTTTCTGGATCGATACCACCGCGTTCCGGCTGTCTTTTGTTGATTCGTACCCGGCAGAAACGAAGAGATTCGGTTTCGGGGTGTAATTGAGCGTGACGAAGAACTCGTTGGACGAACCGCTTTCCCTGAGCCTTCTGTACGTGGCGGTAATGGAAGATTGGCCCGTGATGTTGCGGGTATAGCTGACCGTGCCGGCGTTTCTGTCCTGGCCCACGTATTTCCTGATGGTAGTGTAGTCAACTGACAGTGTACCCAGCAGGCGGTCGGTATAATTCGCCCCGAAACTCGCGGCATATTTCGTCCTGTCGATTTCCGATCCGGGAGAGACGACCGCATACTTCCTGGTATATCCGGTCAGGGAAAGCCTTACACCGGCTTGCAATCCCTGGAACGTGTATGTGGCCATGCCCGCGCCCCCCGTAGTGGAGCTTCTGCCCGTACTGCCCGCCAGCGACAGGGAAAATAACCCCGCATGACCCGCGATGAATGTCAGCTGAGGCCCGAGGTTGTATATATTGTTCTTCGCCTCCGCCCGGAAACCGAGTGTGACGGAATCATTGACGCCGTAACGGTGAAAAGCGGAGAAAGCCACGTCGGAATAACGGTTGCTCAGGGTGCCGAATTGTTCACGCGTGAAGCCGAGATTATAGCTGTATTCATGCAAACCTTTCTTCAGGAGCAGGGAATCAGAGAAATAAAAGGGATAGTTCAGCCTTTGCTCCCTGCCGAATGCGTCCTTGAGAACGACATCAACGACACCGGCCGCACCGTAGGGCGTGATATTGCGCAGTTCGAATTCCCCTGGTGAAAATCGTTCCGTCTTCATCAGCATCCCGTTCAGGTAGATCTTCGCTTCCGACGGCAAAGCCACCTGGCCGGTGAGGCCCAGCGTCGGGTAATTGATGAAATACGGATCGATACGGTAGACCTTGGCGAAACTGATTCCACCCATATTCAGACTGCTGCCGAGGTCGCCCGATGAGGCAAAGAAATCACCGGCGACGAATCGTCTGAGCCCTTTCCGGTCGTCGTAGGTGAGGCTGCTCTGCAACCGAATGAATCGCTCTTGGGTCTGGTCCTTGGTAAAGACGGAGTCGGAGAGGAACAGGATGTCGCCCGTCCGGACCCCCAGTTGGTTGGTGAGATTGAAACTGGTGAAGGAAAACCCGTCCCCGGCTGCGTAGTCGGCCCCATAATTGAGAAACGCGCCTGTATCCCGGGGGTAATATATCTTCTGAATCTGCTTGGGAAGGAAATCGATGGTCTCCTTTCCGAGCAGGGACGGCTTCACGGTGAGCTTTAGTAGAAGGTTTTCCTCGCTGAAGCTGTATTCCAACCCCTTCATCGAGCCCAGCGACAGGTACGATTCCCCTTCCAGGGTCGAGGTCTCTCCGACTGGAGAGCTGAAGCCCAAGGTCTTCAGGTCTTCCGCCTTTACCATGTAATCGCCATTTTTCGTGCGATTGATGAAAAAATCGCCCTTGTCTTCCTGGTTGAGGATTATCCTGACGATGAGTTGCTCGGCAGCCGCCGGGATGGGGTGGAAAAACAACAGGGCGGGAATGAGAAACAAAACAAGAAAGAGCGACCAGCGGATACGGGACAGCCGTGCTTCGACGTTGCCGCATATTAGTCGATAACTAGGGCCTGCACTGGGCCTTTTCCACATTCAGATGCCTATTCAGAGAGATTTTCGTATCTGTTGATACCGTGATATCCAGTTGTTCGGTGAGAGCGCATTTCTCCGGAGGGATTGGTGTCGAATAGTCACGGGCGACTCCGGCCAGCAGGTACCAGCCGTCCAGATTGGCCGCGAAGGTCTCTTCACCTTTGCCGTTCCTGCCCTTCACGGATATTTCGGTGATCCTGAAATGAACATTGCCGGTATTCTTTACCCGAGCGCCGAAGGTCCCCTTTTCCAGCGCCGCGGACACCACTTCCCCGCCGAGTTCCTCCTTCAGGGGCTTGACGAACACGGGAACGCCGAACCGGACCGCCACCGTCAACTGAGTACCGTCCGACGTGTTCTTTTTCGGCTGGGGGATCTCTTCGATGAACAACCGGAAAGTCTTCTCCTGCGCGGTCGCAGGCGCCTTTATCCCGGCACGGATTATCTTCTGCTCCCCCTTGTCGATCATCAGGATTCTTGGGAAGAAAAGCAGATCCTTCGATTCCTGATAGACGTCTTTCCCGTCCTTGTCCTGAGTCCACTCGAGCGCCTTGCCCTGGAGGTGGATCTTTTCTTCACCCTCGTTCACCACGGTGATGACGGTGCTTTTTGCTGCCCGGTCGAAAAAAACCCGTGCCGGCGCCACGCGCCACTGTCCCGGATAGCCCGCTGAAGGGAAAGCAATGAGAAAGAGAAGTGCGGCGCTGAGCAGCGTCCGCGGGGATACCATCGGTGCAAGGCGGCATATATCGTGACTGTCCATCTTCTCTGTCTCCTGCTGTCAATGGTAGGATGGTCCGGGAGCGGTTCAACTCTGGTGTTGCCCGTAATGTTCGGGCAAGCGCGTCGGCATGGTATACATTTGCCGGTACGATGTAAACAGAATTGTACTATGGGGTTATCTGCAGCGTTACGGTATCCGAGTAAGAGCCGGCGGGTGCAAATTTATAGTCGCTTCCCTGGACATTCCCCTTAATAGGGATGGTTAGATCGACTAGTATCCCCCCTGTCGTCCTTGTGGCGCTCGTGGGGAGTTCCAGTGTATAAAGAATCGTGTTGGGGCCGCTCGTCATGAGGAGGGGGGATGGCGTCACCTGTGTCACTCCGACTGTAAACGTGCTTCCGAAACCGAGACATCTGACGCCGACGCTTCCGGTTGCCTGAACATCCACCGGGTTAAGGGGGTTAAGGGCGCCGAAGGCTATGTTCTGGGTATTTCTGACAATGCAGAAGCCCGTGCCGGTTATGTACGCGGACACGGCGAGGTTCCCCATGGCGGGCGCGGCATGTCCCGTTCCGGCTATCGCCAGGATGAGTCCGGCGATTATGAATGCTTTCAATAGTGCCATCGGAATCCCATCTGCTGGAAAGTGCTGGCGTTCTGATGCCGGGGGGGCATGTCGGGTAGCCCCCCCGGCAAGTTGAGTGGAAAACCTCTACGGGGTGACGGTTATGACCATTGTGTCGGAGTAATTCCCGGCGGATGCAGTAGCGTATGTCGTTGCTGCAATTTCTCCTGTGAGTGTAATGGGCTGCGCCGCGCCGGTGCCGGCGGAGACGGTGGGAACGGTGACCGAGTAGGGGATGGTGTCGGCAAGGGTAGCGTGTTTCAGAAAGGCTTGGCTGCCTGACTCATGAGTTCCATTGTCGATTGCTACGGTGTAGGCATCTCCCTTTGTACAGGTGATAGATACCCCTGACGAAGTCGCCGTTACCAGCGGAGCAGTGAGGGTATTTAATGCACCGAAAGCGAGTGTCCCACCGGTAACGGAACACGCATTTGCTATTGATGCGGTGACTGATAGGTTTGCTGTGGCTGCCATTGCCGTCCCCGCCATTGCGACGATTGCTGCTGCTGCTGCTGCGATTGCCAATAGTTTCTTCATGTTGTTTTTCCTCCTTGTGGTGTGTTGTTGTGCGGTTGGTTGTGAATGTTCGCGATTATGCCGGATTGCCGTGAAACGGGGAAAACACCCGGAAACAAAAAACGTCCATCTCAACTGCGGAGATGGACGTTTCATTATTCGGACATCTTGTGGATGTACGCGCGCCTGACTCCGCAAGCTCTTCGGTAACCCGGCTGTCCGCCGACGTATCTCTTGGGAGACGTCACGGACCCGTGGCTTTGCGTCACTGGATTACCCCAGTTTTGCCTTTATCGGAGTTAGGTTCTTTTAAAATGTGCGTTGTTACATAAAGCTCCTGTCTGTGGCTGTTCACCCACGCCGCCCGGTTATCCCGCGGCGGACAAAAAAACCCGTCTTTGATTGCCAAAGACGGGCATAATTATCTCACTATGGGCGATTATGCCCGGATAACTACACTCTCTTCGGCAGTT